>NZ_JASPKB010000001.1:0-523147 GCF_030232515.1 Corynebacterium sp. MSK004 | reverse complement strand
GAAGCACTCACATCAGCTACACTGACCCGAGCAGCATAGCTAACCCCCGACGTGTCTACTTTCCGGGGGTCAGGCCCCTCACCACACCGCTACCATTTCAGTCTTCTGAACACACCGGTACCAAAAACTCGCATCTGACAGTAGATTTACTACAGAATTGAATGCTATTTGTTGTCGTAGTCTTGGTCACCGGAGGCACCGTACATGGTGGTCTTCAGAATTGGCCCCAGAGTGAGGATAGAGGTGCCAAACCCTGATACGACAAGGGCCGCAGCTGGGCCGATGGCACTTACAACAGGTGCCCCGATGATGTATCCAATAAGCATTGCGGAGCTGTTAATTGAACCCATCGTAGAAAGGGCTTTGGGTTTCACTTCATCAGGTACGGATCCGACAACGATTATGCGTAGTGCGGCCACCTGAGCAGCATTGCAGACTCCGCCCAGGAGGAAACATGGGATGCAGAGCCACAATGAGGGAAATAGTCCAGGTAAAGCTATGAAACACCCCATAGCGAATCCTGCCCCGGCCAGGACTTTCCCAGCGTTCTGTGAGTGAAGGCGAGCTGAAAGCCGTGCGCCAAAGATGCGGCCCACGATAAATGCTTGGGCAATGATGGCATATAACGTACCGCTGACGTGGAGGGTCTGTGTCGCATAGAAGACAAGCGAAACGTTGAAAATCGAGGTGCAGATAATTGCTCCCCAAATGCTGGTTAACGCGGACCGAGCGCTTCTATTCTTCAGCAAAAGGGAAGGTGCTTCGAGGACCTTCTGGAGAAAACTCGGTGAAGAATCTTTGGTTTCTGAATGAAGCAGTGTTTTCGGGGGCGAGGATTTATAAAGGAAATAAAAAGCAAGTAGCGAGACTCCAACGGCGCAAGCTTCAACGAAGAGCGCTGTCTGCAGGTTTCTTTGGTCCAGTAGTAATCCACCTAGAGGTGGTCCAAGGAATCCACTGCCAAGTCGGGCTGTGTCCAAGAGGGAGAAGGCTTTCGCCTGCTGTCCTTCGCCGACCTGAGAGTCAGCGATGGTGAAAATGGATGGAATTGACAGTCCGCTTAAGCATGCGGTGACGAGATTTCCGACAATGAGGATCAATGGCTCTGGATAGGCTGCCATTGATAACAGGCCCAGAAGATCTAAGAAGAGTGCAGCAAGCGCAATGTGATAGCTGTTGAATTTGTTGAAGAGTGGGGCCAGAAAGGGGACTGCAAAAACTTGAGCGCAAGTACCCGAGATGAAGATGCTTGCCACCAACAGTTCGCCTTTGTTGAGTTCGGCGAAGTGGAGTGAAATCGAGAGGCTGGTCATTGACCCGCACACTGACAATAAAAAATATGTGGCGGTCAAGGTGTAGATAGATGAAAGTCCTTCGTCACCACTGTTTCTAGGGGGATGCATTTAGGCTGCAACTGTTTCGTTGCCCTGGCCGCTGAACGGACCTGAACCTCCTACTGTGACTACTTCGGAAAGCGTTTCGGAGGTAAGCATTATTTCTCCCATATGTGATGACGATTACATACAACAAGGTAATGATGTGAGTCTCTCATTTCAAGGGCGTAGCGGAGGCAGCTCTTGCACTGTGTACAGGAAAAAGTAGTGCTAGCGCTAGTGACCTTCGCTCTCGTGCGAAACACAATACAGAGCATGAAAAAGCTTGTGGTTGGCATGATTGCCGTGGTGGCCGTGATTGTGGTGGCGTTTGTAGGGTTTGTGGGATTCATGCAGTGGGTGGACGCAGACAGCGTGACCGGTGATGACGGCGTGGCTGCCGGATATAGCGCTGAGACAGGTGGCCCGCTGGAAGCGTCGTTTGCGGGCGAGGGGCCGCACGAGGTCGACGTGCGGCGTGATGGCGACGTGACCATCGCGGCACCGACAGGCGCGGGACCGTTTCCGGCGGCGGTCATGGCTAATGGCACGAACACGCCGTTGAGCAGCTACCTGCCCGTGGCGGAGCACCTGGCTAGTTGGGGCTTCGTGGTCGTCGGCGATGAGACTCCCCACACAGGTACAGGAGAGAATGTCGTGCACTTGATTGAGCGCTTGCCGGAACTGGATTCTCGTGCGGACCGATCACGAGTCGGCATTTTTGGCCACTCACAGGGTGGTGCGGGTGCCATCAACGCTGCGGCCCACACGGAGGTAGCAGCTGTGTATGCGGCGAGCCCGGCCTCCCACAAAGTGGCACAGTCCAATGACTGGGACTACAACACGGCTGACGTAGAGGAACCGCTATTCCTGATGACGAGCGATGGCCGTTCGGACCGCTGGCTTGTTAGTCCGTGGTCAGACTTGCAGGAGAACTTTGAATCAGCTGGTGGTCCGGCAATCATTGCCCGCCGCCTGGGCGCGGACCACAAGGACGTTCTAGAGTTCGGGGACAGTTACGCCACCGCGTGGTTCCGCTACATTCTTGCTGATGATCCTGATGCGAGAGATGTGTTCGTTGGCACCTCACCAGCGGGCGCCGGTGAGCTAGCGAGCAACGCGCTTTGGGACCGAGTGGTCACCCGTGGCTGGTAGCTCGCCGGGCCTTTCGACATTCCGCGCGGTGCACCTAACGCGCTAAAAGCCATCTGCGCTCACACACCCCCTTCGGAGGAAGTGTGGTTCACAAAAATTGGTAGCCCTGATAAATTTCAAGTGAATTGTCAACCGGGCTGCGCCACGTCAGCCCGTACAAGCGGGACCGAATGAACCATGCAGACAAAGGAGAAAGGCCACGTCGAGGGCCTCTATATTGATGAAAACTTCGAGCTGCGCGCTGGGGCCGTCACGTTCGGGGAGAGTATTGAGGGCATAGTGCTTGGCGACGTCCCCCAAGCCGAGGCTGCCTGGCGCGCCGGGGACTCGGATGCGTTGCTGTGGGTGCCCGGCTTCGTGGACCTACACAACCACGGCGGCAACGGCGGGGGATTCCCCAACGGCGACTACGAGCAGTGCCTAGCCGCCGCCCGCTTCCACCGCGCGCACGGCACAACGACACTGCTGGCCAGCTTGGTCTCCGGCACGCAAGAAGAACTCTGCGCCCGGGCGGAGCTTTTAGCCCAGCTGGCTGAAGAAGGCGAGATCGCCGGAATCCACATGGAGGGCCCCTTCATCGCTGCGGCCAAATGCGGCGCACAGGACCCCTCGCGCATCGTGCCCGGTGACCCGGACTTCTTCCGCGCGGTCATCGCCGCGGCCCGCGGCCACCTGCGTTCGATTACCTTCGCGCCGGAAACGGAGAACGTCGACAAGCTGCTCGACGTCTGCGCGGAGCATGGCATCATCGCCAGCCTGGGCCACACCGAGGCCGATTATGACACCACGCTGAGCGTTATCGCCAAGGCTAAGGAGCTCGGCCTGACCGTGACCGGAACGCACCTCTTTAATGGCATGCCTTCTATTCACCACCGCGCGCCGGGCCCGGTAGCGGCTTTGCTCACCGCAGCGAAGGCGGGGGATGTGTCCGTCGAGCTCATCGCAGATGGTGTGCATCTTGTTGACGGCGCCGTGGACATGGCTCACAGTCACTGCGCCTTCGCCATCACTGATGCCATGGCGGCGGCCGGCATGGCCGACGGTGACTATGAGCTGGGTTCGCTGCCTGTCACCGTGAGCGGGGGAGTCGCGCGCGTGCCCAGCGGTGCTATCGCGGGCGGCACCTCTACATTGTCCCAGCAATTCGCCAGCTTCGCCGAGCGCCATGGTCTGGGCGAGGCGGTGCGTTTTACCTCCACCACGGCAGCCGACGTGTTGGGGGAGACGAATCTAGGCCGCATCGCGGTTGGCGCGCGCGCCAACCTGGTTGGCCTTAACTCTCACTACCAACCGGTGCGCGTCATCGTCGACGGCGCGGACATCCCACTCTCTTAAACACACAGGAAGGCATCTCATGGAAATCCTCATCCGCTCCACGCCGGCCGAAGTGGCCGTGGAGGCCGCTGACATCTTCGCGCACTACGCCAACGCCGGCGCCACCTTGGGCCTGGCCACAGGATCGACCCCGGTAGCGATGTACAAGGAGCTCATTACGCGCCATGAGCGCGGCGAGGTGAGCTTTGCCCGCAGCCGCGCATTCTTGCTTGATGAATACATCGGGCTGGAGCGTACCCACGAGCAGTCCTACTATTCCACCATCCGCCGCGAATTCACCAGCCACGTGGATTTCGATGATGACCTGGTAAAAAGCCCCGCTGGTGACTCCGATGACCCCGCCACCGCCGCGGCCACCTATGACAAGGCCATCCGTGATGCCGGCGGCGTGGACATCCAGCTGCTGGGCATCGGGGCCAACGGGCACGTCGGCTTCAACGAGCCGTCGAGCTCCCTGCAATCACGCACCCGCATCAAGACGCTGCACCCGCAAACCGTGCAGGACAATGCCCGCTTCTTTGACAACGAAGACGAGGTCCCGCGCCACGTGCTGACCCAAGGATTGGGCACCATCAGTGAGGCCCGCCACCTGCTCTTGTTGGCCACTGGCAGCAACAAGGCCAGCGCGGTCCACGCCATGGTGGAAGGCCCGCTCTCCGCGCACTGCCCCGCGTCGATCCTGCAGTGGCACCAGCGCGCCACGGTGATCCTCGATGAAGCCGCCGCCTCCCAGCTGGAGGACCGCGAGTACTACGTTTTCGCGGACAAGCACCGTCCGCACCGCCCACTCTTTTCCTAAAAACTCCATCTAATTCCTTACTAGTGTGAAAGGACTCCTCGCATGAAAATCGATGTCATGGGGCCGCTGCAGCGGCTCGGAAAAGCCCTCATGGGCGCTGTGGCGGTGCTGCCCGTCGCGGCGATCCTCAGTGGTGTTGGCTACTGGATCTCCAGCGCGGCTGGCCCGGATAACCTCGCCGCCCAGCTGCTGATCAGCTCCGGCGACGCGGTCCTGGCCAACTTGGGCTGGATCTTCGCCATCGCCATTGCCTTCGGCCTGGCCAAGGATTCCAACGGTGCCGCGGCACTCTCTGGCTTCCTGGCCTTCGCCACGTTTATGAAACTGCTCGGCCCGGAGGCCGTGGCCGGCTACCGCGGCATCGAAGACCCCACCGCGCTGACCGGCGATGAAGCCCTGGAATGGGCCTCGGAAGGCTGGAACGCCGTGGGTGGCGGCAACGTCCTCTTCGGCATCCTCGCCGGCGTCATGGCGGCCTGGGTATATAACCGCTTCCACGGCACCAAGCTGCCGGACTTCCTGGCCTTCTTCTCAGGCCGGCGCCTCGTACCGATTCTTACCGCCGTCATCGCCATAGTGATTTCCGGCATTCTCTACTTCGTGTGGCCGTTCATCTACAACGCGCTCTTTAACTTCGGTACCTCCATCCAGGGCCTGGGCGCGGCGGGCGCCGGCATCTACGGTGTGGCCAACCGCCTGCTCATCCCGACTGGCCTGCACCACGCGCTGAACTCCGTCTTCTGGTTCGATGTCATCGGTATCAATGACATCGGCAACTTCCAGGCCGGTCAGAAGACCATCGAGGCAGCCGCGGCCGCCACCTCCGCAGCTGACTGCCCGGGCATTTGGGCCAACGGTCAGTGCACGGTCGAGGGCGTCGTCGGCCGCTACCAGGCCGGCTTCTTCCCGGTCATGATGTTCGGCCTGCCGGGCGCGGCACTTGCCATGTACCTGCGCGCGGATAAGAGCAAGCGCAAGGTCGTCGGTTCCTTGATGGCCGCAGGTGCTTTGGCCTCCTTCTTCACCGGCGTGACTGAGCCGCTGGAGTTCTCCTTCATGTTCGTCGCCCCGCTGCTCTACGTGGTGCACGCGCTGCTGATGGGCCTGTCCGTCTTCATCGCTTCCACTATGGAGTGGACCGCCGGCTTCGGTTTCTCGGCCGGTTTCGTGGACATGTTGCTCTCCTCGCAGAACCCGCTGGCCAACAAGTGGTACATGCTGCTGGTCATGGGCGTGGGCTTCTTCGCCCTGTACTTCGTCATCTTCTACTTCCTCATCGGCTGGCTCAACCTCAAGACCCCGGGCCGCGGTGAGGACGATGCGGTAGCAGACCCCATGGAGGATTCCGCTACCGGCGATGACAAGACTGCTCGTGATGCCGCGCGCATCATCGAGGGCCTCGGCGGCAAGGACAACATTGACTCACTGGACTACTGCACCACGCGCCTGCGTGTGGGCGTGAAGGAGCGCGCGCTTGTCGACGACTCCGTGATCAAACGCGCCGCCATCTCCGGCGTCATCCACCCCTCGGAGAAGAGCGTCCAGGTCATCGTGGGCCCGGCCGTGCAATTCATGTATGACGAGGTCAGCCACCAGTTGCGCCACGGTTCTCCGGTCCTCGCCACGGCGGGTGCTGCGAGCGCCGCAGGTGCTGGAGCCAGCGCCGCTTCCGCTCAGCGCGTCAGCGGTAATACCGCTGGTGGTGATGCCGTTGACGTGGATGTGCGTGCCCCGTTCGCCGGTGACGTCGTCGCGCTTTCCCAGGTCCCGGATGCGTCCTTTGCGCAGGGCATGGTGGGCGAAGGCTTCGCGGTGATGCCTGATGCCGTCGATGCCTTCGACGTCTGCGCCCCGGTCGACGGCACCATCACCATGGTCTTCAAGACCCGCCACGCCTTCGGCATGAAGACCGCGGATGGGCTGGACTTGCTCATTCACATCGGCATCGACACCGTGGAGCTCAAGGGCGAAGGTTTCACCGCCCTGGCCAAGAAGGGCGATACAGTCACCGCCGGCACACCGATCATCGCGGTGGAGGCGCAGAAGCTGCGCGAGCGCGGCGTCAACCTCATCACCCCGGTGGTGTGCCCGACGGCCAAGCAGGTCGCCGGAGTCGACATCGCTCGCGAGGGCCATACCCAACCAGGCGAGGTTGCTGCAACCGTCAAGTGCAGCAGCTAACCTAACCCGGCCCATCGCAGGGGGGCGATGGGCTAGTCGGTGCCGTGCAACAGGCGCGGCACCACCTTGCCCGTGGCATTGCGCGGCAGCTTGTCCAAGAAGTGGACGTCGCGCGGCACGGAGTGGTCGGCGAGGTTCTCGCGGACCCAGGTGCGGATGCTATCGGCAGTCACGGTGTTGCCCAGGGCATCCCGCGTAGTCACCGCCCACACGGCGATGCGCTGGAAGGTGGTTTCATCCTCCACGCCGCCGGCATGCACCTCCGCGATGCCCGGCATGGCCTCGAGCACCTCCGTCACCGACTGCGGGTGCACGTTCTCGCCGCCGACAATGATCATGTCATCCGCGCGGCCCACCACATGCAGGTAGCCCTCGGGGTCGATATAACCCAAGTCCCCGATGGAGATGAGGCCATCGACCTTGTTGAGCGGGATCTTGGGGTTGGTATAGCCAATGAGCGCGGTGGAGTTGGTCAGGTAAATCTCACCGACCTCACCGCGGGGAACCTCGTTGCCTTCCTCATCGAGGATGCGCAGCTTTGTGCCGGAGGCAATCTTGCCGCCGATGGTGGGATCCTTGGCCACCTCTTCCATGCTGGCCGTCGATGCCAGCGCCAGCTCCGTGGAGCCATAGACATTGCAGAGAATCGGGCCGAAGCGCTCGTGGGTTTCCTTGACGATCTCCGGGGTGAGCGCATGCCCGGCGGAGGCAATGAACTTCAGGCTCGAGGTATCGAAGGCCGAATCCGGGTCAACCTCAACCATCTGGCGGAAGAAGACGGGGGAGGAAAGCAGACCATCGAGCTGGTAGCGCTGGATATCATCCAGTGCGGCCGCCGGGTCAAAGACGCGGCGGGTGACGATGGTATTGCGCAGGCCCAACGCGATGTTGAGGCAGGCCCAGCCCCACGTGTGGAAGATGGAGGCGGTCATCTGCACCTTCTGGTCCCCGCGCCACGGCACCGCATCCACGATGGACGCAACCACCACCGGCAGCGTCGGTTCCGGGCGCATGATTCCCTTGGGGATGCCCGTGGTGCCGGAGGACATCAGCACGATATGCCCGTGCTTGGGCCAAGTGGGAAGCTTGTGCTTCTCGACGTCCCGCGGATTCTCCACGATCTTGCGCAGCGTTGCCGCTTGCGCCAGCTCGGTAGGGATCTCTTTACCGGACTCGTGGCCAATCACCACGTGCAGGCCAGCAATGGTGCTAGAGCTGTCGAGGCGGTCGATGAATTCATCATCGATAACGAGCACGTTGATGCGGTTTTCCTCAATGCACCCGGCAAGCTGCTCGGGGGAGGAACCGACGTTGAGCAAAAAGATGTGTGCCCCCGCATAGCCCTTGGCAGCCAGCGGGGTGATGATGCCGCGGCCATTGCGGGCCATCACGCCGAGGCGAATCTCCTCCAGCCCCAAAGACAGCAGCCAGCGCGCGAAGGTTTGGGATTCTTCGCGCAGCTGGCGGTAGGTGAGGGCCCCGTCGTCGTCGATAAGCGCCAGGCGTTCCGGGCAGGTCATGTATGCCTGCTCTACTTCGCGGGCGGTGGTGAAGCGGTAACGCGCGAGGACCGGCGCAGTCAGGGCCACCGCCCGTGGCCCGCCGGCGGGGCTAATGAGGCCGGCGCGGAAGAGCGAAGGGATAAAGCGCGCGAGGGCGGCGGCGTGGAAGGTTACATCAGAAAGCTTCATAAGGTTCTCATCGAGGGGAGGGGAGAAGAGGTTACGGAGACGGCGGACTCGCCACAATTAAAACTACAAACTGTTAAAGGTGTTGCTATTGTTACATAAGCTTAGACCGTCAACGTAGTCTATTATGGTTTCGGTCTAGAACATACTCTTTCGGAAGGACATTAGTCACGTGAAGTCTACTCAGCGCATCGCTGCTCTCTGCGCCTCCCTCCTCGTGGCGGTAGGCCTGTCCCAAGCTCCGCAGGCAGTTGCCGGCGAGCGAAACCTCGTCGCTTTTGGTGATTCCGTGCTGGCGGATCCGCAACTTGATACCTACCTTGCCTCGCGGGTGGGCTCTTCTCAGCGCAATCCGAGCCTGAACTGCCCGTCTGGCAATAACTACGCCAAGCGCACCGCTGCCAAGCTGGGTATGCCGGTGGCGGATTTCTCCTGCTCTGGTGCTGTGTCCATGTCCCAGGGGCCGCAGGTGAACGCGCAGATCGACGATGCTATTCGCCGCGGCGCGCTCAGCGGGGATACGCAGCGCGTGCTCTTCTCTAGCGGTTTCAACGACACGTACAACAACGCCGGGCTTTCCGACGGTGACCTGCGCGCCCGCTGGGTCGGTGCCAACGCGCCGCTGATTCACAAGATCCGCGCGGCAGCCCCCAATGCACGCATCCAGATTGTGGGTTACCCGACCATCGGCTCGGGCGACCGCTACTGCCTTATCCACTTTGGTCCGAAGCCGGCCGACGCCACGGCCCTGCCGATGGTGCAGCGCTATGAAAACGTCGCGCAGTGGATGCAGGTGGACCTGGCGCGCGCTACTGGAACCGAGTTCGTGGACATGAAGCCAATGACCTGGGATCGCGGTATGTGTGCCGACGCCGACAAGCGCCTATGGGCGGGTCTGGTGGACTTCTCCGCGGGGCCGGGCAACCTGCCGCTGCACATTAATGCTCGCGGTCACGAGTTTGTGGCCAACCACCTCGCTAGCTTCTAGAGGGATTTGAATCTTGTTGGGCCCGGGCGACGCCGCCCGGGCCTTTCGCGTACCCTCGCGAGCATGACTGTTAATGAAAACGTAAATGAAAACAACTCCCAGCAAGGTGCGGAGGTTGTCCGCGGCGTGATTGCGCGCGCGAAGGGCGAGCCCGTCGAGACCGTCAACATCGTCGTGCCCGCCCCGGGCGAGCACGATGTCGTGGTCAAGATTCAGGCCTGCGGTGTCTGCCACACCGACCTGGCTTACCGCGATGGCGATATTGAGGATGCCTTCCCCTTCCTGCTCGGGCACGAGGCTGCGGGCGTCGTCGAGCGCGTGGGCGATGCTGTCACCCACGTCGAGGTCGGGGACTTCGTGGTCCTGAACTGGCGCGCGGTGTGCGGCGAGTGCCGCGCTTGCAAGAAGGGCGAGCCGAAGTACTGCTTCAACACCCACAACGCCTCCGCGAAGATGACGCTCGCGGACGGGGATAAGGATGCCGGCACTGAGCTCAGCCCGGCGCTCGGCATCGGCTCCTTCGCCGAGAAGACCCTGGTCCACGAAGGCCAGTGCACAAAGGTCAACCCGGAGGCGGATCCGGCCGCCGCGGGCCTGCTGGGCTGTGGCGTGATGGCCGGTTTGGGCGCTGCGGTGAATACCGCAGACGTCAAGCGCGGCGAGTCCGTCGCGGTCTTCGGCTGCGGTGGCGTGGGCATGGCGGCCATCGCCGGCGCGGCGTTGGCTGGTGCCTCCAAGGTCATCGCCGTGGACCTGGACCCGGACAAGCTGGAGCTGGCTAAGAAGTTCGGCGCTACCCACACGGTTGCGGCGAAGGACAAGTCCGAAGAAGAGGTCATCGAGGCCGTCCGCGAGCTCACCGAGGGCTTCGGCACCGACGTGGCCATTGACGCCGTGGGCATTCCCGTTACCACCCGCCAGGCCTTCTACTCCCGCGACCTGGCCGGCCGCATGGTCATGGTGGGCGTGCCGAACCTCACCAGCCGCTTCGACGTCCCGGCCATTGACTTCTTCGGCCGCGGCGGTTCACTCAAGTCCTCCTGGTATGGCGATTGCCTGCCGGAGCGTGACTTCCCCATGTACGTCGACCTCTCCTTGCAGGGCCGCTTCCCGCTCAAGGACTTCGTGACCGAGCGCATTGGTCTCGACGACGTGGAAGAGGCCTTCGCTACCATGAAGGCCGGCAAGGTACTTCGATCCGTAGTGGAGCTGTAAATGATCATTGAACAGTTTGTAACTTCAGGAAAGTTCCGCCTCGACGGCGGCGAGTGGGACGTGGACAATAACGTCTACATCCTGGCCGCAGGTAGCGCGACTAGCGACGCCGAGTGCTACATCATCGATCCTTCCCACGACGCGGAGCGCGTCATCGAAGAGGTGGGCCAGCGCACGGTCAAGGGAGTTATTCTCACCCACGCGCACAACGACCACTGCGAGCTCGCTCCCCAGGTGGCTGAGCACTTCGATGTGTCCATCTACTTGCACCCGGATGACCGCCCCCTGTGGGAGGAAACGCACGAGGACGCGACCTTCGTTCCGCTGGAGGATAACCAGCTCTTTACCGTGGGCGATAGCGACTTCGTGGTCTTCCACACGCCGGGCCACTCGCCGGGATGCGTGGTGCTCTACATTGCGGACGAGGCCACGCTTCTGTCGGGCGATACTCTCTTCAACGGCGGGCCCGGCGCCACCGGCCGCAAGTACTCCGACTTCGACGTCATCATCGAGTCCCTGCGCAATCGCGTGCTGAACCTCCCGCCGGAGACCCGCGTCCTGCCGGGCCACGGCGATGAGACCACCATTGGCGCTGAGGCAGCGCGCATCGATGAGTACGTCGCGCGCGGTTACTAACTCTTAAACCTTGGCCTAGAGCTTAGCTCTAGGCCGGCGTGCGGGCGGCCTTTACTCCTGCCACCACCGTGGCGGCGAGTGAAAGTCCGAACCAGACCCACGCATCCGCCACGCCCGCGCTGAAGGCGCGGGCTTTTTCTTGCACCGCGAACTGCGCATCCGTGCTTAAGACTGCGGGTAGTGTTGCACTGCCGTAGCTCAAGATAAACAGCACGCCGATGAGCACGAAGAATGCGCCCGATACGAGGGAGAGGGTATTCGTGCGCACGGGGCCCAGAGTGACTTCGCGTCCGCGAAGCCACGACCACGAACCCACATCGAGGCGCTCCCACAGCGCAGCCAGCACAAAGAGCGGCGCGGCCATGCCCGCGGCATAAGCCACCATGATGAGCCCGCCGTAGAGCGCGCTTCCCGACGCAGCGGCCGTGGTGAGGACAGCGCCCAGGAGTGGGCCCGCGCAAAAGCCGGCGAAGCCATAAACCGCGCCGAGCAGAAACACTTTGCCCCGTGCTTTGCCGGACAGGGCATCCATGCCGGGGATGCGGAAGCCACCGCCCAGGGCGGTAAAGATTCCCAGCGCAATGATGATCCAGCCCGCCACCGTGATGACTTGGCTACGATACTGCGCCAGCACCGCGGCCAAGCCCATGCCGATGGGCACGAGCGTGGTACACAGACCCAAAAAGAAGACCAAAGTCTTGAACAGCAGCTGGCGCTGCGAATCGAAGGCATAGGCAAAGAAGGCTGGCACCAACAGCGCTGAACAGGGGCTGATCAAGGTCAGCACGCCGGCGATGACGGCGCCGAAGATTCCGATGCTCACAGGCTCACCCCCACTGCATAACCGCCCAATAAGGCGGTCACAATAACCAGCGCGATGAAGACCCACACGATCAGCGGTGGTTTAGGCATTGGCCGCCTTTCCCAGCTGCTCTTGGATGATCTGTTCAAAAGCCTCGGGCGGCTGCGCACCACCGACGAACTGATCTCCGACCACGAATGCCGGGGTGCCCGTAATGCCGATCTGGGAGGCATAGCTGGTGGCCGTTTCAACGACCTCAGTGTAGGTATCATCCGTGGCCTGCTGGCGGAACTTATCCAGGTCCGCAACGCCCGCCTTCTTGGCAAACTTCATGAAGTCCTCGATGCCGAATTCCGGGTGGCCACTGATGTCCTTGCTGGCGGCATAGAGCTCGTGCTTGAACTCCTGGAACTTACCCTGCGCCGCGGCCGCGCGCCCAGCCTTGGCGGCCTCGATGGCGGCGGGGCCGTTTACAGGGTAGTCATTCCACTCGATGCGTACCAGGCCCTTTTCCACGTACTTCTTAAGGATATCCGGCTCGGTGACATTGGCGTGGCGGGAGCAGAACGGGCACTCGAAATCGGAGAACTCCGAAATCACCACGGGCGCATCCACCGCACCCACGGCGAAAGGATCGTTCTCCTTTTTGCGGTGTACCACCGTGATATCCCTAGACATGGTGTCACCGCCGGGCCCGAACATCATCGGGTCACCCTTCCCATCGGAGAACTTCGTGCCGGGCGTGGCCTTGGCGGCATCTTTCGCCAGGTCTTCGGCTGTCGCCGTGCTCGTTGCGGTCTCCTGCGCTGCGGGAGTGCTTTCATCGCCGGAAGAGGTGCGCTCTGCAAGCAGGAAGCCAATGATGACGGCCAAGATAACAACGATCACCAACAATCCCCATGCCACGGGGCTGATGGTGGATAGCGCTGATTTCTTCGAATCACTGGTGGGGCGAGAGGATGAACTAGGCATGCGATTACCTTAACGCGTTTAGACCCGTTTGGGTGAGGCGGCTCCTGATACAGGGCGGGGATGCTTAAGGACGTCCTGAAACTAGGCGGGGAGGCTTAAGCACGTACGGATCGATCAAATAAGGCCTCAGATTCCGTTGGTTTTCGGACCTTATTTGATCGATATGTACCTCGGTCTCAGCCCTCTTGGGCAGCGGCGAGAAGATAACGGCCATAGCCGGACTTCAGGAGGGGCTCTGCCAGCTCCGTGAGTGCCGCGGCATCGATGAAGCCTTCCGCAAAGGCTGCGACCTCCGGCGAACCAATGACGGTGCCGGTACGCTTCTGCATCACCTCGACGTAGGCCGAAGCCTCACTCATGGAGTCCACCGTGCCGGTATCCAGCCAGACATCACCGCGCTGCATGCGCTTGACGCGTAGCCGCCCGCGGCGCAGGTACTCCTCGTTGACAGCGGTGATCTCTAGTTCCCCGCGCGCGCTGGGCGTGATGGACTTGGCAATCTCCACCACGGAATTGTCATAGAAGTACAAGCCGACCACAGCGTGGTTGGACTTGGGCGCGGCGGGCTTTTCCTCGATGGATAGAGCCTGGCCTGCGGAGTCAAAGTCCACAACGCCATAGCGCTGCGGATCGGAGACCTCGTAGGCAAAGATGATGCCGCCGTCTGGGCGGTGGCATTCGTTCAGCGCGGTGGAGAAGCCGTGGCCGTCAAAGATGTTGTCACCCAGGACAAGGGCCACGTCATCCTCGGCGATGAAGTCTTCGGCGATGAGGAAGGCCTGGGCCAAGCCTTCGGGGCGCGGCTGCACCGCATAGTGCAGCATGAGGCCGAGCTGGGAGCCATCGCCAAGCAGGCGTTGGAAGGCGGCCTGGTCTTCTGGGGTGGTGATGATGAGGATCTCGCGTATGCCGGCCTGGATCAGGGTGGTCAGGGGATAGTAGACCATCGGCTTGTCATAGATGGGCATGAGCTGCTTCGAGATGCCCTTGGTGATGGGGTAGAGGCGGGTCCCAGAACCTCCTGCGAGAATGATGCCCTTCATAGGCTTTAAGCTTATCGGAGGGGTCTCGCGCTGGGGTGCGGCGGCGCGGGCTGGCGAGCATAACACTTAACTTCCCACATAACATAACATGTGGGAAGTTAAGTGTTATGTTGAGTGTTATGCTCTATTTGCGCAGCCTGTAGCGCTGCTTAGGGCTGCGTCCGGGTTCAGTCTTTTCGGCGATGTTATCGCGGATGAGCTCATTCAGTGCTTTCTGGACCGCTGTCCGGCTGAGCTTTGTAGCCTCAACTAATTCGGTTGTCGATACGGACGGGCTGCCGTGGAGCAGGTGTTCCACATGGTCACGTGCGGTGCCATAGCGTTCCTGGGTGGCTACCCTGCGGCGGTGGAAGATGATGGTAAAGCTGTCGAGCCGGTTGATAATTTCCGGTTTGGGCATGAGTGCATCAGCTAAGGCCTGATGAATGGTGGCGATGCCCGTGCCGCGGTTCTCTGCGGCGACGCCGCCTTCTGGCAAGGGAATGTCCTCTAGGAACGTGGCTAGGCGTTGATTGCGGGTAGAGCTGACGCCGGCTTCTCCAAGATTTCGGAGAGTAACCCCGCCATATAGGCCTCCCGGATTGGTGATTTCCAAGCGATCAACGAACATGTTGATTTGCACCTGACTGCCGCGAGCGGTCGGGGAGTAGTCACGGTGCATGAGCGCATTGACTAGTGCTTCACGAACAGCGACCAGTGGATAATCCGGAAGTGCGGTCCGGGATTTATCGCCGATAAAGCCGGCGGTGCGCATGTTCTTCTTTACGATGTCGATGCCTTCGCTCACGAGCTCTGGAATCGTGCCGTGAAGGGTAGCGCTGTCGAGAAGGCGAACGCCCGTGGTGACATCACCTTTCGACGTTCCGGGGAACAGGGCGAAGGTGACCGTTAATCGAGGGAAGAACTCCTGCGGGTAGTCTCCCATGACAAGAAGTGAGGCCAGCGTGGGGCGGCCGTCCTTGAGGACTCGCAGGCGCTTGAGGGCTGTGTCCTGTCCATTCGCAAAGGTCTTGGGGCGGCGCTCTTTCTGCACTTGGAGGAAGGCGTCAAGAGTGGCACCCTCAATGTCTTCCAGTGTGGCATCCGGGATGGCGTCCTCATCCCAGGTTGGTTGTGTGTGCTCTTCAACGAGTCGATTTACTTCGTACTGGGACAGGCGCGTATCACCATCGCCGGTGCGAATATAGCTCCCTTTGTACAGCCCCCTTTCGGCCACATAGCAGGGCTTATCGCGCGCGGGAAGCTCGTCAATCTCTGCGACGAGTATGTTGCTGCTTTCAAATTCGATGATGTCGATTTGCGGGCGGACCGGCGGGATGAGCTGTTGGCAGCGAGTCTCCAATTGGTCTTGGGCGGTGGAGGCAGAGAACTTCTTAACTGGGGTGAAGCCGTCCTGCTCTGAAAGGCCGATGATGAGCGTCCCGCCGTCCCCGTTTGCGAAGGCACTGAGCGTGGAAAGTACTTCCTTGCTGACGGAAGATTTTACCTCTACGGATTGCTTATCGCTGCCGATAACTCGCAGCTGTGCAATTAACTCATCAAGCTCAGAAGGGGTCATGAGCAGGCCTTTCTCTCTACATGCCACTCAACATAACACATAACATAACACGTGGGAAGTTAAGTGTTATGTTGAGTGTTATGCTGGGTAAAGCCCCAGGTAGAGTGCCAAAGCGGCCCGCCAATTCATAGGTTTAAAGCCGGTGGCTTCAATCTTGGACAGATCGAAGGTGGACTCCTTCGGGCGGGGAGCCTCGGGCCCGGCGATCTCGCGGTACTGCTCGGTGCTCACCGGCGTGACATCCGCAGGGTCCTGGCCCACGCCGGTGAAGACGGCCATGGCAATTTCATCGCGTCCCACCGCATCACCGGAGTTGGAGATGTTGTACACGCCGTACTCGGCTTCGGTCTTGAGCAGGTGGATGATGCCCTTGGCGAGGTCCTCGGCAAAGGTGGGGCGCCCGCGCTGATCGTGGATGACGGAGGGCTTGACCCCCTTATTCGCCAGCGAGCGCATCGTGGACATGAAGTTGGCGCCATCGCCAAAGACCCACGAGGTACGGATGACATAGTGGCGCGGGGCGGTTTGCGCGGCGGTATCGCCCGCGGCTTTCGACGCCCCGTAGGCCGACAGCGGGGAAGGCATCTCCTTTTCGGAGTGGACCTCGTTAGAACCGTCGAAGATGTAGTCGCTGGACACGTGCACCAAGGTCAGGTTATTCTCTGCCGCAATCCGCGCGAGCTTCGCCGGTGCGGAAGCGTTGACCGCCCAGGCCGCGGCGCGATCGTCCTCCGCACCGTTGACATCGTTATAGGCCGCGCAGTTGATGATGGCGGAGTACTGCTTCCACGGGCGGGCAGGCGGGTTGGTGATATCGAAATCTTCGTGCCCGCAGAACTCCACCGCACCCAAGCCAGCGGAGGGCAGGAATTTCTGCAGGGCGCGGCCCAGCTGCCCGTTGGCCCCGGTGACCAGGATGCGGCGAGGGGGCATGGGGGAGACGTCGGCAAGCGCGGGGTGCCCCTTGTCCTTGTCGGAGATCTCCGTCGGCTCCAGCGGCCAGTCCACCATGTCCAGGTTGACGCAGGTGTATTCCGCATCCGGGGACCAGTGGTCATTGACCAGGTAGGAGTAGGCGCAGGCCTCCAGCGCCTGGAAACCGTTCGCCACGCCGCGCGGCACGAAGACCGCCACGTCCTCGCGTAGCTCGTGAGTCACCAGCTGCCCGAAGGTGGCAGAGCCCTCACGCAGATCGCACCACGCGCCGAAGGCCCGGCCGGAGGCCACGGAGACCAGCTTGTCCCAGGGCTCCGCGTGCAGCCCACGCGTGACACCCTTCTCCGCATTGAAGGAAACGTTGTTTTGCACCGGTTGGAAGTCTGGCAAGCCGGCCGCCACCATCTTCTCGCGCTGCCAGTTCTCCTTGAACCAGCCGCGGTTATCCCCGTGGACGTCGAGCTCCACAATGAGCAGGCCTTCGATGGCCGTTGACTGCACCTTCATGGCTATTTATTGTCCTTGCTTCGCATAGTTGGCTTCGACTTCTTCCTTGCCCGCGCGCCACCACTCCTCGTGGGTGCGGTACCACTCAATGGTGGCGGCCAGGCCCTCCCGCAGATCCGTGTAGCGCGGGGCCCAGCCCAGCTCGCGGCGCAGCTTGCTGGCATCCATGGCGTAGCGCTGGTCATGGCCCGGGCGGTCCGCCACGTGCTCGAAACGCGCCCGACCATTATCCGTCGCCCCCATGAGCTCACAGATCATCTCGATGACCTGGCGGTTATTCGTATCCTCCTGGTCGGCGCCGATGTTATAGGTCTCCCCAAGGCGCCCGCGGTCCAGGATGGCGAGCACCGCCTCATTGTGGTCATCCACGTGAATCCAATCCCGCACTTGCTCGCCCGTGCCATAAAGCTTCGCAGGCTGGCCTAGAAGCAGGTTGGTGATCTGCCGCGGAATGAACTTCTCAATGTGCTGGTAGGGGCCGTAATTATTGGAGCAATTCGAAATGGTTGCCCGCAGCCCAAAACTGCGCACCCACGCGCGCACCAGGTGATCCGAACCGGCCTTCGAGGCCGAATAGGGCGAAGACGGGTTATAGGGAGTCTCCTCGGTGAAGTAGGTATCGGCGCCAATCTCCAGGTCCCCGAAAACCTCATCGGTGGAGATATGATGGAGGCGCACATCGTGGCGGCGGCAGGCCTCCAGCAGCACGAAGGTACCCATGATGTTGGTGTGGAGGAAGGGTGAAGGATCCCGCAGGGAGTTGTCATTGTGGGATTCCGCCGCGAAGTGCACCACGGTATCGGCGTGCGCTACGAGCTTGTCGACGACCCCCTCATCCGCTACGTCTCCCACCACGAGCTCGGCGTCCACGCCGTCGAGGTTGGCGCGGTTGCCCGCGTAGGTGAGCTTATCCAGGACGGTGATTTCCACCTCCGGGCGCTGCTGGGCCACGAGCCGCACGAAGTTTGCACCAATAAAGCCGGCGCCGCCGGTAACAAGCAGTCTGCGCATGGTCTCCCAGTTTAGAGCATGCCCTGTTTAGGCGACTGTGGGGAAATGAGGCAGCGCCGGTTGATCCAGCCACTGTGCCACGAGCTTGTCGACGTCACCCGGGTTCTCAGCAACCTTGCGCATGCGGCTGATGAGGTCCTCCGGGGTCACGACCGAGTGCTGCGCTGCGGTGAGGTAGTCCCGCACCGTGGCAAAGAAGGCCTCATCGCCTACGAGGCAGCGCAGCGCGTGGACGGTCAGAGCGCCGCGCTTGTAGACGCGGTCATCAAACATATCGCGCGTACCAGGATCACTGAGCACGATGTCCTGCTTCTTGCGGGCCAGCACCTGATAGTGCGAGCGCGCCGATTCATGTGCTGGGCGGCCATGCGCATGCTCGAACCACAGCCACTCGCAGTAGCAGGCGAAACCTTCGTTGAGCCAGATATCCTTCCACTCCGAAAGGCCCACGGAGTTGCCGAACCACTGGTGGGAGAGCTCGTGCGCGATGAGCCGCTCGAAGACGTGATCACCCTTGACGTGATTGGAACCGAAAATGGACAAGCCCTGGGCTTCGAGGGGGATTTCCAGCTCATCGTCGGTGATGACTACTTGGTAGTCGGAGAAGGGGTAGTGGCCAAAGAGTGCGGAGTAGAAATCCACCATCTCCTGCTGCTGGGCAAATTCTTCGAGTACCACCTGCTTGAGGCGGGCCGGCGCCCACGCGCGGACGTTGGGGCCGAGGGGAATGTCGATGTATTCGCCGACCTGGACCGTGGCCAAATAGGTGGCCATAGGGTGCTTGACGCGGTAGTGCCAGCGCGTCATGGATCCGCCCGCGCGGCGGCGAGAGACCAGCTTGCCGTTGGAGATGACAACGAAAGGATCATCCGCGGTGATGCGAATATCGTAGGTGGCCTTCGCGGACGGAGTGTCATCACAGGGGAACCAGCTGGGGGCGCCGTTGGGCTGGCTGGCCACCAGCGAGCCTGACTCTGTTTCTTCCCACCCGATGTCACCCCACGGCGTGCGCAGCGGGCGGGGTGCTCCGCCATACCGAATGCAAAGCTCAAACTCTTGGCCTTCGGCGATCATGTCGGCAAAGTTTAGGCGCAGCTTTCCGCCGGACAGGCGGAATTTGGCCACGCGCGGCGCGTGCTTCGCCGTGATGCGGCGAGCCACCATAGCGCCGCCGAGGTCGAGGGTGAGCTTGTCTAGGTCCTCCAGCGCACGAATATGGAGCACGGCTTCACCCTGGAGCAGGTTGGGCTCCACGCGGTAGGTCAGATCCAAGTCATAGTGGGTGACCTCGAAGCCGAGGTTGAAATCCACCCCCGTGTAGCTATCTCGAGTGAGTGCGGCGCGGTCGCGAGCGGCTGAGATATGCGAAAGGGCGGTGGATAGCAGCTTCATAATGCCGCTATCCTACCGCCCTTGTCCGGCTTGTCCGAAGCCAGGGGAGCGCGCACGGTGTGACGTGCGCGGCTTGCTGTTTAGGAGTTGAAGGCTTCCTCAAAGGTAGGCCAGGACTTCACTAGGTCCTCGCGCCAGCCCGGCCAGGAGTGCGTACCCACATTGCGGAAGTTGTAGTTTGCCGGAATGTTCTGCTGATCCAGCTTTGCCTTGAGCATGTGGGTGCAGTGGTTCACGGCCGCCTCGATGACGCCGCCTTCTACCTGCAGCTGCGCTGAGCCCAGATAAGCAGCCGCCGGGTTGTATCCCTTGTTGATGTAATAAGACGGCGTATCCTGCTCACCCGCGAAGCCCGATGCAGAGGAGATGTACAGCTTGGTGCCGCGCAGCTTCTCGGAGTTCATCAGGGCGTCGTTGTAGCGGTTGTAGGCAGAGCCCATTGGGCCCCACATCTGCTCCGGCTGGCCGCCACCGCGGTTGACGGTGAGGCGCAGGAACTCGTACTCGGTGGGGTAGGCGGTTGCGGCACAGCCGGCGAAGGAACCGACCGCGTCATAGAAGCCCTGATTGTGCTGGGCAAGCAGCAGCGAGGACGTTGCGGACATGGACATGCCGGCGATGGCGCGCTTATTGCTTGCGTTCAGGCGAGCTTCCAGCGGGCCAGGCAGCTCCTTGGTCAGGAAGGTCTCCCACTTCTGCGGGCCCTTGAGGTACTTGCCGTTAGGCTCTTCCAACCAGTCGGTGTAGTAGGAGAAGGCGCCCGCCTGCGGAACCACAACGTTGACGTCCTTGTCCGTGTAGAAATCCACGACATCGGACATGTACAGCCAGTCGGAGTCCTGCTCGGCGGAACCAGCGCCGTTGAGCAGGTAGACCGTCGGGCGGTCCGGGTTCTTGGCTGGGATAACAGCCAGCGGAATGGCGCGGCCGTTCATGGCCGGCGACGTAGCTTCCAGCTTGAGAACGCGGGCATCATCCTTGTAGTGGTCATACCACTTCTGGCTCTCCACCTCTGGGGTGACCTGCAGGTCCGAGATGGTGGATAGGGCAGTGTCACCCGCAACCTGCTGCGGGGTGATGGTGGCAGCACCTGCAACGGGGCTGACTAGCGCGGCTGCGCTGAGCGCGCCGGCGGCGAGGAGAGAGCTGAGACGCTTCATTACGTTCCTTTTTTCAACAATTGGTACGGCGAAAAGAGCTTACTGCTCGGTCACCGCAGGATCTTCTGGCAGGGAATCGGCGAGGCCTTCGGTGTCTGCTTCCGCCTCCGCCTTTTTCGCATCCTGACTATCGGCATCGGCGGCCTTTTCGTTAGCGTCCGATTCCGCATCTGCTGAATACGCAGTCGCTACAGGCGCGGCTGGATCAACGGGAAGGTCGAAGGCGCGTGCGTAGGTAGGCCAGGAGGAGTTGATGTCATCCAGCCAGCCCGGCCAGGAGTGGGTGCCGGTGTTGCGCAGGTTGAAGACCGCGTCGACGCCCTCACGCTCCATCTTTGCCTTCAGGTCATGCGTGCAGGCGTTCATGGCTGCCTCGATGACGCCGCCCTCAACCACGAGGGTGGAGGAGGACTTGAAGGCCTGGGACGAGCCCAAGGCATCAATCTTGGACGAGCCCAAGTCAGTTGCCCCAGCCAAACCGGAGTTGGCGGAAACGTAGACCTTGGAGTTGCCCATGTTGTTCTTCGTGGCGTTGATGAGGCCATCGTTGTAGCGGTTGTAGTCACCGCCCATTGGTCCCCACATCTGCTCGGTGCTTCCGCCACCGCGGTTCACCGTGAGCTGCGAGTAGAAGTTCGGCAGCGGCGTCGAGGTAGCAGCGCAACCGGAGTAGGAGCCGATGGCATCGTAGAAGTTCGGGTTGTGCTGGGCCAGCACCAGCGAGGAGGTTGCGGACATGGACATGCCGGCGATGCCGCGCTTGCCGTTGCCGTTAATGTAATCCTCGAGCGGGCCTGGTAGCTCCTTGGTCAGGAAGGTCTCCCACTTCTGCGGGCCCTTGAGGTAGCTGCGGTCCGGTGTGGTCAGCCAGTCGGTGTAGTAGGAGAAAGCGCCCGCCTGCGGGATGACAACGTTGACGTTGCGGTTGGCGTAATAGTGAACGAGGTCCTGAGTCTTCTCTGTCTTCGGATCAAGATCCTTGGCCACGGTGGAGACAATCCAGTCCATGCCCTGCTCGGCGCCGCCGGCACCGTTGAGCAAGTAGAGGGTAGGGCGGGAAGTATCAAAGGTGCCGTCCGGGGTGATCACTGCGAGGGGAACGTCGCGGCCCATTGCAGGCGCGGTGGCCTTGATGCCCCTCACCTTGTGGCGATAATCCCAGTACTTGAAGACATAGCCCATCCACTTTTTGTCATCCGGGATGTTCTTGATATCGACGTTCTTAAAGGTGACTTTTTTGTCGAAGGAAGCCTCAAACTGCTCGCGGGAAGGCGACGGGTTGCCGGCCTCCTTGGGCAGGTACTCCTCGAGTTCGGCGTAAAGGTCGATATCGGAAATCTGGGACGGCGTAGCCTCACCGCTGATTTGCTCCGGTTTGATGTCGGATGCGCTGGCGATAGGGGAAACGACGGCGCCGAGGGCTAAGGCGGAGGCCGCCGCAAGCGTCGTGAGAGAGCGCGCAATCTTCATGGAATCTCGCTTTCTAGGTGATGAGCGGAAATGTAGGGGCAAGTTTAAAAGATGCTCCGGACAAACCACCCTTGACATGGGCAAAAGCGCTGATAGATGGGTAATCCAGCACCCCCGAAGATAAGGGTAGTCAGATTAAACATACCAAGTTATAAAAGTGAATGGTGGTATTGAAGTGAAAACCGTGTCATAATCTTTCCGCGCCTATTCGTGGGCTATGTAACGCAACGGCCGTCTCCTTCGTTAGTGGAGCTAGGTACCGTGACCGCTTTTGGCGGCGACCGTCCTGCATCGCTGTAGCCTCGCTGGAAGGTGCCGCATGAAGCCGCACACGCCGCTTGAACAACAATAGAAAGAAGAAGAATGAACTTTTTTGACACCATCCTCGTTTCTATCAACCAGGTACTGGGCCAGATTGCTCACTCTGGCTCCTCGACGTCCTCCAAGATCGCCCTGGACTGGGGTCTGTTCTAAATAATCTGTTGAGGGCTGTGCCCTCGTTTCTTTCCCTTAATCCCCGTCTTGGGGGTTAAGGGTTTATTTTTGCCCAAAGGTGTTTACAGCATCCTGACTGCTATGGGCTGTCCAGTGGGTGCAGGGCGGGGGTGGTGGGACAGCGAGCCTAAAGTTACGTATCCTGTAGAACGTGACTAATGAACATTTTGACGTTG
This sequence comes from Corynebacterium sp. MSK004, assembly GCF_030232515.1. Lineage (NCBI taxonomy): Bacteria > Bacillati > Actinomycetota > Actinomycetes > Mycobacteriales > Corynebacteriaceae > Corynebacterium > Corynebacterium sp. MSK004. Next base: position 500,255 of record NZ_JASPKB010000001.1, on the reverse strand, counting down.
TAGTACTCGGCGCGGGCCCCGGCGGCTACGTGTCCGCCATCCGCGCTGCCCAGCTGGGCAAGAAGGTTGCCGTTATTGAGAAGCAGTACTGGGGCGGTGTCTGCCTCAACGTGGGCTGCATCCCGTCCAAGGCTCTTCTTAAGAACGCTGAGGTTGCACACACCTTCAACCATGAGGCAAAGGCCTTTGGTATTTCTGGCGATGTTTCTTTCGACTTCGGCGTTGCGCACAAGCGCTCCCGCAAGGTGTCGGAGGGCATCGTCAAGGGTGTGCACTACCTGATGAAGAAGAACAAGATTACGGAGATCAATGGCTTGGGCTCCTTCAAGGACGCCAAGACCATCGAGATTACCGAGGGCGATGACAAGGGTAAGACCATTACCTTTGATAACTGCATTATCGCCACCGGCTCCGTCGTTCGTTCCCTTCCGGGCGTGGAAATCGGCGGCAACATTGTGTCCTTCGAGGAGCAGATCCTCAACGATGAGGCTCCGGATTCCATGGTGATCGTTGGCGCAGGCGCCATCGGCATGGAGTTTGCTTACGTTCTGGCCAACTATGGCGTGGACGTGACCATCGTGGAGTTCATGGACCGCGTCCTGCCGAACGAGGACAAGGATGTGTCCAAGGCTATCGCCAAGGAATACAAGAAGCTCGGCGTGAAGCTCCTGACCGGCTACAAGACCACCGCTATCAAGGACAACGGTGACAATGTCACCGTTGAGGTCGAGTCCAAGGACGGCTCCAAGACCGATACGCTGACTGTGGATCGCTGCATGGTGTCCATCGGCTTTGCCCCGCGCACCGAGGGATTCGGCCTGGAGAACACCGGTGTCGAGCTCACCGAGCGCGGCGCCATTGCCATCGATGACTACATGCGCACCAACGTTGAGGGCATTTACGCCATCGGCGACGTCACCGCGAAGCTGCAGCTCGCACACGTGGCTGAGGCGCAGGGCGTCGTGGCCGCTGAGGTCATCGCCGGCGCTGAGACCCAGCTGCTGGGTGACTACATGAACATGCCGCGCGCCACCTTCTGCAACCCGCAGGTTGCCTCCTTCGGCTACACCGAGGAGCAGGCTCGTGAGAAGTTTGCCGACCGCGACATCAAGGTCGCTACCTTCCCGTTCTCCGCTAACGGCAAGGCAGCCGGCCTCAATGAGACCGCGGGCTTCGTCAAGCTTATTGCTGATGGCGAATTCGGTGAGCTCATCGGCGGCCACATGGTGGGCTCCAACGTTTCCGAGCTGCTGCCGGAGCTGACCCTGGCGCAGCGCTTCGACCTCACCGCTGAGGAGATCGGACGTAACGTTCACACCCACCCGACCCTGTCTGAGGCTATGAAGGAAGCTGCCGAGGGCATCGGCGGCCACATGATTAACCTCTAAGGCCAAGGCGAGAAGCCAAAACAAGAACACTCCCCCCCTCAATCCCGGCGAAGGGATTGAGGGGGGGGGAGTGTTGGTTTTAGCGCCGTGACGCTACTGGCTCATTAGTACGGTGCAACGGCGGAACGGTGGGCATCGACCACCAGTTCTTCGTTAATCGCCGGGAAAGCACGTTGGGCACAATTCTGGCGAGGGCAAGTGCGGCAGCCGGCGCCAATGGGAGTAGCTGCAGACAGGGCGTCGAGATTGAGGCCTTGGGCATAGACCGTGCGGCTAGCGTGGCGTGCCTCGCAGCCTAGGCCGATAGAGAAGAGCTTATTGGTATCGCCGAACCGGCCCTGGGGGTAGCTCACCGTCCGTGAAATCCAGAGGTAGTTGCGTCCATCCGGCATCTGCGCCAGCTGACGCGAGATGGTGTTGGGGCGGGCGAAGGACTCATACACGTTCCACAGCGGGCACGTTCCACCGGAATTGGAAAAGTGTACGCCCGTGGCCGATTGGCGCTTGGACATGTTGCCGGCGCGGTCAACCCTCACGAAAGTAAAGGGGATTCCGCGCTTGTTTGGGCGCTGCAATGTGGAGAGGCGCGAGGCAATTGTCTCGTAGCCCACGCCAAAGACGTTGCAGAGGTATTCCACGTCATACCCGGATTGCTCGGCCTCGCTATGGATGAGGCTGTAGGGAAGCAGAGTGGCGGCGGCGTAATAGTTGGCAATTCCCCGCTTGGCCAGGTTGATGGAGGCGTCCGAGGTGAAGGGTTCTTCGTCCACGAGGGCGTCGATTAGCGCGCCCGCCTCCAGGAAACCCAGCTCTGCCGCCATGCGAAAGGCGCGCTGGCCCACGCTCAGGCGGCTGGCAAGGCGAAGGGTGCCACTCTCCTTGTCGAAGCGATGCAGGGTGCCGTCCATGCGATCGGTGGTGAGGATCTCTACGCCGTGTTTAGAAGTGAGCCGCTCATTAAGCGCCTGTTCAATGTCGCGGATGTGGAAAGGGATAACGTCGAGCTCCGCGGCAATTCCCTCTGCGTGGATATCCAATTCGTCGAGATAGTTCTGCCGGGCATAAAAGAAGTCCCGCACCTCGTCGTGAGGCATGGACAGTGCCTGGTTCCCGTCCGAGCGGCGGGTATCGGTGGCGAGCGAGAGCTTGTCACGGATATTGCGGTAGCGGCGGTGGATATCCACGAGCGTGCGGGCGACAGTGGGGTGGTTGTAGACCAATTCGGACAATTCCTGAAGCTCCACGGGGGAGGGGCAGATTTCCTGGTCTTGGACGACATCCTGGATTTCCGCAAGCAGACGTGAATCATCATCGCGGGAGAAGAACGTGGCATCCACGCCAAAAGCTTCAGTGATTTTCAGCAAGACCGGGACGGTAAGGGGGCGCACGTCATGCTCAATCTGATTGACGTAGCTAGCTGAAAGCCCCAGCGTAGCGGCGAGAGTAGCTTGGCTGAGATCACGTTCGCGGCGCAGCTGGCGCAGGCGCGAACCCACGTATGTCTTGCTCATGTGAGCTAGGTTACCTAGTGCCTTTCGGTCATAACAATTGTTTTGCAAGGATTGTGTGAAGTATTTTAACTCCGCTGCGAAGTGGGGGTGTTAGTGGGGTGCCGAGCGGGCGATAGGGGTGTATACCAAGCGAAAGTTTGACACCTAAAGGGGTAGGGTCGTCACTCAGGCCACACCCTGTGACAAAAGTCTCATCCGTGAAATGTTTTCGCAAGGTCAATATTGCGTAAAAGGAAGTGATCAAGGTAGAGCGGTCAAAGAGGTGTGGTGTCTAAGGCGATCCTTGCCTTAACTCGTTTAAATACGGGGGCTATAGGAGGGGGAAGGGCTATGTAAAGCGGACATATAACTAGTGGTCAGCGCGAAGGTCTGCGTAAGGTAAGGGCGACAATGGAGGTGTCATGTCTGTAAAAAATCCTGACCGTGAAGCCCTCGCTCACGGCCGTATTACTAATGAAACGATTCGTCCTAAGCCAGGAATTCCGTCCTGGGCTTTGAAACTGACGATGGCAATTACCGGTCTGTTCTTCGCGCTCTTCGTTGTGGGACACATGGCCGGCAACCTTAAGCTTTACCTGCCGGCTCACGACGGCCAGGAAGCCCTCGATGCCTACGGTGCATTCCTGCGCAACATGGGTGATCCGCTGATTCCGAGCGGTCACCTTCTGTGGATCATCCGCATCGTTTTGCTGGCGTGCGTGATCGCTCATATTTACGGCGCTTTTGCCCTGACCGCTCGCTCGAAGGCGTCCCGCGGCAAGTTCAAGCGCACGAACCTGATGGGCGGCATGGATTCCTTTGCCACCAAGAGCATGCTGGTTACCGGCATCGTGCTTCTCCTGTTCATCATCTTCCACCTTCTGGATCTGACGATGGGTGTCCAGCCGATTGCCCCGGAGGCTTTCGCGCACGGTGCCGTTAAGGCCAACATGATCGCAACCTTCTCGCGCTGGCCGGTGACCATCGTCTACATCGTCGCCATGCTCTGCCTCTTCCTGCACCTGACCCACGGTATCCGCCTTGCGGCTTCTGACCTGGGCATCACTGGTGCAAAGTGGCGCGAGGTTTTTGTTGTCCTGGCGTACATCGTCCCGGCCGTCGTGTGCCTGGCAAACATTGTTATGCCGTTGTCCGTCGCCCTGGGCTGGGTCAGCTAAAGGAGTTTTGAACCCATGACTAACGCGAACACTGAACTCAAGCGCGAGCACCCTGACTTCTCGCACCCGCAGTCCATCGTCCCGGGCGTTAAGCCGGGCCGCATCCTGGAGTCCCACGAGCCGCACGGCGTCCCGATGAAGGACATGTGGAGCTACCAGAAGGACCACATGGAGCTCGTCTCCCCGCTGAACCGCCGTAAGTTCGAGATCATCGTTGTCGGTACCGGCCTGTCTGCTGGTTCCGCGGCCGCTGCTCTCGGCGAGCTGGGCTACAAGGTCAAGGTCTTCACCTACCACGATTCACCGCGCCGTGCGCACTCCATTGCTGCACAGGGTGGTGTGAACTCTTCCCGTCACAAGAAGGTGGATAACGACTCCGCTTACCGCCACACCAAGGACACCGTCAAGGGCGGCGACTACCGCTGCCGCGAGTCCGACTGCTGGCGTTTGGCCTATGAGTCCATCCGCGTCATCGACCACATGAACGCCATCGGCGCTCCGTTCGCTCGCGAGTACGGCGGCACCCTGGCTACCCGTTCCTTCGGTGGTGTGCAGGTTTCCCGTACCTACTACACCCGTGGCCAAACAGGCCAGCAGCTGCAGCTGTCCACCACGTCTGCGCTCTACCGCCAGATTGGTCTGGGCAACGTTGAGCTCTTCGCTCACCATGACCTGCAGGACATCATCACCTACAACGACGGCGGCAAGAAGCGCGCTGGCGGCATCGTGACCCGTAACCTCATCACCGGCGAGCTTAAGGCCTTCACCGGCCATGCAGTCATCCTCGGTACCGGCGGTTACGGCAACGTCTACCACATGTCCACGCTGGCCAAGAACTCGAACGCTGGCGCCATGATGCGTGCCTTCGAGAACGGTGCTTACCTGGCTTCCCCGGCATTCATCCAGTTCCACCCGACTGGCCTGCCGGTCAACTCCGAGTGGCAGTCCAAGACCATCCTCATGTCCGAGTCGCTGCGTAACGATGGCCGCATCTGGTCTCCGATCAAGGAGAAGGATGACCGTCCTGCCAATGAGATTCCGGAAGAGGAGCGCGACTACTTCCTGGAGCGCCGCTACCCGGCCTTCGGTAACCTCGTCCCGCGTGACGTGGCTTCCCGCGCCATCTCCCAGCAGATCAACAAGGGTCTGGGCGTTGGTCCGCTGCACAACTCCGTGTACCTGGACTTCCGCGACGCCATCGAGCGCCTGGGCAAGGACAAGATCCGCGAGCGCTACTCCAACCTCATCGAAATGTACGAAGAGGCCATCGGTGAGTCCGCTTATGAGACCCCGATGCGTATCGCTCCGACCTGCCACTTCACCATGGGCGGCCTGTGGACGGACTTCAACGAGATGACCACCATCGACGGCCTCTTCGCCGCCGGTGAGTGCTCCTGGACCTACCACGGTGCGAACCGTCTGGGTGCTAACTCCCTGTTGTCCGCTTCCGTCGACGGCTGGTTCACCCTGCCGTTCACCATCCCGAACTACCTGGCCCACCACCTGGGTGAGGCCAAGCTGGCTGAGGACTCGGCAGAGGCCAACGAGACTGTTGCTCGCGCACAGGCTCGCATCGACCGCCTCATGTCCATCCAGGGGCAGGATCCGCACGGCCCGGCGTACTACCACCGCCAGTTGGGTGACATCCTCTACTGGGGTTGTGGCGTGTCCCGTAACGTCGAGGACCTCAAGGTTGCCATCGAGAAGGTTCGCGCACTGCGCAAGGAATTCTGGGCTAACGTCCGCATTACTGGCGACGCCAATGACATGAACCAGGTTCTCGAGTACGGTCTGCGTGTTGCTGACTACATCGACCTGGGCGAGCTCATGTGCATTGACGCTCTCGACCGCGACGAGTCCTGTGGCGCTCACTTCCGTGATGACCACCTCTCCGAGGACGGCGAGGCCGAGCGTGATGACGAGAACTGGTGCTTCGTCTCCGCATGGGAGCCGGGCGCTGCTGAGGGCGAGTTCATCCGCCACGCCGAGCCGCTGTACTTTGATTCGATCCCGCTGATGACAAGGAACTACAAGTAATGAAACTGACACTTGAGATCTGGCGTCAAGCCGGACCGACGCAAGAAGGCAAGTTCGAAACCGTGCAGGTTGACGACGCCGCCGAGCAGATGTCCATCTTGGAGTTGCTCGACCACGTCAACGACGGCCTCATCGAGGCCGGCAAGGAGCCGTACGCATTCGCTTCCGACTGCCGTGAGGGCATCTGTGGTACCTGTGGCCTTCTGGTCAACGGCCGCCCGCACGGCCCGGGCCAGAACACCCCGGCCTGCCAGCAGCGCCTGTTCCAGTTCAAGGACGGCGACACCATCAAGCTGGAGCCTTTCCGCTCCGCTGCCTACCCGGTAATCAAGGACATGATCGTGGACCGCTCCAAGCTGGACCACGTCATGGAGCAGGGCGGCTACGTATCCATGGATGCGGGTACCGCTCCGGATGCTGACACCCTGCACATCAACCACGAGACCTCCGAGTACGCCCTGGATCACGCTGCCTGCATCGGCTGCGGTGCCTGCGTAGCATCCTGCCCGAACGGCGCTGCTCACCTGTTCACCGGCGCCAAGCTGGTTCACCTCTCCCTCATGCCGCTGGGCAAGGAAGAGCGTGGCCGCCGCGCACGCAACATGGTGGACGATCTGGAGCAGAACTTCGGCCACTGCTCGCTCTACGGCGAGTGCGCTGATGTGTGCCCGGCTGGTGTGCCGCTGACCGCGGTTTCCGCGGTTACCCGCGAACGTGCACGTGCTGCTTTCCGCGGCAAGGACGACTAAGCTATAGTCATTCACAGGATTAACAGGAACGAGAGAAAGTTTCAGCCATGAGCGACCTCAACCCGGCAGTAGCTGATCACCACAGCGAGACCTACCCGGAGTTCTCCGGCAAGATCCAGGACTCCTACATCGAGGGCTACGAGCCCGTATCCTACGGTGCACCGCACTCTTCGTTGCTGCGCACCTCCACCTGGGTGGGCATGGGCCTGATTCTCTCGCTCCTGCCGGCAGCCGGCATCCTCATTTGGGGCCTCGGTACGTGGCTCTACCCGGAGGGCACCGCTGGTGCTGACTACCAAATCAACATCATCGTCGGCGCTATCGCGCTCGTCGTTGTTGCCATCCTGGCAGTCAGCTCCGTCCACTTCGGCCGCCGCTACTACCGCCAGTACCGCAAGGAAACCGGCCGCATCAACTAGGCACCTCCTAGGACGTTGAACGCCTAAGTTTCTGTACTGACACTACAACCCCCACCTCCAAGCAAACACATGGGAGACCATGTGAGGAGGTGGGGGTTGTTGGCGTGTGGGTGCTGGGCGGGAGGAGAGGGGGAGCGGGCGCTTGGCGACGCCCCCTAGCGGCGGTATCGAGACCAGATTAGGTGCTCTGCCGAGTGCGGCCTTAGTGCCATGCCCCCATGGCTCTAAGAGAACATTCCCTCACCGATGAAGCCGATTTCACTTACACCGGGCGGAATGAGGTAGGTGCCGGTTTTGGTGGTCTTGAGGTACTCAAGAAGCATCTCGTCGCGCGACATGGACTGGTGCACGGTGGCGAACCGGTCCACGGTGCGGGTGAACGCCATGAAGAACAGGCCAGCGTCAAGGCGACCTTGTTCGTTGGAACCATCGACGAAGTTGAATGCACGGCGCAGCATACGGATGCCACCGTTTTGATCAGGGTGCACGTTGAATACGTGGGAACCGTGGTCGATGACGGGACGGCCTCGCTCGTTGGTGGCGGCGAAATCTGGTTCGTCGAATTCGTTGGTGCCCGTCAGTGGAGCACCCTCGAATTTATCACGGCCGGTGACACGCTCCTGCTCCTTGAGCTGCAGGGTATCCCACACCTCGATGTTCATGGCGATGCGTCGGGCCGTAAGGTAGCTTCCCCCAGCTGCCCAGGGTTGGGAAGAACTCGCTGGAATCCACACGTGCTCATCCAACGCATCAGCATCTTCGGCACGGATGTTTGCGGTGCCGTCTTTCTGCCCGAAGAGGTTGCGTGGGGTGCTTTCTTCACGAGTGGTCACGGCGGCTTTGCCGAAACCGATCTGGGACCAGCGCAGCGCAGCATCGGGTACAGCTAAGCGAGTCAGGTTGCGTATAGCGTGAGTAGCTACCTGTGGGTCGTTAGCGCATGCTTGGATGCAGATGTCGCCGTCGGACTGCTCACGGTTGAGGAAGTCGTTGGTCATCGGCGGCATTGCGGTGAACTCGGTTGGCAGTTTGTCAGCCAGGCCGAACTGGTCGCGGAACAAGCTGCGACCGAAGCCGATGGTGATGGTCAGGGCGGAGGGGCCTAGGTCGAAGGCTTCACCGGAATCGTCGGGCGGGAAGTCCGCACCACCGCCGAACGCACCCTTAGCACTGACTTCGCCGCCGAGCGTCAACCGTCGAGCAGCATCGGTCCAACGCTGCAGGAGATCAACGAGGTCATCGCGGGAGGCCTTCTCGTCCATGTCGAAAGCTGCGAAGTGGAGGCTGTTTTGCATCGGGGTGATAATCCCGGCTTGGTGTTCGCCGGCGAAGTCAATGATCAGCTCGTCATTCGTAGCACCGTCGATGTCGCCAGATGTCCCACGGGATTCTTCCTGCGAGCAGGCGGCAGCGGCGGCCCCGACGGCGCTGACACCGCCAAGCGCCAAGAAGGTGCGTCGGTTGAACCCGCTCATTTTAGGATTCCGCCCCCGAATCCGCTTCAGCATCAGCCTCAGTATCAATGTTGAGGCCCAGTACGGTGCCGGTCAGGTTGGACAGCGGCTCGCGCAGCGCGTCGATGGCGCGGGTGAGTTTTGCTTGCTGGCCGGCGTCGACTTCGTCGTAGTCGACGTAGCCGGTTTCCAGGCTGCCGTATTCGTCGAGGAGGGACTGGATGGCGTCGAAACGCTGCTCGATCTCGCTGACCAACTTCGAGCCTTCGTCGCCGCGCTCTGCGGCGATGCCTTTGACCATGTCAAAGGCGATGCGCGAGCCTTGGATGTTGGCTTGGAAGTCATAGAGGTCCTTGTGCGACCACCAGTTTTCCTCACCGGTGACCTTGGTGGTGGCTACCTCTTCGAGCAGGCCCATCGCACCGTTAGAGACGGTGTCGACGGTGATGTCGTTCTCTGCGGCGAAGTTATTGGCCTGCACGGTGTCGTTGAGGGCTTCGACGTCGGCGACGAGTGCGTCGGCGATCTCACGGCGCTTCTGCGGCGAGGACGGCTCCCATCCCTCGCGGGCGGGTGCGCCGTCGGCGTTCTTGGCGTCGGCAGCCGGCGGCCACAGGTCCTTTTCCATGCGGTGGAATCCGAGCCACTCGGTGAAGGTCGGGTCATCTTCCTTGAGCTGGTCTGCTTCGGCGATGTAGTCCACTTCGCGGTAGTCGATGCGCGGGTCGAGGACGCCGAGGGCCTCAGCGATCGGTTCAATGCGCTCGTAGTGCACGCGGGTGGCGGCGTAGAGGTCCTTGGCCTTGCCGTCGTTCCCTGCGGCGTATGCTGTGGCGAATTCCTCGACCTTTGGCAGCAGTTCTGCGACCTCGTTCTTGACAAAGGCGACGTAGTTGTCGCGGGCTTCGTTGAAGCGCTTCTCGTCGGATTCGTCGTACTTGATCGCTTCGCCGGTCACTGTGAACTCGGCTTGGCCAATGTTCGGTCCGCGCAGGCCTGGTTTGCAGGCGGTGAAGTAGGAGCCAGGCTCGAGCTGGACGGTGAGGTCCGCGGTGCTGCCGGGGGTGATGTTCTCGCGTTCGGCGATGACGCGCAGGCCGTCTTCGGCTAGGAGGTAGAATTCGGTGACGCGCTCACCGGAGTTGGTGATGGAAAAGGTGTTGGTGCCGGATTCCGCTGAGTTTGTGGCGACCGTGCAGGAGTCTTCTTTGGCTTGGACGTCGATGGCATCGCTGGTGCTGTTTTCCACGCACGCAGTCAGCGGGAGGGTGAGTGCGAGTGCGGCAACGATAGCGGGAGAGCGCTTCATGATGAGACCTTTCGTGGGTTTTCGTTGTGTGTGGAGGAAGTTTTGTTGCTTGGCTTACCGGCGACACCACGCCGCCCACCGCGCACATGCCCCACAAAGATTGGAACAATGACAGCGAGGTATACGCCCCAACCAATGACTTGCAGCCAGGACATTTGTGGCATAAACCCGGTGAACGCTTGGAGCAGTGTGGCGGTGATTCCGGCAGGGTCGATGAACTCGTCGAGGTTGAACGCCCAGCCGAACGGGAATGACGCCATCCAGAACGGGTACGTGGCAAAACCGGTCAGGACCTCGCCGGTGCGCGGGTGCGTGGGGGCAATCGGTGCGCCGGAGAACGGCCCGGGGAGGAACTGCGCCTCCTGGAGATCGTGGATGGCGTAGGCGAGGATGCCTGCCGCAACGACGATGAGCAAAGCACTCGACCAGGTGAAGAAGGTGCCGAGATCCAGGCGGAGAGCGCCCCGGTAGATCAGCCAGCCCATTATGATGGCAACGCCAATGCCGACGAACGCGCCAATGACCGCACTAGGGGTGGTCATCCAACCCCACAGCAGGAGGGTCAGTTCGATGCCTTCGCGGGCAACGGCGACGAACGCGAGCCAGAACATGGCTTGCGTGCCTTTGGTCAGCGCAACGCCCGTTTTGTCCTCGAGCATGGTGCGCAGTTTCCCGCCCTTGTTGCTTAAGGAGAGGACCATGCCAGTGATCATGGCCACCGCGATCAGTGACATGATGCCGCCGATCGCTTCCTGGGCGCGGAAGGACAATCCGTAGCGGCCGAAGGTGAATAGTGCGCCGAGTGCCGTGCAGATTGCTGCTGCCATGACCACGCCGACCCACACAGTGCGGGCTGCGGTGTTCAGGTGACCCTCGTCGGTGGCAGTGCTGCTCCGGCGCTGGATGGCGGCGAATAACATGCCGACGATAAGGGATGCTTCCAGGCCCTCACGGAGGCCGACCAGGAAAGCTGCAATGAACATTTTTAGAACTTTCTCGTGTGTAACCTGGCTCGTCGAAGGGTAGCGATAGATAAAGGTAAGGCTACCCTTGAATAGCCGAGCCTAACCTTAGTCTTGGTGTGATGAGAAAGTAAATTCCTTTCCTCACCCGTACGGTGAATCGAAGGTGAGGAAACTCAGTTCAGGGATCATGGCTGCGGGGTGCAGTCCGCACAATAATCGGCATGAGGCCATGTAGAAGCGGGGGCACGTGGCATTGAAAACTGGAATCTATCGAGCGCACCTCTGAGTAGGCGTTCTACAGACACCCTGAATTCGTGCGGGGACAAATCAGTGTGCGGGCGTCTGTGGAGTATGTAGCGCGAAGTTAGACCGGATTGCTTTGTGCTGTTGGCGCAGCGTGTGCTGTTTCTGCAATTGTCCAAAAACGGTAGATATCGATGACTAGATTTGAGACATGGATTCTGGTTTCTACGCTTATGCAATGGAATAGCCATCCGGCTATTCCACCGCCGCAAACGTCCAAAAAGCCACTAGCCATCCCGTCCAAAAACATCCTGGACTCCGTGTCCAAAAAGTCGCTAGACATCACATGGGAGTACTGGAAGTGGGTCCTACAGCGGTGTCACAACCGGACGCAAGTGGGGGCGGCTGGAGATCTACGGCGGGAAACTCGTCGAGAACATCGTCCAAGCAGTCGCTCGTGACCTCCTCGTCCACGCCATGGCACTCGTCGCTCAGGCTGGGCACAAGATTGTCCCACGTCCACGACGAAATCGTCATCGACGAGCCCGAGGACTCCGGCTTCACCATCGCCGATGCTTGCCAGCTCACGACGACCCCGACTCCCACCCGACTGGACAGCAGGACTGCCACTCGACGCAGACGGGTACGAATGGGGGACTACTACCGCAAAGATTAGACGCGCCAGAGAGGCAACTCGCGCCAGTTGTCAGGTGCTCCTGTGCGAGAAAACGGCACGATGAGATTGTGCGGGTAGGTGTGGAACAGCTTCGGTAGCCGGTCGGCTGGAGACAAGTCCAGTTGGCGCTGCAAGTATTGGATAAGGGAGAGCTGTCCGAACACGCGATTCATTCCTTCAGCTACCGGAGCCAGCCTGACGTCATTGTTCAGTTTCGGTTTGATGTCGTAAACACGATTGAACATCCTTGCATGATGAGCTGCGTAATTACGCAGAATATTCAAGGATTTCAGCCATGATTCAAGCTGAGGGCCAGTTAGGCTGCAGGGCTCGGCAATCCGTTTGCGCACGATATTGGGCGACATGCCGTACAGGTACGACAGCATCCCCCAATCCATGATTTCGACAGCCGCCCAGATGGGTAGAGTCCCGTCATATTTGGATTTGTGGTGGGCGACGAAGTCCTCCTTCGACGCTTTCAATGCCGACTGGTACTTTCTCAGCCACACCTCGTGCACGCTACGCCCGTCTTTGTTTCGCTGCCGTGCCCGGGCGCTCAAACGCTGGGGATCCAAATAGATCAGCGGGTCAAGGCGACCCAGTTCGTGACCGAGCTTGGTTCGAATAGCCAACTCCACGCGATCAAGCTCGATGAACACGCTGTGGCGCAATTGTTCGTCAAACCCATAGAGAGCTACCACCAGATCAAACGATGCTCCCTCAACGAATTCATCTCGGGCAGTGCCGTCGCCTTGGGAGAAACGGCGCATCGGGTACCAGTATCCGGACAAGCGGTAGTAGTTCAATTGAGCCAGCAGCGTCTCAGCATGCTGGGGATCATTCACTCGCATTCCACGCTGACGAAGCAATTCGACCTGTTCACCGTAGGTCTTGAACTGCTTCACCTGCTCCACGCGCACCCCTGTTTGACACAAAAACGAAGACCGGCCCTGGACTCCCACCGAGGCGGGCAGCGGAACCGGTCATGTTGATTACAAGGCTACTTGGTTGATGACGCCGAAGCAAGAGCACGGGGCACGGGGCCATCGGTTCGTTCACACACCAGTGTGCCCTCTGACCCGTCCGGATTTGTCGGTGCTCGGGGGCGTATGGGGCGAGAGCCTTCCTCACACCGTGTCCGGTTTCGGTGCCTGCCGTGCCTGACAGGTGAGAGCCTGGCGTATCCCGCGCCCGCGATTGTCTACCCGGCTCTCGGAAAAGGAGTCGGTCATGGCTACCGCGCTACATGTGTTAACCAACCACGAGTTCGGTACGATCCGAACCATTACCTCGGGCGGGCAGGTCCTGTTCTACGGCAAGGACGTGGCAACCACCCTCGGCTACGCCAACACGAAAGATGCCCTGGTGCGTCACTGCAAGGGGGCGTGAATCACGGAACCACAAACGGGCTCTCGGCAGGCTGGCGTTCATAAAGCTAGGAGTCGATCTTAGCGTTGGTGGCTATCGAATGTGTCCGGTACGCCCACTAATGTTGATTAATGGATTCACTATTCCCCATCATTACGCAGACCCAAGGAGAACCAACCCATGACGCACCGCGCGGACGCAAGGCTTGAGCCGGCTCAGGAAACGTCGGCGGCGCAGACGTCGTTTGTGCCGCAGCCAGGAAATCAGGAGACGCGCCGGGCGGACTTGCGCCGCTGGAAGGCGATTGCGCTGTCCTTCCTGATTGGTGCGGCGGTGATCTTTCTGGGGTGCTCGTGGTGGCAGGCGTCGGCAAGCGGGGCTCCCGTCTGGGTGGGCTACGTGCGCGCGGCAGCGGAGGCAGGAATGGTCGGTGGATTGGCGGACTGGTTTGCAGTCACCGCACTGTTCCGCCGGCCCATGGGGTTGCCCATCCCGCACACAGCACTCATCCCCAACAACAAGGACCGCGTGGGTGATGCGCTCAAGGACTTTGTAGAAGAGAACTTCCTCACCGCGGATGCACTCAGCGCCAAGGTGCGGGAGGCGGAGCTACCGCTGTGGCTGGCGCGCCAGGGCGTGGAGCCTGGGCGGGCGGAGGAGGTCTCCGCGTGGATTGGTGAGCGCGCCGCCAGCGTGGTCGCGGACCTAGACCCGGCGGAGGCAGAGCAATTCATCCGCACCCAGGTCATGGACCGTCTGGCAGAACCCGAGTGGGGCCCGCCGCTGGGCCGTCTGTTGGAGGGCTATATCGCGGAAGGCAAGGCGCGGCCGTTGGAAGATGACCTCATTGACTGGGCGCACGGAAAGATCCTCGGCATGGAATCCACGGTGGTCACCGCCATCGATGAGCGCATGCCCGGCTGGGCGCCGCGCTTTGCCCGCGAGATGGTGGGGGAGAAGGTCTACGCCGAGCTCGTGGAGTTCGCCGATGAGGTCCGCCGCAACGGCAACCACGAGGCCCGCCTGGCCATTCGCCGCAACCTGTCCAAGCTGGCCTCGGACCTGCAGTGGGATGAAGATATGCGCGGGCGCATCGAGGGAATCAAGCAGGAAATGCTGGCTTCCGATCAGGCGCAGAAGGCCCCGGCGGCAATGTGGGCGACGGTCTCCTCCACGCTCATTGAACAGCTCACCGACCCGGAGTCCTTCCTGCGCCAGAAGATGACCGCCAAGGTGAAAGAATTGGCGCACCGCCTGCTGGAAGATTCGGAGTTCCTGGCCCAGGCCAATGCGTTCGTGGACAAGGCCGCGCGCTACGCGGTGGAGAAGTTCGCACCGGAGATCATCGCGATTATCCCGGAGACCATTAAGCGCTGGGATGCCCAGGAGGCCTCCGAGAACATCGAGCTCATGGTGGGCAAGGACCTGCAGTTCATTCGCCTCAACGGCACGGTCGTGGGTGCACTGGCTGGGTTGGTTATCTACACTGTTAATCATCTGCTTTTTGGCGTCTAACAAGGAGTGACGACCATGTCCGTATTTGACTCAATCAAGAATGCCGGTTCCTCTGCTTTTGATGTGGCCAAGGATTTTGGTGGCCGTTTCAAGGAAGAGCGCCAGAACCAGGCCCAGAACGCGCAGGCGGAACGCATTGCCCGCGCCGCTGATGCGGCGGGCATGGGTGATGGCACCGCGAAGGAAGAGTCCTTCTTTGACCGCGTGACCTCCACAGCCAAGAACATCGGGGAGTCTGTGTCTTCCGCTGCACGCGAGACCCGCAATTCGGAGTCCTTCGTGAAGGCTCGTGAGGATTTCAACACCGCCTTCAATGAGACCCGTGAGGGAGTTCAGGGCGCTATCAACAACGCCAAGGAGCAGCGCGCGGCGGGCCAGCAGCCGCAGGAGCCGCAGAGCCCGCGCAACCCTTATGCAGCAAAGCCGAACGACGATGTCATCGACGGCGAAGTCGTTGACGAGAACTAATTAATGCACACTTTTCTAAACATTATTTCGTCGATACCGCAGTACATTTTTATGGCGGTATCCCTTTTTGCCCTCATCGGTGCCGTCCTAGCGGCGATGACGCGGGAAGATGCCTTCCGCGCCGGTGACCGCCAAAACAAATGGGTATGGGTCGGGCTACTCGTCGGTTCCGCCCTGGTGATGAACCTGCCGCTGTATTTTGTCAGCTGGATTGGCGCCATCATCACCGGCGTGTACTGGTTTGATGTGCGCCCGCAGCTCAAGGCCATCATCAACGGCGATTATTCCTACTAATGCTGAACCTACTTGAGGCCTCCCTGGAGGAGGTGCGGACCCAATCCGCGGGGCAGCAGCGAGTGCTTGTCTCCCCGCACCACGTGCTTGCAGCCGAGGGCGCCGAGCACGTCATTGCCGTCGCCGGCTATCCCACTGGGCGCCACCACTCTTTGGTGAAGGCGGCGGAGGCGCGGCTGGCCGTGCAATCAGGTGCCGCAGAGGTGTGGGTTGCGGTGGATGCACTGCTTGGCGACGCCACCTCGCTCCTCTCCGAGCTCGTCACCCTCCGCGAGGCCTGCCCGCTGCCCGTGCGTTTAGGGCTCATTCTTCCCGAAGACTCGCGCTTGCCGCTGACAGAAATAGCCCGCCTGGCGGAGCAGGCGGGCTATCAATCCCTTGTTGATCCGGGGTCCGTCGTTTCAGACTACGAAGACCTAGACACGCAGCTCACCGTAGAGAGCCTGCGCCCTAATTCTTAAGCCTTAGTTGGCCGGTGCCGATTCCGGTGCTGGTGCCGTGGCGGAATCGAGCTCGCTCATCGGGACGTCGTGGCCAATGAGGGTCAGCGTGAGCTCGCCAGCGCCGACGTCCACGGATTCAAAGGTGAGCTTTTGCCCCGCGAGCTGTTCCTCCATGCCTTCGGCCAAGGCATTCGAAATCGCGGAGGTTGCCTGCTCCGGCAGGTCGAAGCCGAAGAGCGATGCTTCCTTCGCATCGATGGCGAGCTTGCCGTCGCGAGCTTCCGGCTTGAGCGAGAGCGTGGCCAAGCCGCCGGCGAATTCCACCTCGAGGTCATCCTCGGCATCGTTGGCGGTAATTGCGGTCACCACGAGGTTGCCCAAGGCATCATAGCCGGACTGCTCAGCAATGGCCTTCTGGAAGCTGGCAAGCAGGAACTGATCCGGGACCGTCGTCGAGGCCCGCAGGGTGCCCGCGACCGGCTCCTGGGACAGCGTCATGTCTTCGACGTGGACATCAGCGGCCGGTTGGCCAGCGATGTTGGTGCCATCAATCTTCAGCGTGGACGGGGTCTTCATATCCATCTGCGGAATCTTGCCGTTGAGCATGCCAAAGATCATGGGGCTAGCACCGAAGCTCACCTCCGGTTCCTCAGATGTCTCCACGCCCTGTTCCTTGGCGGACTCGGTGAATTGGCTCTTCATCTGTGAACCTAAGAACCAGCGCAGGCCGAGCTCAGCTACCAGGATGATGAGCAGGAGTACCACGAGTACGCCAATGAAGATTTTCCAGGCCGTCGAGGCGGAAGATTTAGAAGAAGCCATGACTACTAGTGTGGCGCACCGGCTTAAAGATGGCCAACTACCAGGTTCCAATCCACTGTGAGCACGTTATCCCGCAGGCGGCGGTGTACCGGATGGATGGGAACTGTGTGCCGGAGTTCTTCGCGCGCCATGCGCCAGCGCACTCGCGGGCCATAAGGAGACCAGCCGGCGGCGCGGTCCCAGGCGGCGTCGGCCGCCTGCAAGAGCTCGTGGATCGGCTCACCCGGCACGTTGCGGTGGATGAGGATTTTGGGCAGGCGCTCCGCGATATCGCTGGGGCGCGCAACGTCGAAGGGATCCCAGGCGAGGGTTAGGGTGCGTGGGCCGGAGGCGTCGAGAAGCACCCAGGCCGCCCTGCGCCCCAGCTCGTCGCAGGTTCCCTCCACGAAGAACCCACCGGGGGCCAAGCGCGAGTTCACGGTGTTCCAGGCTTTCTCCACCTGGTCCACGTCATACTGGCGCAGCACGTTGAAGGCCCGCACCAGCTGTGGGCGGTAGCCTGCTAGCTCGAAGCCGCCGAGCTCAAAGGTCACGCCATCGCGCGGCGGCAGCACGCGCTCGGGGGAAATCTCCAAACCCGTCACCCGGGTATGAGGATTAACGCTGCGCAGCCAGCCGGCCCACTCCACCGTGGTGGTGTGGGAGGCGCCGTAGCCGACGTCGAGAGCCAGCGGTTCCTTAGTGGAACGCAGCAGCGAGGAGATTTCCGGGTGCGCCACCATCCAGCGATCGCAGCGGCGCAGGCGGTTGGGATTAGTGGTGCCGCGGGTAACAACGCCAAAAGGCCGACCAGCGCTTTCCTGAGCCTTCAGGTTATGCGCGTGATCGGCCATGGCAACAACTGCGTTGTAGAGAGCTGTTTAGAGGTTGTTGGAGATCCACTCTTCGGTGAGCTTGCCCTCGTTGGTGTAGAGCTCCTGCAGAGCCTCAGCGACCTTCGGTTCGATGGCAGCGCCCATCATCGGGATGTTGACGGAAACCTCAGAGACGTAATCCAGAGCGGTGGACTCGCCCTGGCCCTTGTAGGTGATGTCGCCCTTGAAGTCGACCGGGGTGCCCTTGACGTCAGCGGTGAAGGAGACGGACATCTGATCATCGACAACCTCGCCGATGGTCACGGTGCGCTTTTCCTTGAGGTCCTGGGAGACCATAGCGCGGACGGCCTCCGGGAGGAGGGAGGTCGGAAGAATCTCGTAGAGCACGGCGGTGTTGCCGGTGAACTCGTGCACGGTGCCCGGTTCCGGGGAGAGCTTGGCCACGATGAAGTCCCAGTACTCCTGGGTGGACAGTGCCTTGTGCACCTTATCGATGGGCTGGTTGATGATCACGGTGTTTTCGCTACGGGTTGACATGAGTTACAGACTACCTTGGTAGACGTGCTAGATAAATTCCTGACCCTCGCTGATATTGACGGAGTCACGCTTGATTCCGAGACCACCTTCGCCGATCTCACGACGCTGCGCATCGGCGGTGCCCCGCTGGTGACGGTGCGCTGCGCCAGCGCTGAGGCCGCCATCGCTGCGCTGGCAGCGCTTGACGACGCCTCCCAGGACTACCTCGTCGTCGGCGGCGGCTCCAACCTCGTGGTGGCGGAAGGTCAGCTGGATGTCGTGGTGGTCATCCTCGACTTCGAGGACATCGACGTCTCCGTGGCCAGCGGCCTCGTGCGCGCTGATGCGGGCGCGGTGTGGGATGACGTCGTGGCTTTGTCCGTGGACTGCGGCCTGGGCGGCATCGAGTGCCTTTCCGGGATTCCGGGCAATGCGGGTGCCGTGCCGGTGCAGAATGTCGGCGCCTATGGCGCGGAGACCTCCGACGTCCTCACGCAGGTTTATCTCTACGAGCGCGCTACCCAGACCGCGACGTGGGTGCCGGCCGCGGACCTGGAGTTGGCCTATCGCTACTCCAACCTGAAGTTCACCGGGCGCGGCGTGGTGCTGGCTATTGAGCTGCAGCTGACTACC
Organism: Corynebacterium sp. MSK004; assembly: GCF_030232515.1. Classification (NCBI taxonomy): domain Bacteria; kingdom Bacillati; phylum Actinomycetota; class Actinomycetes; order Mycobacteriales; family Corynebacteriaceae; genus Corynebacterium; species Corynebacterium sp. MSK004. The sequence goes on along the minus strand of NZ_JASPKB010000001.1, from coordinate 481,473 downwards.
GACGGCCTGTCGAGGCCCCTGCGCTTTGGCCAGCTCACCCAGAACCCTGGTGAGCGCCGCCCCGTGGCCGACGTCCGCGAGGACGTATTGAAGCTGCGCCGCGGCAAGGGCATGGTGCTTGACCCAGAAGACCACGACACATGGTCGGCCGGTTCCTTCTTCACCAACCCCATCGTCGAGCCCGAGCTTGCCGATTCCATCCAGGAAGCAGTCCGCGCCACCCGCGGCGACGAGGATGCTTACCGCATGCCGCGACACGTGGTGCCGGCAAGCGGCACCACGTCGGGGAAGATGGAAAAACTCTCCGCCGCGTGGCTCATCGAGCGCGCCGGCTTTGCCAAGGGCTACCCAGGTGAAGAGTCAGGCGCGAAGGCAACCTTGTCCACCAAGCACACCCTGGCGCTGACCAACCGCGGTGAGGCCACCGCCGACGATATCGTTGCGCTGGCCCGCGACATCCGCGCCGGGGTACAGAAGGCCTTCGGCGTGACGTTGGAGCCGGAGCCCATCTGGCTAGGGGTAGAAATATAAGTGCGAAATATTTAAAATAGCGTTGAATTACTAGTTCGCCGCAGGCAGTCACTAGCTGCCTAGAAAGGACCTCGCATGTACATCCCCAAAGACGTACTCTTTGCCATCCTCCTCTTTGCTTCGAGCCTTCTCTGCGTGGCGGCGATCCTATTGATCCCTGGACTGTTCGCGGAGTTCAGCGCAGCACGTTGCACCTTGATGGCGAGTGTTTTGGGGCTTGGCGTCGCCGGGCTGTTCGTCGCCCGCACCCAGATCCGACGCCTCGAGTCCTAGGACGGGTGGGCCGCCGCCCCCGATGTCATGGCCATTTAGGCCATGACGTTGAGCCACTCTTCCTTGGCCGCGAGGAAGTTGCGTGCGGCCTCCTGCGCGCCTTCGAGTGAGTGGTGGGCGCCCCAGCCGCACTGCACCTCGTTGGCGGCGGGAACCTCAGTGGCATTGAGGATGTCATTGAGCGCGCCCTCGACAGCGCGGAGCAGCTCATCCTGCTCCATGCCGTTGGTGATGGCGTAGAAGCCGGTGCGGCAGCCCATCGGGGCAAAACCAATGAGCTTGTCGGTGTAGTTGCGCATGAAGTTGGCCATCATGTGCTCGACCGAGTGCAGTGCTTCGGTACCGAGGTGCTCTTTGTTGGGCTGGCAGAAGCGCAGGTCATACTTGATAATCTCGACCCCGCCGCCCAGGTCGGTGCGGTCGGCGACGCGGATATAGGGGGCGGCGACAAGCCGGTGATCGAGCTCGAAGGACTTTACGTTGATCTTGGTCTCGGTGTTCTTCTCAGTCATGCCTCCCCAGTGTAACCACGGCTCTGGCTGTGGCCCGAGTGTCCTTCCCCTGAATGCGCGCTGTGCCGCATACGCTGGTCAGATATGAGCGAAGAGGAGATTGACGGCAACGCTATGTCGGCCGAGGAGCCGGAGACAATCGTGCCGTTTAAAGGCCCGACCGTCCTGGAGGTCCAGGGCCACGATGAAGAACACAACCCCCTCGCCAAAGGCAACCGTCTGCGCAAGGCAAGCTGGGGGCTGGTCATCCGCCGTACGTGGAATGACTTCTTCCACGATGCCTTCATGGACCGCGCCGCCGGGATGACCTACTTCACGCTCATGGCTTTTGCACCAACGGTACTGGCCGCCTACTCCATTGTCACGCTCATCTTCTCCTCCCGCCAAGCGGAAGTGGAGCAACTGACCTCTGAGCTCGTCGAACAGTACGTCCCAGGTTCGCTTTCTGAGCAAGCACATACGGTCGTCGGGACGATTATTGGCTCCAGCGCGCAGGGCACGTTGGCCTTGATCATCTCCCTGGCCATTTCGCTGTTTTCTGCCTCGGCGTATGTGCGGGCCTTCTCACGCACAGCCAATACCGTGTACGGCCGGGTGGAAGGTCGCGGCATCATCCGGACCTGGTCGCTGATGTGGGGGCTGACAGCAGTCATCGTGGTGGGCGCGGTCATCGTGCTTTTTGCCAACTTACTGCGTGATGCAGTTCTTAATGAGGGGCTGATTCCGCTTGCTCGCAACGTAGGACTAGAAGATGCCGCCACGTACCTGGTGCGAATCTTTCTCCCGGTGTGGAACTGGCTGCGCTTCCCAGTCACCGTGGTTGTGGTTCTCACGCTTATCGCGGTGCTCTATCACTTCAGCCCCAACGTGCGGCCGGGGCGTTTTAGGTGGATTACCTACGGTTCCATCGTGGCGCTCGTGGGCACGGTTGTGTCCTGGGGTTTGGTGGGTCTCTACCTGAAGTACCTTGCTGCGGCCAGCGCCTATGGTGCGCTGAGTACCGTCATGGCGGTCTTCGTGGCAATGTGGCTGATGAACACTGTGCTCATCGTCGGCATCAAGATAGATGCCGAGGTGCTGCGCGCTAAGGAGCTGCAGCTGGGATTGCACTCCGAGCGTTTCATCCAAGCTCCGCCGCGCGCCGAGAATTCATCCCAAGCCCAGGCCCGCGCCCAGGAGAGCTTGGAGCAGAGGGCACGTGAGATTTCAGATAATGCGCGGCAGGTGCAGGACGAGCAGGCGGAGGAATCAGAGGAAGAACGCGCCTAGATGCCAAAACCTTGCCCCCGCGTTGCATGGATCGGCGATAAGTTTGGCAGATAGGGCAGTTGTGAAGCCGGGCGGTTACTGCACAGACTCTTCTGGAACCCGGCGTTGGCCCGCGGCCTTTTCTTGCCTGCGCTTGTCAATCAGTGCTGAGATAAGGAATCCAAACCCCATTACCGTTGTGGCCCTGGTTGACCACTCGTAGTCAGCGGAGAGCCACCCGATAAGGGAAATGACGCTGAGTGAGCCGACAGCTGTCATGAGGAATTTTTCAATATCCATGCTTCGTCCTCTGGTTCGTGGAAGTCTCGCAATCAAGTAAACGGTGCCTTATGCGAAAACTATCACGAGGCGAGGGGCACAGGTAGAAAAGAAGCCGAGGAGGCTCGCTTCTTAGCGGACGTCCTCGGCTTGTTCTTAGGGCTTGCTGTTAGGGGATCTGCGCCTTAGGCGGAGGGGTAGGTGCCGTCTTCGGTGAGGCGCGCGGAGTCGTCGAGAAGCATGGCAATCTCGGCGGCCTTGGCGTCGCGTGCCGGGAGGCGGCGGCCTTCGATGACCTCGAAGAGCGGGGCGCGGCCCAGCATGCCGGCCTCGAAGCGGGCGCGGCCGGCACGCAGGCGCTGCTCGGCGCGCTCACGCCACTGGGCGGCGGCATCCGCCCCGCACTGCTGGGACACGGCCTGCTCGAACACGCCTGGGTGGGCGTAGACGATGAGCGCGCTGACGTGGCCGAAGCCGAGCGAGGTCAGCGCCGCTGCTTTCACGCTGTGGCCCGCCGCAGCGAGGTCCAGCGGGGAGCGTAGCCACACCAGGTTCGGCGCCTTCGGGGCGATGAGCGGGTCGACGCAGTCCAGGGACACATTCGCCGGGATGCGGTGCGTGCGGAAGACGTCGATGATGCCGCCGGTCTGGAAGAGCGCGGCACCCGCCTTGGAGTGGCCGGTGAGCGTCTTCTGGGAGATGACGAACATCGGCTGGTCCTCATCGCGCCCAATCGCCGGCCACAGCAGGGAGTGCAGCTCGGACTCGTTCGGGTCGTTGGCGCGGGAGATGAAGCGCTCGTCGATGCCGCCGGCGACCACGACGTCGGCCTTGCCCAGTGCACTCTTGCTGCATAACCAAGATAAAGATCCAGCCCACTCTCGACTAGGGCGAGGCGGGCTGAACGATTAAACGAAGCTTGTCACGGCGCACGACACCCCGCCAGACGGACGAACAAATGAGCAGGCAGTGAATGCGGTTGAATGGACGGTGTCAAGTTTTCGTGGCTGGGTGAATTTCATTGCATCATTAATTGCTTGTAGAAATCGCGTACATCGTGTAGGTTCACACGCAGCACTAACAGCCCGAAAGAAGAACGAGAAAGCTAAAGGAGGCGAACCGCGATGATGACCCATAACAATCAGCCGCTAGGACGCTTCTTTAAGCAACTCTTCTAATAGGCTGACTTGACCATTTCCCGGGAAAGCGGCCCTGCTTATCCCGGACGTTGGTGCCAGCCGCGCGACCCGCGCGCACAACTCACAAGTCAGCCGCCCAAGCAGGCCCTTTCTCACGAACTGCGTTACGTAAACGCAGAGAAAGGCTCTCTTATGCGCCTGCACAACTTCGCCTCCATTGTTGAAGACAAGACGGTGGCGCAGGCACAACTCGTCGCTGACCTGCCCTTCGTCTACCCACACGTGGCGCTCATGCCTGATGCCCACTTTGGCAAGGGCTCCTCGGTCGGCACCGTCTTCGGCACGCTGCGTGCCGTCATCCCGGCGGCCGTCGGCGTGGACATCGGCTGCGGCATGATTGCCGTGCGGACCCACCTCACGCACGCGGATATCCAGGACTTCGCGCTCGAGGACCTGCGCACCGCAGTCGAAGACTCCATTCCGCTCTCGCCCGGCAATTACAACGGTTGGATCATGGACCCGCGCACCGAGGCTCGTACGCGTGAGCTCGCGCAGCTGGCCCAGGACACCGGCGTGGATCTCGGCCACTCCAAAAACTGGCGTCAGCAGCTGGGCAGCTTGGGCGGTGGCAACCACTTCATCGAGCTGTGTCTCGACGAAGAGGACCGCGTCTGGCTGTTCCTGCATTCTGGCTCGCGCGGCGTGGGCAACAAGATTGCCCAGAAACACATCAAGGCCGCGCAGCGCCACTGCGAGAAGCATTGGATCCAGCTCGCGGACAAGGACCTGGCCTACCTCGTCGAGGGCACGGAAGAGTTCGACTCCTACATTGCGGATCTCCACTGGGCACAGCACTTTGCGCTGCTCAACCGCGATGAGATGATGGACCGCTTCCTCGACTGCGTCGCCACCTGGTCCGGCGCGGATCGCGAGACCCTCGAGCTCGAGCGCATCAATTGCCACCACAACTACACCCAGCGCGAGAACCACTACGGTAAGAACGTGTGGCTCACGCGTAAGGGCGCCATCAAGGCGGACGAAGGCGACCTCGGCCTCATCCCCGGCTCGATGGGCACCACTAGCTACGTCGTGGAAGGCAAGGGCTACCCGCCGGGCCTCAAGTCTGCGCCGCACGGCGCGGGTCGCGTCATGTCGCGCACCCAGGCCAAGGCCCGCTTCACCGAGGCGGACCTTGCCGCACGCATGGAAGGCATCGTCTACCGTCCCGGCGCCGAGTTCGTCGATGAGATTCCGGACGCCTACAAGGACATCGACTGCGTGATGGCCGATGCCGCCCAGCTCGTCGAGGTCAAGCACACCCTGCGCCAGATCCTCAACGTCAAGGGCACCTAACCTGCGCCATGATGGGACCGTCACTTTTAGTGACGGTCTCTTTTGAGCTTTCCGACGCCCCCTCCTCCTGCAGCGTCGCATCAGCACGACGCTTTGCCTTATGCAAGGAAACGAAGTGCGTGACCACTATTGATTACTGCTTATTTATCGCGAAGGGCTGGAACTGCTCGGCCGGTCGGAGGTGAAAGCTGAGTATTAAACTGCGTCGAGGCGAGTTGGCGTTCAGCATCGTCGACCAGCATGAAAACATCGTCAGCGAAGTAACCGAGAAGCCCGCCCGCACCGATGACTTTCTTACGTAGAATGCCAGCGTCGGTGAGTGAATCGAGAGCATCTCGGGCCGTGCTTGTCGATGAAATCCCCAGCTCGGACTTCACGATGGACACCGTGACCAAAGGCATGGCAGGAAGCTTCTTGAGCAGTTGGAACTCTGTCGAATTCGATTTCAATGCGCGCTTGCTTCCTTGCGCAGTGCGGTGGTGATTGACCTTGTCCATCCATTCTGCTTCTAGGGCGGCGACGCTATCCGCAAGTTCAGCTGCTTTGGTGGTGGCAACTTGTGCAGCCTCGACGAAGAAGGAGATCCATGCCAGCACGTCACCCTCGCGGAATTTCGTGAGTCCGTCGACGTAACGGTCACCGAGTGTTGCCAGAACCATACTGACGGGGAGAACTGCAGCATCGGTGAGCCCTCTGCGCTGCAAAAGTGCGTGAATCATGGCTCGCCCCACGCGTCCATTCCCATCCGGGAATGGGTGGATGGTCTCGAACTGTGCATGAACGAGCGCTGCTTGAACGAGCGCCGCGTGGTCTGCCCCGTTGAAGTATTCAATGAGATCGTCGAGGAGTCCTGGGACTTGTGTAGGAGGCGGGGGGACAAAAGCCGCATCGATGGGGTGATAGTCAGATCCGCCAATCCAGTTTTGAGTAGTACGTACTCCTTGCAAAGGCTTTTCTGCAACGAGCGCTGTCTGCATTGCAACAATGTCATCCAGGACCAGCTCGTCTTTGTAAGCCAAGTCTGTATTGATGGTGTCGAGGATGGCGACATTGCGGGCGACAGCTGTTGCGGATTCTTTGAAACCCCGAATTTCGGAGTCTGATTCGCGCGCGAGGATCGCCATGGCCACTTTGTCGGAGTTGGGAGCGATTCCCTCGATCCGGGAGGAAGCGACGGCCTCAGAACGGAGCAGGAGTCGCGCAACTCCTTCAAGGGAGTGGGTATTGTCTCTCATCCCAAGATTGTGAATCTCCCGCTCGATGCGAACGATACGTCGCGAGAGCTCGGACGGAAGCTTCAACGACATGCCTGCGAGGGGATCGGGAACGAAAGCGTGATACTTACCTCCTTGTTTGGCGCGTCGAGAAAGACCGCTGCCATCAGCGGGGATCCATTCCAATTCGACTGTCTTTGCCACAGTTGACTCCTCTCATGCGCTCGACGCATTGGGGATAAGACTTATCCCGGTAGATCGATTTCTTAGTTTACCGGGATAGCTGTTATCCCGGTGGACTGCGAGCGCAATGCGCCAGATAACTCTTATCGTGAGTCACTGCCTTGTTAAAGACGCTTGATACGGTCCTATGCTTCGTATGACACTGGATGAGTGGAAAAGATTAACGGAGTTCCAGTAACCGGTAAGATGCTTCAATGTTTTGCTGACGAGGCGGAAGCCGGATATAACCTCGAAGTCTTGTGTAAACGGGGACGGCCGAGTTGGTGAAGGCACATGACGCACTCGATAGGGAAGTGGACAAAGTATTTGGTGCTTCGCGAAAGCTGACCACCGAACGTCAACGCCAGGAGCTACTGTTCTCCAATTACGCGAAACTCACCAACAATTAACCCAACGCTTGTTCGAACATGCCGCGCCCATGTTTTGGGATGCGGTCCATGGTCGGGAACATGATTTTCCTCAACGAGTACAACGAACCCTGTAAGTTGTCCGTGATCGATACGTCTGCCGGCAAGATGGAGAGGGGGTTGCTATGAGGTGGCCAGCGCACTGCGCGCCACCGCATGCTTCCTCGAAACTTTAGAATTACTGCCTGATGTGCCGACTGTGCGGGATTGTCAGCGCGACGCAGACGAGCTAGCCAACATTGTCGACTCACTCTGCGACGAAGTCGCAGCCGACGAACGGCATCCCCTTAATCGATTCGGTGACGGGGTCGATGGTGGCCGAGGCTATTCAGCGGATGCTGGCTGGGGAGGCGATGTACTGAATTCGCAAGGACTGGAACGACCGCGGCCTCCTCGCTCCATGGGTGCGCGTGGTCGGACAGGGCACTGAAAGTGATGTGCGCAATCCTTCCACCAAAGGGTGCGTGAGTACCGACCGATTCTGCCGGACGGCACCCGCTCTAAGGCCTCACTGATGTAGGTGCAAGTGGCGTGGCCAGCGATCGTGGACGAGGACGCTTGGCAGCAGGTTTCCGATGAGCTTGACGCGAGGAAGCGGGTCCAGAACTTCTACCAGCCCGGCACCGGTACGGCGAAGCAACTGTACCCGTTATCAGATCTGATCAGCAGCTCGACATGTGGAACTGCGATGATTCACCGAGGTTCCGTCTATCGGTGCATCCAGCCGGCGCGCGGCGGGTGTCCACAGATCGATCCGCTCCGCCGAAATCTCCAAACTCGTGGAGGAGGCGGTGCTGGCAACGTTCAAGCAGAACCTCCTGAACCCCACCAAACGCCAAGCAACCGGCGGTGACTTGACTGCGCGGGGCAGGCTTACTGCGACGCTCGACGCGGACCGAGAGCGTCTAGTGCACCTGAATGATGGCCATTACGACGGGCTCGTCGATAAGGTCATGCGGGTGCGGCAACGCGCGCGAGTCGCGGGACGGATCGAAGCCACCCGCCGCGCCCAACTCGCACTGTGTGGCGCGAGACACCAAGAACCAGGTCGCCATGCTCCGCGCCGAGGCTGACGAACTCCGCAATCTCCCAGTGAACGATGTCGCACGCTTGATCGAGGTCAAACGTGCCGATCAAGAGCAGCAGTGACGGCAAGTGGCGAAACGGGAGCGGCAGATCAGAGAGCCGTTCGAGCACGACCGGTACCGCAGCGATCCGCGACGCGACGGGCCGACACCGGGCCTGTAGGCCAGCGCATCTCGGCAGCAAGCACGCCCTCAGAAGCTAGGGTGTGGGACCTGAATGCTCGGGTATACTAACGAAAGAGAGCGAACTTCTCTCCGAGAACGAGTTCAAAGGAGAAAGATATGGCCGTTTTTTACTCTTTCCACTACGACCGAGATGTTCATCGAGTGCAACTCATCGAACAGATGGGAGCACTCGAAGGGCAACCCATCCTTAATCATCAAGAATGGGAGACTGTCAAGAGCGGTGGCGACAATGCCATCAAAGAGTGGATCTCTGACAAGATGAAGTGGAAGTCAGCCGTCATCGTCCTTGTTGGCAAAGAAACTGCGTCGCGTGAATGGGTCCACTATGAGATCCAGAAGGCATGGGATGACAAGAAGCCTCTTCTCGGTATTCGGATCCATGGCCTGTCCTCAATGGGAAGTGTCGATTCATCAGGCCCCAACCCCTTTGACAGAGTCTCAGGCGTCTCAGGAGTTCCGATCTTTGATCCGACACAGACCGACTGGACAGGGAAGATCGATTCCAAAGCCACCTACAACTACCTGAAGGATCATTTGACGACATGGGCAACGCAGGGCAAGACTCGTCTGTGACGGCTGAACCCAATTGCCCGTTTTGCACAATTGTGCAACGGAACGATCCTGATGCGCGCGAGGTGTATCGGGACGATCAGGTGGTGGCATTCTTTCCCACGGAACCAGCCGTACTGGGCCACACCATGATCGTCCCGCGCGTGCATGTCCCGTTTATTTGGGAGTTGCGAGACGACGATGCCGAGCACATCGGTCTACTAATCTCGCGCATGTCACGGGTAATCGTGGAAACCATCGGGGCCGAAGGGCTTAACGTTATTCAGTCGAACGGCGAAGTCGCCACGCAGAGTGTCAACCACGTTCACGTCCATCTCGTTCCGAGATGGAAGGATGATGCCATCGGACGCATCTGGCCTCCGGAGACTCATTACTCTGAACACGCGAAAGATGAAACTTGGGACGCGCTTCGCGACGCTTGCAGAAGGCTTCGGCCATGACGGAGCGAGACGGACCGAAGACCAGGGCCACGAGCGAAACCGTTTGGCTAAAGCACCTCGACTACGTTCAAAGCGTCGTGTCTCGGATGGCCCATTCCTCGACGCAGGCGAAGAGCTGGCTCCTGCCAGTGGTCACCGCGACATTCGGATACGCGCTTACCCAACGATCAGGAACTGTGGCAATACTAGGAATCGCAGCTATTCTGCTCTTCGGCTACATGGATGCGAGTTACCTGCGGCAAGAGCGAGCGTACAGGCGACTTTATAATGCCATCGTTGCGGGAGAAAGGGTTCCCGAACTCTCGCTCGACCCGCATGATATCGACCGAAATATCCCAGACGCGGATGGCGATCCATCACCGCAGGACAGGGATGACAAAGGGCTAGGATTTTGGAAAAATTTGCGGACAGCCTTCTACGGCTGGTTTTTCTTTGATCCTAGAGTCTGGTTCTCGTGGTCGATCTTCCCCTTCTACGGCGGGTTCCTCGCCGTGGGAATCGCGGTTCTTTGGTATGCAGCCACCCACTGAGCCAAACGGCCCGCACTGAACAACGCCTCAACGTGACCTAGCCAGATTTACGCTTCCTCAAAACCAGCCCAGGGTTACACGACACCGCGATAGGTGACCTGAGCCACCATGTGCGACCATCGGTGAGGATGCCGTCGTAGCGAGACTTATCATGGGCCATTCGAGTCTTGGCATAGTCTTGGAGCTACTTAATGTAGCTGTAGTCACCCGTGAGGTTTGTCAGGGGTTTCTCACGCCAATGTGAGGCCGGAAAGACGAAGCTGGCATTACACCAGGTAAGCCTTGTTATGCTTATCGAAGGTTTGTCTGTGGTGGCCCTTGATCGTGGTCTTGCCCGGTTGAGCTGTAGATTTTCGTGAATTGGTAAAGGGAATAGAGGCGTCACAATGGCAAAGTTGAACCTGCGCGCAGTCGAGGAACGAACGTCGAAACTAGGTGGCCGTGCCGAATATGATCGCGAGTTCTTGTTCGATTTGCTCGAAGCCTATGGTCGCGCCAAATCTTCAATTACGCGACTGCGGTCGGGAAACCTCGATGTCGCGCAGGATCCTTCGCGAGAAGTAGCGCAGAAGAATGTCGTTTACTTCCATGAATCAGAACCGGGGCAGGCTTTCGATGATCTTGTTCGGCTGTCGACTGCGGCTCACGTCACTCGGTATACTCCGCGCTTTGTCATCGCCACGGATTATTCAGAGCTTGTTGCGCTTGATATGAAGACGCAGGAGAATCTCAAGACTCCGATTGGTCAAATTGATCAGCACTTCACGTTCTTCCTTCCGTGGGCGGGCATGGAGAAAGTCCAGTATGTCAGCGATTCGCATGCTGATGTTCGTGCCGCAGAGAAGATGGGAAAGCTCTTCGATGAGCTTTTCGAGGCAAATCCGAACCTTGCGGACGGAAAGGCTGGCGTTCACAGCCTTAACGTATTCTTTACTCGCCTTTTGTTCTGCTTCTTTGCGGAAGATACCGGCATCTTTGCACCGGACGTGTTTACGACTGCAATTGGTTCGCAGACTCAGACCGATGGCAGCGATATGCGTGATTTTCTCATCGCAGTTTTCCATGCATTAGATACTGCTAAGGCTGACGATAAGCCTGCCAATTTGAGGGACTTCCCATATGTCAATGGTCGCTTATTTAGCGAAACAGCTGACATATCTGTTCCAAAATTCACCGGAAAGGCTCGCCAGCACCTGATTGAGCTCGGTAATTTGAACTGGAAAGATATCAACCCGGACATTTTTGGCTCGATGTTTCAAGCGGTTGTTACTCCCGGCCAACGCTCGGACATGGGCCAGCACTATACTTCGGTGCCTAATATCCTGAAGACTATTGAGCCGCTGTTCCTTGATGAGCTTAAGGATGAATTCGATGCGTCATTCGATAGCATTCCGCGATTGAACAGACTTTACGATCGCATTGCACTGATTAAGGTATTTGATCCGGCCTGTGGCTCAGGAAATTTCCTTGTTATCGCATATAAAGAACTACGCCGGCTGGAGCACTCAATCCTCGAGCGACTGGCTTTACTAGATCAAAGGCACAGCGTGCTTTGGTCCGACTCGCGCATCAGCATTGAGAACTTTTACGGTATTGAAATCGATGATTTCGCTGTCGAGATCGCAGTCTTGTCAATGTGGATTGCTAAACATCAAATGAATACGGAGTTTAAAGATAAATTTGGTACCGAAATTCCGCTCATTCCTCTGAGGGAGACGGGGCGCATTCAGGCTGGAAACGCAACACGTCTTGATTGGAAACAAGTTTGCCCAAATGGCGGAAACGAGGAACTCTATCTTATTGGAAACCCGCCCTACGGAGGTTCTCGGAAGGTAAGTACAGAACAAAAGTCGGATTTCCCGTATGTCTTTGGTGATCGACCTTTTTCAAAAAACCTTGACTACATTTCGCTTTGGTTTATCAAAGGGGCAGGTTACATTGCTGGTACTCTTGCAGAGCTGTCTTTCGTAGCCACAAATTCCGTTGTTCAAGGTGAACACGTCGGATTGATGTTCCCGATGATATTTGATAAAGGCGTTGAAATTAGCTATGCATATACTTCGTTTAAGTGGGAAAATAATGCAAAACATAACGCGGGTGTGACTGTTGTTGTCATTGGAATGAGGGCTGTTTCAGAAAAGAAGAAATATCTATTTAGCGGTAACGCTCGAATTGAGGTGTCCTCGATTAATGGTTATTTGGCCGATGCAGAGAATGTGTTTGTATACCGACGCACATCGCCGCTTTCTTCTCAGCTCCCGCAAATGGCGTTTGGTTCTGTGCCGCGCGACGGTAAGCATCTTCAATTGTCCGTTTTTGATTCAGAACAACTGTTAACTGAGAACGTTAATGCCAAGAAATTTGTGAAGAAATACTTGGGGTCATCAGAGTTTATCAACGGGAACGATAGATTTTGTCTTTGGATAGATGATAGTGATGTAGCTGAAGCGCGAAGCGTTAAGTTCATCCAGAAACGCCTCGAGCAAGTAGCAGCGGAACGAAAGCGAAGTACTTCTAAGGTTGCTAACGAATTTGCTGACCTGCCGCATCGATTTTGGCACCGTGCTTATAAGCCCACTGATTCGATTATCGTGCCTAGGGTCTCTTCAGAACGTCGCGAATACATCCCAATCGGATATCTTGGGCCAGATACGGTGGTTTCAGACGCGGCATTTGCCGTTTACGATGCAGAGCCCTGGTTGTTTGCGCTCCTCACATCGAAGATGCACATGGTCTGGGTCCGGGCCGTTGGCGGCAAGATGAAGACTGACTACCGATATTCCAATACGATCGTGTACAACAACTTTCCTGTTCCAGAGTTATCGGCCCAAGCGAAGAATGAGCTTTCGCAGCGCGCACTTCGAGTGCTTGATGTTCGTGAGTATCACAGTGAATTCACGCTTGCCGAACTTTATGACCCGGATAAAATGCCGGATAATTTGCGGCAAGCGCATGCTGAGGTAGACGCTGCTGTCGATAAGCTTTTTTCCGCTCGCCCGTTCGAGAGCGATGAGGCTCGACTGTCCGTGCTCTTTGCTATGTATAAAGAGGCAATTGAAGCGGAAGAAGCTGCGGGAGCGAAAGGTAAGCGGAAGAAATGAGTGCGAAGAGCTTTAGTCAGGCGGTAGAAAACGTGGTCACCGTTGAATATGCGCAGTCGGGTACGTCAGTTAACACTGATGGAATGGGCATGCGCGAGATGCAGCGTCGTGTCTTTGAAGAGCGCGCAGCTCAGTATTTGCTGATTAAGGCGCCGCCGGCATCGGGAAAGTCGCGCGCGTTGATGTTTGTGTCTTTGGACAAACTGTTCAATCAGGGACGTAAGAAGGTAATCGTTGCCGTGCCAGAGCGCTCTATTGGCGCGTCGTTCGCTAGTACACAGCTGATGGCGAACGGGTTCTTCGCGGATTGGGAAGTCAAGGATTCCAATAATCTCTGCACACCTGGAGCCTCGGCGAGCAAGGTCGATGCATTTATCAAGTTCTTGCATGGACCTGATCCGATTCTGGTGTGTACGCATGCGACGCTGCGCTTTGCGTTTGAGAAATTGGCTCCGGAAGACTTCAACGGGGCAGTTCTCGCAATCGATGAGTTTCACCATGTCTCTGCGGATACGGAATCAAACCGATTGGCTGCGCTTTTACATGACGTGATGAGAGGCTCGGATGCCCATATTGTGGCGATGACGGGTTCCTACTTCCGTGGCGATACCATGCCGGTGCTTGCTCCTGAGGACGAAGCTAAATTCACTCCGGTGACGTTTACGTATTATGACCAGCTCAACGGCTATACGTATCTGAAGTCGCTTGGCATTGGACACCATTTCTACCAGGGCCGCTATACCGATGCGTTGGATGAAGTCCTTGATCTTGATCGGAAGACGATTCTTCACATCCCTAACGTGAATTCGGGTGAGTCCACCAAGGACAAGATTGAAGAAGTCAACACCGTCATCGACATCATTGGAGATGTTGAGTCAGTCGATGCGGAATCAGGCATTATCAACGTTTGCCGTCGCGATACCGGTGAGATCCTGCGCGTCGCCGATTTGGTTGATGATTCCAACCCGAAACGTCGTGCCGAGACGCTGTTGTATCTGACTGACGTGGCGGCAAAGCAGCGCGATGGAGTAGACATCATCATTGCCCTTGGCATGGCGAAGGAAGGCTTTGACTGGCCTTACGCGGAGCACGCCTTGACTGTTGGCTACCGAGCATCGTTGACGGAAATAATCCAGATCATTGGGCGCGTGACCCGTGATGTGGAAGGGAAAGCCCACGCTCAGTTTACGAACCTTATCGCTGAGCCCGACGCAGGTCAGGACGAAGTCACTGTTTCGGTGAACAATATTCTGAAGGCAATTACTGCCTCGTTGCTTATGGAACAGGTACTGGCACCCAACTTTGATTTCAAGAAGAAGAAGGACCGAGACGACAAATCTACTGCGGGTAAGATTAAGGTGTTTGGCTTCCAAGAACCATCCACTGAGAGAGTGAAGCAGATCGTCGAGGCGGATCTCAATGATCTGAAAGCTACGATTCTTCAGGACGATACGTTTGCACGCGCAGCGATCGGCGGGTCAGAACCAGAGACAGCGAACAAAATCCTTATCCCGAAAATCATCCGAGAGAAATACCCGGATCTGAACGATACCGAGGTAGAGGAAGTTCGACAGCGGATTGTCGTCGATTCTGTTGTGAAGACTGGCCGCGTTCGCGAAGTCGGCGACAAGCGGTTCATCGAGCTCGCTAATCGTTTCGTGAATATTGATGAGCTGAGCATTAATCTGATTGACTCGATTAATCCCTTCCAGCGGGCATTTGAAGTGCTTTCGAAGTCGGTTACGCCGTCGGTGCTTAAACTGATTTCCGACAGCATTGACCTGACACGTATTGCACTGACGCCGAATGAAGCGATGAAGCTCTTCCCCACGATTCAAGATTGGGCGAAGGTTAATGGACGTAGGCCGGACCGTCGTTCCAAGGACGCTACGGAAAGGCTTTATGGTAACGCATTGATGGTGCTACAGCAGCTGAAGCGCGAGCAAAAGAGAAAGGAGCTAGCCGGAGATGAATGATGACTTCGACGCAGCAGCTTTTGCGGAGCTTCTCGCTAGTGATACCGGCGGTTTGCTTGATGCGCCAGCGAAGCCAAAGCCGGTTACTTCGAGCGATAGGCTGGAACGCAGCTTTTTAGAGATTGTGGAGTTCTATCGCGAACACCAACGTGTGCCGTCCTCAGAGACTCTGGATATTGCAGAGCGCAAGCTGGGAGCACGACTCGATGGTTTTCGTGCGGCTCCGGAACGAGCTGCTGCGGTTGCTCACCTCGATGAGTTTGAGCTACTCGCGAAGCCAGAGATTGATTCTTACGAGGATCTTTTGGCGAATGATGACCTTGATCTTCTTGACGATGAAAGCGATATTTTTGATACTTCATCGCTGCCTGTAATCGCTGAGCGCCGGAGTGCTAAAGAAGTTTCTCGTCGTGTTAAGGCAAAGAACTTCGAAGAGTTTGAGCCGCTCTTCAAGCAGATGCATGCGGATCTGGCATCTGGTGAATTCGTCATTAGGGACTTCGCTGGCGAGGACACGATCAAGGAAGGCCAATTCTTCATTCTGGCTGGCGTGATGCTCTTCGTTGCAGAAGTTGGTGAGGACGAAATCGTGGCCAGCGGAAGCACAACAAAGAAGAAGCAGCGTCTCCGCGTCATTTTTGAAAACGGTACCGAAGGATCCATGTATAGACAGTCGTTGTCTATTCGCTTCTATTTGCAGGACGGACGCTCGATTGTACGTTCAGGATTTGATGCTTCAGAAATCGGGGACGCCGACGTTGAGAGCGGACATGTGTACGTGCTGCGCTCACTCAGCGAAGACCCGCAGATTTCTTCGATTGAGAACCTGTACAAGATTGGGTTCTCTCGCAATCCGGTGAAGAAGCGGATCGCGAATGCGGAGAAAGAGCCGACATTTTTGATGGCGCCAGTTCATATCGAGGAGGATTACCGCGTCTATAATTTGCGTCCCTCTTCACTGGAGAGTTTGCTACATCGGGTGTTTGGCAGCGTTCGATTGAATGTTTCACAGGTAGGCATTGACGGGCGTATGTACAACCCACACGAGTGGTTTGTGGCTCCGCTGCCGGTTATCAACCAGGCGATCAAGATGATTTTGACCGGTGACATTGTCAACGTTGTTTATGACCCCGCGCAAGAACAGCTAGTACCTCGCGAAGATTGAGGTCGGCATATTTTTAAAATGTAGCGAGGGACGGCTTAACTAAGGGAGTCGAAGCTTGAACAGGTAGTCAATAGTTCGGCACGACTCTTGACTTGTAGGTGGATCGAAAGTCAAAAATCTGGTTTTGAAGGAGATTGGTTCTTGCAACAGGATGATTTCTTTGAATGGATTGACGTGTTCGATGGCTTGGTAGAAAGGCAAGTACAACGAATTAATCGGAAGTTGCTTGAGGAAGTTAGAAACGGGACTTCCAGCCGAGCTGACTTGGAAGTCGTCGTTCCCCTAACTCAAATTGTCCGAGATGAATTTACAGTGCGTGGGACATCTGGAAGTCGTCGGCTTTCGGAAGAAGAACTTGCGACGTGTCGTCGTTCATTGTAATCCGTAGCAATACGCTTGAGATTTAACTTGGATATTCCTTTTAAGGATGAGTCTTCGTTTAAAGACTATTGGAAACAGAACGGTGCTGAAGGAAGCTATCAAGCTAGACGGCAGATTCTTAGCGCAATATTTGATCCGTTTGAGAGGCATGTCGAAGGCCTCGAAGATGCGCAGCTTCAAGGAAAACTGGCTTCTCCTGTTAGTCCGCGGGATTCTACCGGATGGGTGCGGATTGATACAGAAATCAAGGAGCTCCGTGAGAAGTTTGCTTTTGCAAATACTCAAAGTGACTTCAGCGATGTCGGTAATCGGGTGGTTCGCATTCTCGACGAATTGAACCGCGTAGCCTTTGACGAAACTCGTCACTTACGGGATAGTGATGATGCGAATAGATTTAATGAGGGAAACTCAAAAAATCGGCTGGAACGAGTTGTTGACGTAGAACTTCCAGGACCAGCGAATAGTGAACTGCGTAGTTTTGTTCGTAAGGCAATTGCGTTAGCGCATTCGATAAAACACGCACCGAACTCATCGCGCCGTGAAGCTGGCATAATCGCTGATTCCGTAATCATGCTTGTCAATATTTTTCGGCGGATGTTCCAAAGCGCGTGATGCAATATTTAATTGAAAAGAGTCGGTGAGCAAACATCGTCGCGACATAGAGCGAAACGGTGCTTGGTCAAAAGTAAAGGGCCAGTTCAAGTACGAACTGGCCCTAATTGCTAACGACTACACACTCGGGAACTCCCCGTTTGCGCCCAGGCGCGCATCGGCGTCGAGGAGCATGGAGATTTCCGCGGCCTTGTCGGCGTCGACGAGGCCGTAGCCGTCAATCATCACCTTGGCGTCGCGTGCTGGGAGGCGGCGGCCGTCGATGACCTCGAAGAGCGGTGCGCGGCCGAGCATGCCGGCCTCGAAGTGGGCGCGGCCGGCGCGCAGGCGCTGCTCGGCGCGCTTCCGCCACTCGGCAGCGGCATCCGCCCCACGCTGCTGGGACACGGCCTGCTCGAACACGCCTGGGTGGGCGTAGACGATGAGCGCGCTGACGTGGCCGAAGCCGAGCGAGGTCAGTGCCGCTGCCTTCACGCTGTGGCCCGCAGAGCCGAGGTCCAGCGGGGAACGCAGCCACACCAGGTTCGGCGCCTTCGGTGCGATGAGTGGGTCAACACAATCCAGGGACACGTTCGCCGGGATGCGGTGCG
The DNA here is from genome assembly GCF_030232515.1 of Corynebacterium sp. MSK004. NCBI lineage: Bacteria > Bacillati > Actinomycetota > Actinomycetes > Mycobacteriales > Corynebacteriaceae > Corynebacterium > Corynebacterium sp. MSK004. The sequence continues at coordinate 463,638 of NZ_JASPKB010000001.1, read as the reverse complement.
TGCGGAAGACGTCGATGATGCCGCCGGTTTGGAAGAGCGCGGCACCCGCCTTGGAGTGACCGGTGAGCGTCTTCTGGGAAATGACGAACATCGGTTGATCCGCGTCGCGCCCGATGGCCGGCCACAGGATGGAGTGCAGCTCCGACTCGTTGGGGTCGTTGGCGTTGGTGGAGGTGTCGTGCTTGGACAGGACGCTGACGTCGTTTGGCGTCAGGCCCAGACCGCGCAGCGAGCGCGCCAGGCGGGAGTTCTCCCGGCCGCGGCCAGCGCCCAGCGCACCCAGGCCCGGGGCCGGGATGGAGGTGTGGGCGCCGTCGCCATAGGAGGCAGCGTGCGCGACCACCGCGAGCACCGGCAGTCCTAAGTCGGCTGCTAGTGAGGCGCGAACTAGCAGGACCGTGCCGCCGCCCTCGCCTTCGAGGAAGCCGCCGCGGCGGCGGTCGTTGGCGCGGGAGATGAAGCGATCATCGATTCCCTTGGCTGTCATCTTCGCGGTCTCCGCGGTGGCGTTCATGTCACCGAAGCCCTGGAGGGATTCCACCTGGACATCGTCGATGCCGCCGGCCACGACCACATCGGCTTTGCCCAGGGCGATCTTGTCCACGGCCTCCTCAATCGACACCGCCGCGGTAGCGCAGGCGCCGATGGGGTGAATCATGGAGCCGTAGCCGCCCACCAGGGACTGCATGGTGTGCGCCGCGATGACGTTCGGCAGGGCTTCCTGCAGGATGTCGGACGGGCGCTCCTCGCCGAGGAAGCGGGTGACGAAGACCTTGTGCAGGGACTCCATGCCGCCGATGCCGGTGCCCTGCGTGGTGGCCACCTGACCCGGGTGAATGGAGCGCAGCAGCTCTGCCGGGGAGAAGCCGGCCTGGGTGAAGGCATCCACCGCGCTGACCAGGGTCCACACCGCCATGCGGTCCAAGGAATCCAGCATGTGCTCCGGGATTCCCCACTTGGCGGCGTCGAAGTCATCCGGCATCTGCGCGGCGACGGTGCGGGTCAGCGTGGCCTTGCGCGGCACCTTAACGGTGGCACCCTGGCGGCGGGTGATCTGCCATTCGCCGTCTACTTCGGCGATGCTGACGAACTCTGGGTCCGCCTCCTGGATATCGCGTGCGGTGGCCTCCGAATCCACGGTGAAGGTGACGTCGCGGTCCAGGAAGACGGTGGTCAGGTCGATGGAGCCGCTGTCGGTGAGGTGGTACTTATCGGTCAGCGTGCGCACGCCGGAGCGTGCGACGACCTCATCGCGGAAGCGCTCGAAGATGTCCTCTTCGGCAATCTCTTCATCGCTCTCCACCACGAACCAACCCGGGTGTGGGTCTTCGCGCCATTCCACCAGCCCGGTCATCCAGGCCAGCTCCAGCACACCGGCGGCGGTGAGCTCTGCGGAACCATCGCGCTGCAGGCCATACTCGGCCTCGAAGCGTGTGCGGCCGGAGCCCCACGAGGAGACCTCGCCGATACCGGCGATGACCACCATGTCCTCCAGGTCCGTGGTGACCTGGCCAACTTCTTCCTCCAGGCCTGGCTGAACCGCCTGCACCTGGTTGGGCAGCGCGGTGATGGTCGCGGGAGCCTCCTTATCCTCGTGCGGATCGACGTCAGCCGGCTCCACATCTGCGGCGAGCTCGGTGAGAGAGAAGCCCTCCAGGCCGCCGGTGAGGTCCTTCTCCACCGGGGCATGCGCTGCTTGCGCGCGCGAGTCGGCGCTGGCCAGGTCCATGAGCTCGGTGGAAATCTCCTCCGGGCTCCACACCTTGATGCCGGCCTTCTCGGCGGCGGGCACCAGCCCATCGTTGCCGCCCATGAGGTGCGTGCCAGCCACCCAGCCGATCTTGGCCTGCGCCAGGGTGACACCCTGCGGCCAGCCGGCTTCGACCTTCCACTTGTTGAGGATGGCATCGAGTGCCGCCTTGACCTCGCCGTAGGCGCCGTCGCCACCGAAGGTGCCGCGGTTGGGCGAGCCCGGCAGGACGACATGGCAGCGCTTGTCGACGTCCCCCTGACTCAACCTCGCCAGCCCCGCAATGGTGCGCTCGACGGACCACAGCAACAGGCGGGCCTGCGTCTCGGTCGTTCCGGAGGCATCCGCCAGCGAGCCGGAGACACTCGGCGCGGCGAAGGGGAAGGCCAGCGTCGGGGTCAGCGCAGGCTTGAGAATCTTGACCTCGTTGCCCACGGACTCGCGCTGCTCAGTGCCGATCCAGTCGATGAGGGCGTCAATATCACGGAAGCTCGACAGGTTCGCCGGGACCAGCCACAGGGCGGAACCGGCGGCGCCGTGCTCGGCGTAGAGCGTGCGCGCGAACTCCTTGCGGGCCTGGCTGACACGGGAGGCGGTCATGATGACGGTCGCGCCGCCCTCCAGCAGGCGCTCCACCAGTGCGGTGGCGATGGAACCAGGCGCAGCGCCCGTGACCAGGGCGACCTCACCGGCGAACGCGCCGGGGGTGGTGTCCACGGCGGCCTGCGCGATGTCTTCGCGCTTCCACCAGCGGGCCTGGCGAGCTAGATCCTCGCCGGCACCGCGGAAGCTGTCCACTGGGTACTCGGCCTGGCCCAGCGCCACGCGGGCGAGGCGCTCGCGGGCGATGGCCCAGGAATCGTCGAAAAGCACGGCCTTGTTCGCATCGAAGGAGGGCGTGACGGACTTGAGCCAGCCGGAGCCGAGCTCTGCCTCAACGGCATCGATGACGGTGGTGTCAGGGGCCTCGATGAGCTCCGGTTCGGAGTCCAAGCCCAGCTGGGAGAGAAGCTGACGGGCGGCTGTAGCCAGCACGCCGTTCTCACCGGTGACGGTCTCGGCGAAGGCATCGAACGCAGCGGAGTCAACCACGGCACCGCCACCGGCGCCACCGGCGGCCGCGCCCTTGGATACGGATGCACCGTGGGTAGCGGCGACGGCCTGGACGGCGGCGTCGATCAGCTCGTGTGCCGCGGGCTTCGAGGTAGCGCTCGCCGGCACGGTGTTCAGCGATCCGCCGCGCACCGAGTCCTCCTCGCGGGAGCCGAGCAGGATTTCTGCCTCGACGTGGGCAACCCAGGACTCGGGCAGGCCCCAGGTGCCGGTGACGTAGTCCGCCACGGCGGTGGGCTTGAGGCCCGCAGCGCCGAAGAGCTGGCGCAGGCGCGCACCGACGGCCTCACCCAGCACCGGGCCGAACGCGGAGTAGCCCGGGGCGGCGGTGGCGACCTTCTCGCGCAGCGTAGCCACGTCGGCATCGGCGGCGCCATCGATGGCCGGCACGCCGACTTCCGCGGACATGTCCATGAGCAGCTGGTTACGTCGGGAGGACACACCGTTGGTCAGCTCCTCCACGGTGTCGGAGTCCGTGATCTGGTCCACGCGAATCTTGTTCTGGAAGGCGAAGAGCACCATGATGGCCTCCGCCGCGCCGAAGCGCAGCTCGGGGGCGTCGCTCGCAGCTGCGGCGGTAGGTGTAGGGGTCGGTGCTGGCGCTGCCTCAGCCGGAACTTCGGCTGGTGCTTCGCTCGCTTGTGGTGCCTCTTCGGCGTCGGATTCCGTAGCGGGTTCGGCGGCGGGGGCTTCGGAGACGTCGGCAAGCATGACCTGCTCTTGGTCGCGCTCCACGTTGAGCACGCGGATGGTGCCCTCCGGGATGCCGGCGACGGCTAGCGAGCGGGTGGCCAGGTTGGTCAGGGTCGGGGAAGAAGCCAGGCCGACCTCGATGATCTGCTCGACCTTGCCAAAGAGGAGGTCCTGGGTCTCAATCCAGCGCACAGGTGAGGCGAACTGCCAGGACAGCAGCTCAATGAGCAGCAGGCGGGCGAGCTCGTGCTCGGAGAGGTCCTCCACCTTCAGCCCGTCCAGCTTGCCGGAGGGTGCCAGCGGGGCCACGGCGTCGACGAAGTCCTGGGTGAGCTCGAAGGGGCGGGCCACCAGGTTCGGGATATAGCGGCCTACCAGGGCATCGAGGTCCAGCTCCTGTGGCAGGAGCTCGTCGAGTTTTTCGGCGAAGGCCGGAACACCCTCGCGCAGCACGCGGGAGTGGAAAGGCACGTCGATGCCCGGGACCATGACCGCCGCGCGCGGGGCGATGGCATTGGCCTTGTCCACCAGGGCCTTGAGCCCCTTCTTGGTGCCGGCGACGGAGTACTGCTGACCGCGGATGTTGTAGTTAACAATCTCCAGGAACTCGCCGGTGGCCTCGGCGACCTCAGCCACCCAAGCGTCGACGCTGTCGGCATCAATACCAGCCATGTTCGGGCGCAGTGCCGCCATGGCGTATTCGGAGTTACCCTCCGCGTCGCGCGGGACCAGGCTGCCCATGGCGGAGCCGCGGGAGTAGACGATGTCGATGACACCCTCGAGGTCGAAGATATTCGCCAGCGAGGCCAGCGCTGTGTACTCGCCCAGGGAGTGGCCGGCGAAGTAGGAGGTCGGCGCCAGAGCGTCCTCGGCGCGCAGGCGCTCGGTCTGGGCATAGGCCACCACGGCCAGGGCCACCTGCGTGAACTGGGTCAGGTGCAGCACACCCTGCGGGTGGCGGAAGGTAGTTCCGCGAACGGTGAGCTCCGTCGGGTTCTCATCGATGATCTTCTGGATGCTAAAGCCCAGGTTCTCGCGGGTATGCGCATCGGCACGGCGCCACGCCTCGCGCGCTGCCGGGGAGGCCTGGCGGTCGCCCTTGCCCATGCCTTCGGCCTGGATGCCCTGGCCGGGGTAGACGTACGCCGTGGTCGGCGCGGCGAGCAGAGCCTGGCCGCGGGAGACCACCTCGCCGTCGATGCGGCAGGTGACCTCGAGGGCCTCATGGATACCCTTGCGGCCGACGCGCTCGACGGTGACCTCGATGTCATCGCCCAGCTGCACCATGCCGTACATGGAGTAGGTCCAGCCCACCACGCGGCCGTGGCGTCCGGCCACTTGCTGCGCGGCGGCCGAGAGCCACATGCCGTGCACCAGCGGTGCCTGCAGGTTCACCAGTTGGGCAGCGTTATAGGAAGTGTGGATCGGGTTATAGTCGCCGGAGACCAGCGCGAAGGGCGTCATGTCCTGCGGGGCGGTGACGGTGGCGCGGTCGATAAAGGAGCGCGGAGTCGGCACCACCTTGGTGGCGGACTTGCCGCCGCCCCACTCCGGTGCCTGGCTCGGCGCGGCGGTGCCGGTGGCGCGGCCGCGGATGGCAAAGCGGTGCATCTGCGTGGCCACGACATCACCGGAAGCGTGATCCTTGAGCTCCAGCTCCACCGTGACGATGCGCCCGGAGACGGATTCCTCGATGGCGGTGCAGGAGGAGGTGACGTCGATCTGGCGGCCGTCGGCAAGCTGCTCCAGCGGCACGCGCACGTCGATGACGTGGTCCAGGTGCACCGCGTTGAGCAGGCCCTCGATGACGGGGTAGCCATCCTCCAAGCGCCCGGAGCCGAGCGCGGCATAGATGGCCGGCCAGCAGGGACCGACCAGAACATCCGGGGTGCCGGCCTTCTCGGCTGCAGCATCGCCGCAGGTCACCGCGCTGTGTGCGGAGAGCAGCGAGGCGGGGAAGTGGAAGGAGTAGCCAGACTCGACGGTGGGCATCTCCGTGATCTCATCGCCCTGCTCCGCCGTGGAGCCGACACCAGCCAGGCCCTCCAGGAGGGTGAAGACGGAGTTGGGCAGGCGCTCCTCGGAGACCACCGGGGAGCCACCCGTGGCCACGTCCTCCGGCAAGTCTACTGGGACGGTGACCTCGCGAACGTAGAAGGGGCGCTGCTCCTCCGGCAGGTCATCCCAGTAGGAATCCGCGGTGATGACGATCTCCCAGTTGCCCTCGGCATCCTGGCGCAGGTCGAAGGCGTTCTCATCCATCTCATAAGCCGGGTTGGCCATGAGGTGGCCGTGCCACAGCAGGGTAGGAGAAGTACGCAGGAACGCGGCCTCATCGGCGGCGGAGTTCAGGCGGGAGAAAGCCTTCTGCGGCTTGACCCCCTGCTCCAGCAGCGCATCCGTGGTGGCCTGCTCGAAGCGGGCAAGCAGGTCCGCCACGGGCTCGTTCTTCTTGGTAATGCCGGCCACGGCCACGGGGCCGGGGATGATGCGCACCTGGTCAGCGGTGTAGCGCTCATCCTGTGCCTGCCAGAGGGTGTCCTTGCCAAACCAGGACTTCAGGTCACCGTCCAGGGCCGGTACCCACGGCATGGGCTTGACGTGCTTGTAGTGCAGGGAAATCCACCAGGCGGCATCGCGCGCGGAGACCTCGGTGCTGCGCGCGGCGGGGTATTCGGCCAGCAGCTTGGCGACGGCCCGCGGGGCATCGTGGACGTCCTCAACGCTGGTGAAGAGGGTTTCAATCTGGCCGTGGTCCGCCGGGTTGAGGCGGGCTTCGACGCGGTGGAGGAGATCGAGGAAGCGGTCATCCCAACTGGGATCCACGAACGGGTGGGCCAGCTCCACGAAACGCTCCAGCCACTCGGCGTAGGTCATGGATTCCACATCGCCGAAGTAGGGTTTGCAGGTCTTGGCCAGGGCATCGATGATCTCCTGGCGGTGCGCCGGGTAGTCCTCGATGCTCAGGGAAGTAATCAGGCGCGAGGCCGCCGCGAAGGAATTATCCAGGTCGTGGATGTCCGCCAGCAGGTGGGACTGGGAGGACGCCACGCCATGCGCTCCGGTTCCGCGGCCGACCCAGCCATCATTGTCCTCTGGGGAAATGCCGGTGGTATTGACCAGCAGGTCCTTCACCGAATCGGTGGCCTTAGCTTCCTTGGTGGCCATGGCGACGGTGCCGATGAAGACGGCGTCGACAGGCATAGCGGGCAGGCCGTGCTTTATCGCCCACTCGCCGGTGAGGTAGGAGGTGGCGCGGTCCGGAGAGGCGATGCCGCCGCCGACTGCCAGGTAGACGTTGGGGTGCTGGCGGATTTCGGCGTAGGTATCCAGCAGCATGTCATCCAGGTTGACCCAGGAGTGGTGGCCGCCGGCGTGGCCGTCCTCGACCTGCATGATGATGCGGTCCTCCGGGTAGGCCGTGGCGATGGCCAGCACATCCCGGATCTGCTTTGCGGTACCGGGCTTGAAGGAGATGAAGGGGAAACCGTCGGTGTGGAGGCGGTCCATCAGTTCGCCGGCTTCCTCTACCTCCGGAATGCCGGCGGAGATGCACACGCCGTTGAAAGCCGCACCGGCCGCGCGGGCCTTGGGCACGATGCGCGCTTGGCCAAAGTGCAGGTTCCACAGGAAGCGGTCGAAGAACATGGTGTTGAACTGTGCCGTGCGTCCGGGGCGCAGGTGCTTTTCCATGGTGGCCAGGTGCGAGCGGAAGACCTCATCGGAGTACATGCCGCCGCCGGCCATCTCCGTCCAGTGCCCGGCGTTGGCCGCCGCGGCGACGATCTCACCATCGGCAGACGTCGGCGTCATGCCGCCCAGCATGATGGGGGACAGGCCCGTGAGATCGGAGAAGCGGGTCTGGGTGTAGGTGCGGCCATTGGGAAGCTCGATGGTGCGCGGGGCGAAGTCGGCGTAGTTGAGGGCCTTGGGCAGTTCAGTGCCTGGTGTGGCCAGCGCATTGAGCTCCTGCGGGGTGGCGGCCGAGACCACAGTCACCCCGGTTCCCTGCACCACGCGGCGGGTGATGTTCGCCAAGGCGCGGTCCAGGACAATGAGGTGCTCGGAGTTGAGTGCGGCCAGCGTGGCCGGCCAATCATGTTCGTTGACCAGGATGGCCTCGGCCTGCGCGCGGGCCTCATCCACGTCGAGGCCGCACTTCTGAGCCAGCGCCACGGTGCGCTCGGCCGCCATGGCCAGCACCGGGTTGTGGAAGGGAAGGGCCACGGGCAGCTCATCGAAACGAGGGCTGAGCTCATCGCCGCCGATGGTGCGCTTCTCCAGCTCGGCGTTGAAGCCCTTGACGGCCTCCTCGATGGCGGTGCGGGTGGCGGCCAGGTCCTCCGGGCTGCCGGAAAGTGCGAAGTGGCGGCGGCCGTTGACCACGGCGATGGCGGCGGTGCCGTGCAGATGCTCAGTGACGAAGCCGCGCTCCAGGCCACGGACAGACAGCATCTGGGAGCGCGGATCGGAGCCATTGACCGCACTGGCAGCGGTCCCCATCAGGATGGCCAGGGCGAGGGCGTGCGCCGGCTTGTCGACGGCCAACGCGCCCAAGCTTCCCTGCGAATGCCCAGCGCGCTCATCGATGTCGACGCCTAGGTCACGCAGCTGCTCGATGGCGGCAATCTGGCCCAGGACGATGCCCGGGATGGATACCGCAGGCAGCGAGTCGAGGGTAGTGGACTCGGTGGAACCAGCGATGAGCTGCTCGAGGCGCTCCAGCGCGCCGGGGCAGGTGGAGGCGATGGTGCGTGCGGCGGGGCCGGTGAGGCTGCGGGCTTGGGCGAGGGCCTCACGTAGGGATTCGGCAGTGGCGGCAGTCTGCGCGGCGGTGGCGATGAAACCTTGCCAATCGGAGCCTTGTCCGGCGAAAAGCACGGCCGGGCGGGGCATGGAATGCAGCATAGTTACAGGCATCTTTCCTCTTTTGAGCTGATGGGGAACGGTGTGATGAAGAGCTGCGGGCAGACTTAGTTAGCCCTACAGAACAATCATGATGAGCCACCGTAGTCGAAGCCCTTGCGCATAGGTGTCTCCCGCGCGGAAAATGTGAGGTTTTTCTCACGTTTGGGTTGTGGGGGTACTCGCCGCGTCTCCGCCGCGCGAAGTTGCGCAACCTTTTGTATTCTTGGCCTCACTGCAGCGGCTCGGGGAGGAGCAGGGGTGGCTCAGCATCGGTTCGCGCAGCATGAAAGAAAAGAAAAACAAGGGGGGACTATGTCTCAATCAGCAACCGAGAAAACAAACAAGACACCAGCTCGGCTCAGCAAAAGCCGAGTAATCAAAACTATGACCAAGCTGGCCGGAAAGCTGGAGGAAGATTCCTCCACCGGCTTGCCCACCATCAGAATTGCCGGCGGGCTCTTAAGCATCGACGTCAACGAGGACAAGGGCGGCCTCTGTGTCTTCGGGTATTGGGGCGGTGCAGTGCGGTTCAACCCGGACCGGCAGCCTTTGCGCATGGAGGTCAATGATCTCAACGGCGGTGGACTCTCTGGCAACCTCGTTGCCGAGCCCTGCGGAAGCTCCACTATGCATACCCACCTGCTGGTCCTCGCGCCGCCTTATCTGCCGTCGACGGCCACGAATGCCCAGCTCAAGAGCATTATCGCGGGCTATGCGGCCGAAATGTCGGCGGTCTTCGCGCGCCTGGATGAGCAGTTTCCGGAAGAGCCCTCCAAGCCACGGAAGGGGTCTGGGCTTAAGCCGGTATCGCCCCACTATTTCAGCGAGGCCTATGGGGTTTCAGCGGTGGGGATGTGGCGAGTGTACGAGCGCGCCACGCGCCTGGCAATGATCGGCACGCCCGTTCACGTGGTGGACCACCGGAATGGGGTCGTGAGCATCCTTATCAATGAACACGCGATCACTATTGAATCCGCTCGTGATGGCTCCGGGGATATTGAACTCCGCCTCGTCACGCCCTCCGGCCGCTGTGCGTGCGACCTTGATGCGCTCGTGCGCTGGGCCGAGTTCATGAATGATGATCAATATGTCTACTCCGCGCGCATCGAGGTGGTAAACCTCGATGGCGGCGATGAGCAGGACCTCGTGCTGGTGACCACGGCCCGTATTCCCACGAAGTGGGGCTATACCGATGAGCAGCTGGACTGGCAGCTCAGTGCGTTGGTGAGCCAGCTTGTCCGGGTGGGTGAAGCGTTCTACCGAACCTTCAATCCCACGCGCGTGATGCGCTATATCGACCGGGCTGCCTAGGCCGGTGCTTGTTCTCCGAGCAGCTTCAAAAGGTCCTTCTGTACTTCGCGGCGGCGGACCTTCCCCAGCTGGTCGGAGGCCAGGTGCTCGAAGTGGTAGAAGGTGCGCGGCACCTTGTAGCGGGTCAGGCGCTCGCGGCAGTAGTCCTTGAGTCCCTCCGGGTCGAGCACCGCGCCGTCCTCCAGGATGATGCAGGCTACGACGTCCTCGGATCCATCCGCGCGCGGACGGCCGACGACGGCCACGTTGGTGACGTCTGGGTGCTGGCGGATCACGTCTTCCACCTCGGCCGGGTAAATGTTGAAGCCGCCGGTAATGATCATTTCCTTGATGCGGGAGACGATCTTGATGAAGCCATCGGACTCCATAACTGCCATGTCACCCGTGCGGTACCAGCCGTCGTGGAAAGCCTGCTCGGTGGCTTCCGGCATGTTGAAGTAGCCCTTGAATACCTGCGGTCCGCGCACGAGGAGCTCGCCCGCGGTGCCATCCGGCTGGGTTTCATCGAGGTTGTTCGGGTTGCCGATGCGCACCTCGGTATCCGGGAAGGGGATGCCGATGTAGCCGGGGCGGCGATTCTTGTTGAGTGGGTTCGCGGCCACGATCGGCGAGGTTTCCGTGAGCCCGTAGCCTTCTACGAGTAGGCCGCCGGTGACCGTTTCCCATTCCTCAACGATCTCCGCCGGTAGCGCTGCTGCGCCCGACAGGCTGTGCTCGATACCGTGCAGATCGATGCCCTGTTCCTGAGCCGCCTCCATGACCTTGGCGTAGATCGTGGGCACGCCCGGCATCCAGGTGGGGAGGCGCTTCTTCATGATCTCGAGGAGAAGCGGCACCTTGGGAGCTGGGGTGAGGACGAGCTCGCCGCCGATGTGCACGCCGAGGGCGGCGATGAGGGTGAGTCCATAGACGTGGAAGAGGGGGAGGGCGGCGAGCATGCGCTCGGGCTTCTTGCCCAATTCGGGCACCCATGCTTCCGCCATCTTCATGTTGCAATACAGGTTGGAGTGGGTCAGCTCCGCGCCTTTGGGCCTGCCGGTGGTTCCGGATGTGTAGAGAATGAGTGCGGTGTCATTGAGATCGACCTTCGCATCCTCCAGCTTGTAGCCCTGCCCGCCGATGGCGCGCCCCGTGAGCACGTTCCACGGCACGGTATTGGGAGCGGCAACTGAGAGCTCCGCGCGCTTGTCCTTGATGAAGGGAAGCGGCAAGCGTAATAGCAGCTGCTTGCGGCGCGGCATGGCCTCGATCATGTTGACCGTAACAATCGTTTCGAGTGGCGTAGAATCGCGAAGCTTCTCAAAGGTGGGGCTCGCCTTATCCCAGACCACGGCCACGCGGGCGGCGTGATCCTGGAAGAGGGGCTCGAGCTCAGCCGCGGTGTAGAGCGGGTTGTGCTCCACGACGGTCGCCCCCAGTTTCAGGATGGCGTAGAACACCGCCACGTGTTGGGGGCAGTTGGGCAGTGCTACGGCGACGCGATCACCAGGACGGATGCCAAAGGCCTTGAGGCCCGCTGCGGCGGCGCGCACGTGGGTATCGAGTTCGCGGTAGGTCATCTGGTGACCGAAGAACCACGTCGCCGGCCTGTCGCCGAATTCCTCCACGGTCTCTCGGTAGGAGTCCAAAAGCGTTTCGGTGCCGTAGTCCAGATTAGGTTTAGTCCACTCAGGGTAGTACTGGAGCCAGGCTTTCGTCTCAAAAGCGGAAGAGGCCTGAGCAGGGGCTTCGGTCATGTTCGCGAACTCCTTAGGTGGTCAAACTTGTTATGTGTGAAACAGTATAACTAATTTGTGACAGGAGTCTCGCAAATCTTTGCAAAGTTGCTTACGGTAACGAAACCTTTTCGGGATAAATCAATAGCCCCGGTGATGTGCGTTTATCACGCAGGGATCGGTTCCGGGGCTATGGCGTGTTACTTCTCCGCTTTGAGGCGCTCGAGCAGATCTGCCTGAACCTCGCGGCGGCGAATCTTGCCCAGCTGGTCGGTGGCCAGCTTTTCGAAGTGGTAGAAGGTGCGCGGAACCTTGTAGCGGGTCAGGCGCTCACGGCAGTAGTCCTTGAGGCCTTCGGGGTCGAGCGCGGCGCCGTCGTTAAGCACGATGCAGGCCACGACGTCTTCCGAACCGTCCGAACGCGGGCGGCCCACCACGGCTGCCTCCGCCACGTCTGGGTGATCCAGCAGTGTTTCCTCAACCTCACCGGGGTAGACGTTGAATCCGCCGGTGATGATGATTTCCTTGATGCGGCTGACCAGGCGGATAAAGCCGTCTTCCTCCATCACGCCCATATCGCCGGTGCGGAACCAGCCATTGTGGAAGGCCTTCTCTGTGGCTTCCTCATCGCCGAAGTAGCCCTTAAAGATCTGCGGGCCGCGGGCCAGCACCTCACCTTCTTCGCCATCCGGCATGGTCTCATCAAGGTTGTCCGGGTTGGCAATGCGAATCTCGGTATCCGGGAAGGGGATGCCCACGTAGCCGGGGCGGCGGGCGTCACTCATCGGGTTACCCACGATGATGGGCGAACACTCCGTCAGGCCATAGCCCTCCACGAGCATGCCGCCGGTGTACTTCTCCCACTTCTCCACGGTATTGACCGGCAGGGTCGACGCTCCGGAGAAGGCCGCGCGCACGCCGTCCAGGGAGACGTCATCTTCTTCCGCCTTCGCCACGATGCGCTCGTACAGGGTTGGCACGCCCGGCACCCAGGTCGGGGTGTGCTTCTTCATGAGATCCATGATGAGCGGCATCTGCGGGCTCGGCAGCAGAACCAATTCGCTGGCGATGAGCGGCGCCAAGGTGGCGTTCATGGTCAGGCCGTAGGCGTGGAAGAAAGGGAGCGCAGCGAGCATGCGCTCCGGGGAATCGCCCAGGCCTGGGACCCAGTGCTTGCCCATGAGCAGGTTGGAGAAAAGGTTGCCGTGGGTCAGCTCCGCGCCCTTGGGGCTGCCGGTGGTGCCGGAGGTGTACAGGATGAGCGCGGTGGTGTCCTTGGTGACGTCCTCCGGGGTGAGGACGTCAGAACCATCGCCGCCAATGGCGTTGCCAACGAGGGACTCCCACGGCACCGTGTTCGGTGCCGGGGCGGTGAGCTGATCGCGCTTGGACTTCAGTGGCGGGATAGGCAGGCGCAGGGCCAAGCGCTGCGGAGTCGGCATCGCGTTGATCATGTTGATGGAGACGACGGTCTCCAGGGAGGTCGTCGGGCGCAGCTTCTCCAAGGTGGAGGCCGTCTTATCCCAGGAAATGGCGATGCGTGCGCCGTGGTTCTGGAACAGGCCCTCCAGCTCGTGGGCAGTGTAGAGAGGGTTGTGTAAAACCGCGATGGCGCCCAGCTTGAGCACGGCCCAGAAGGAGGCGATGAACTGCGGGCAGTTGGGGGCGACGATGGCTACGCGGTCCCCCGGGCGCACTCCGAAGGCGCGCAGGCCGGCGGCGGCGCGGCGGACCTGCTTGTCCAGCTCGGCGTAGGTTTGTGTGCGGCCGAAGAAGTAGGTTGCCGGCTTGTCGGGGTGGAGCGCGAGGTTGTTGTCGTAAACGTCGAGAAGCGTGGTGTCCCCGTATTCCAGGCTGTGTGGTGTCCACTCTGGGTAGTACTGGAGCCACGCCTTGGACTCGTATGCCGACATCGATTCACCTTTCGGTCGCGTAGGTTAAGGTACGGGCCAGTATAACGCGGGTCGTTTCGGGATACACTGGGAAATTATGCGCATCGCGATGATTTCCATGCATACCTCGCCCCTTGAGCAGCCCGGTTCCGGGGATGCGGGCGGCATGAACGTCTACGTTCTCAATACTGCTCGCCAGCTCGCACGCCGCGGCGTGGAGGTCGATATTTTTACCCGCGCCACGCGCCCCAGCCAGGGTGAGGTGGTGGGCGTCGAGGAGCGCCTGCGCGTCATCAACATTGTGGCGGGGCCCTATGAGGGCTTGAGCAAGGAAGAGCTGCCCACCCAGTTGGCTGCGTTTACGGGCGGGATCTATAACTTCGCGCGCTGTTTTGAGGTGGACTATGACGTCATCCACTCTCACTATTGGCTCTCCGGTCAGGTGGGCTGGTTATTGCGTGATCTGTGGGACATTCCCCTCGTCCACACCGCGCACACGCTGGCCGCGGTGAAGAACGTGCACCGCACGCTCGATGACACCCCAGAGACTGAGGCGCGCCGCATCTGTGAGCAGCAGCTGGTGGATAACGCTGACATCCTGGTGGTTAATACAGCCCAGGAGACCCGCGATCTGATCGAGCACTACGATGCATCGCCGGACAATATCGTTGTGGTCTCCCCGGGGGCGGACACCGAGCTGTATACCCCGGGCACGGACCGCATGACGGAACGCGCGCGCCGCCAGCTGGGCATCCCGCTGCACACCAAGGTGGTGGCGTTCGTGGGCCGCCTGCAAAAGTTCAAGGGCCCCGACGTGCTCATCCGCGCCGCCGCGGAGCTGATGGAGCGCGATCCGGATCGCCGCCTGCGCGTGGTCATCTGTGGCGGTGCCTCCGGGGCGAATTCCTCGCCGGATGCCTACCACAACCTTGCCCGCGAGCTGGGGGTGGAGCGCGTCGTGCGTTTCCTGAGCCCGCGCCCACCCCAAGAGCTCGTGGCCATCTACCAGGCTGCGGACATTGTTGCGGTGCCCAGCTATAACGAGTCCTTCGGGCTGGTGGCCATGGAAGCGCAGGCCTCCGGAACTCCCGTGGTGGCGGCGGCCGTCGGTGGGCTGCCCATCGCCGTCGCGGACGGTGACACGGGCTTGCTCGTCCACTCACACTCAGCGCAGGACTGGGCGGACGCATTGGAACAGCTGCTTGACGACGACCCCCGCCGCATCGCCATGGGAGAAGCCGCCGTCGATCACGCCCAGCAGTTTAGTTGGGCAGCGGCCGCCGCCCAGTTGGAGAACATCTACGCCGATGCGATGAGTATCGAGATTCCGGATTGCCACGCGCGCCGGGCAATCGGATATTAAAACCACCTGACGCGCTGTCGAAAAACGTGGCATGCTGGTGTTTATGAGTAACGGAAAGCTGATTCTACTTCGACACGGACAGTCCGAATGGAACGAGTCCAACCAGTTCACCGGTTGGGTTGACGTCAACCTCACTGCCAAGGGCGAGGGCGAGGCCAAGCGTGGCGGCGAGCTGCTCAAGGAACAGGGCATCTTGCCGAATATCGTCTACACCTCCCTGCTGCGCCGTGCCATCCGCACCGCCAATATTGCACTCAACGCGGCTGACCGCCACTGGATCCCGGTTGTGCGCGACTGGCGCCTCAACGAGCGCCACTACGGCGCCCTGCAGGGCCTTAACAAGGCAGAGACCAAGGATAAGTACGGCGAGGAGCAGTTCATGGCATGGCGCCGTTCTTACGGCACCCCGCCGCCGGAGCTGGAGGACTCTTCCGAGTACTCCCAGGCCAACGACGTCCGCTACGCCAACCTGGATCAGGTTCCGCGTACGGAGTGCCTGAAGGATGTCGTCGAGCGCTTCGTCCCGTACTTCGAGGAGGAGATCCTTCCGCGCGCCAAGAAGGGCGAGACCGTTCTCATCGCCGCGCACGGTAACTCCCTGCGTGCGCTGGTCAAGCACCTAGACCAGATCTCCGATGAGGAGATTGCCGGCCTCAATATTCCGACCGGTATCCCGCTGGTTTACGAGATCACCGAGGACGGTTCGGTTGTGAACCCGGGCGGCACGTACCTGGATCCGGAAGCTGCTGCTGCCGGCGCCGCTGCCGTGGCTGCCCAGGGCGGAAAGAAATAACCGCCCAGGAAGCTGCGTGCTGCGCACGATCCCCAGGGAGCCTATACTCCTTGGGGATTCTTTCTAGGGGTGTGAATGATTGTGGAACTGGTACTCGCTTTCCTCGCCGGTGTGGTGGCCTGCGGCCTGGCCATACCGGTGATCACCCGGATCCGTGAACGGATGGAGCGCCGCCGCGTCCGCGATGCAGACGCTAACCAGGTCACCAGTGTTAGCCAGGTTCTGCACCTAGCCGTGGGTGGTTCCCCATCTGGAATGACTGTGCTTTCGCGCACGAAAGAGGTCATCTTCTCTAACCCCGCTGCCCATGAAATGTCGATGGTGCACGACCGCGCGGTGAACCCCGACATTTGGAAGGTCGCGGAAGAGGTCTTCGAAGACAAAGAGACCCGCACGCTGGACCTTGCTATCCCCAAACGGCGCACCGGCAACCGCGTGATTCAGGTGCGCGCAGTGGTCCAGCCGCTGACGCTCAACGATGATCGCTTCGTCATCGTCTACGGCACCGACGAATCCGAATCGGTGCGCATGGAATCCGCTCGTCGTGACTTCGTGGCCAACGTGTCGCACGAGCTGAAGACCCCGGTGGGCGGCATCGCCCTGCTAGCCGAGGCGCTCCTCCAGGACACCGGGGACCCCGAGCACGTCGAGTACTTCGGTAGCAAGGTGCAGAAGGAAGCGGCGCGCATGGCGGACATGGTCAGCGAGCTCATCTCCCTGTCCAAGTTGCAGGGGGCGGAGGCCCTCCCGGAGATGGAGCCGCTCGACCTCGATGAGGTCATTGATGAAGCCATCACCCGCAACCAACTCGCTGCCGATTCCCACCACAATCAGCTCACCCGCGGTGATTCCGAGGGGGTCCAGGTCATGGGGGACAAGTCCCTCTTGGTCACGGCGATTTCCAACCTCATCTCAAATGCCATCCACTATTCGCCGGATGAGATGCCGGTGTCG
Source organism: Corynebacterium sp. MSK004 (assembly GCF_030232515.1). Taxonomy (NCBI): domain Bacteria; kingdom Bacillati; phylum Actinomycetota; class Actinomycetes; order Mycobacteriales; family Corynebacteriaceae; genus Corynebacterium; species Corynebacterium sp. MSK004. Next base: position 447,146 of record NZ_JASPKB010000001.1, on the reverse strand, counting down.
GTCACGCAGAAGGTTGTCGGCGGAAAGGTCGTCCACATCCGCGTCACCGACCGTGGCATAGGCATTGCCCCGGAAGACCAGAAGCGGGTCTTTGAGCGCTTCTTCCGCGTGGATAAGGCGCGGTCCCGGCAGACCGGTGGAACCGGCCTTGGTCTGGCCATTGTGAAGCATGTCGTGGCTAATCACGGTGGCAATATCAAACTGTGGTCACGCCCCGGAACTGGCTCGACGTTCACAATCGAGCTCCCTATCTACGCGGAAGAAAAGCCAGCAGATAATCTTATTCATCGGGATAATATAGAAGACGGGGCCGTCAGCTCCGCCGCCCCTGGTTTACAGCGCGCCGTGGCGCGCGTAGCCGCTCGTCGAAAGGATAAAGCGCAATGACCACCATCCTCATCGTTGAAGATGAAGAGTCGCTGGCCGATCCCCTCGCCTTCCTCCTCCGAAAGGAGGGATTCGACGTTCTCCTCGCCCCGGACGGGCCCAGCGCGCTAGAACAGTTCGCAGCGAACCACGTGGACATCGTCTTGCTGGACCTCATGCTGCCGGGCATGTCCGGAACGGACGTGTGCAAGCAATTGCGCGCGACATCCTCCGTGCCGGTGATCATGGTGACCGCGCGTGACTCTGAAATTGACAAGGTCGTGGGGCTCGAGCTGGGCGCAGATGATTACGTGACCAAGCCCTATTCCTCTCGCGAACTCATCGCCCGCATCCGCGCGGTGCTGCGCCGCGGCAACGATGCCTCTTCCGATCACGGTGAAGAGGAGCCCGACGAGCAGATTCTGGAAGGCGGCCGCGTGCGCATGGACGTGGAGCGCCACACCGTGCTTGTCGCCGGCGAGCCGGTTTCCATGCCGCTCAAGGAGTTTGATCTCCTTGAGTACCTGTTGCGCAATTCTGGGCGCGTGCTGACCCGCGGTCAGCTCATCGACCGTATTTGGGGCGCGGACTACGTGGGCGACACGAAGACTCTCGACGTCCACGTCAAGCGCCTCCGCTCCAAGATCGAGGCCGAGCCTTCCCACCCGCAGCAGCTCGTGACGGTGCGCGGCCTGGGCTACAAGTTCGAGGCTTAAGCGCCAGGGTCCGCTGGGTGCCGCGGGAACTCGACTCCGGAGCGCGCCCGGGCCTCGCAGTGCTTGGCCAGGATTTCGTAGCACTCCTCGCCGAGTAGCGCGATCAGCTCGGTCTTCTGCGACTTCCACAGCGGTTCTTCCGCGGTGTGGCAGGAGGGATCGGCCGAGCAATACCAATCGAAGTCCTCGCCGCCGTTGCCCCATCCGCGGCGGTCGTACTCACCGATGGTGGTGCGCAGTATTTCCTCCCCGTCGGGGCGCTTCTCATAGTCTTCGTGCCGGCGAATCGGCAGCTGCCAGCACACTTCGGGCTTGACCACGGTGAGCTCTTCCCCCGCGTCGAGCGCCCACTGATGGATAGCGCAGCCCGCGCCCGTGGACCAGCCGGCGCGGTTGGCGAAGATACAGGCGCCGTCGACAAGCGGCGTTTTCAGCGCCGGTTCCGGCTCGCCATCATCGCCGTCGAGCTCATCCCACTCCAGCCACGGTTCCAGTTCCTCGGGTTCACCGTGCTTCAGGAACCCATCTACCCCCTCTGGGCGGTGCTGCCAGAAACGTGCGGGCATGCGGGCGACGGCGTCGCGAAGCTGCTCTCGATCCGTCTCATCGGCCATGTATGCGCCGTGCACGCAGCAGCCGACGTCGGGCTGTTGCTTATCGATGCCGTGGCACCTCTCCGTCCCAAACTGGCAGGCATAGTGCGATTCGAGCCAGGTCAGGTCGATGGAAAAGACGTGGAGTGGATCGTGCGGATCCGTAAATTCGAACCACTCTCTGGGGAAGTCGGGGGCCTTTTCGCGGCCGGCGATAATGGAAGCCGCCGCGGGGGAGGAGGCCGGAAAACCCAGGTAAACTTCTTTTGATTTCGGGCGATTCACACCTACCCACGGTAGACCTACTACTGTAGAGGCGTGCGATTAGGTGTATTAGACGTCGGAAGTAATACCGTCCACCTCGTTGCGGTCGATGCCGCAACCGGTGGGCGGCCTTCGCCGATGAGCGATTGGAAGACCCCGCTGCGTCTGGTGGAACAGCTAGACAAAGACGGCAACATCCATGAGAAGGGCATGAAGAAGCTCATCTCCGCCGTGGGGGAAGCCGCTGAGTTGGGCAACAAGCTGGGCTGTGACGAGTTCATTGCCTTTGCTACTTCTGCCGTGCGCTCGGCCACTAATTCGGCCAAGGTTCTCGACGAAGTTGAGAAACAAACCGGCGTCCGCCTCGAGATCTTGTCGGGCGAGGAGGAAGCTCGGTTGACCTTCCTGGCCGCTCGCCGTTGGTATGGCTGGTCCGCTGGCCGCATTACCAACCTCGACATCGGTGGTGGCTCGCTGGAGCTGTCCACCGGTACCGACGAGCATCCGGAAATGGCTTTCTCCCTCGATTTGGGAGCGGGCCGTCTGACTCACAACTGGTTCGATACCGACCCGCCAGAAAAATCCAAGGTGAACCTGCTGCGGGATTACATCGATGCGGAACTGGCCGGCGTCGCCGATAAAATGCGCGCGCTGGGCCCTGCCGGGTTGGCCGTGGGTACCTCGAAAACCTTCCGCACGCTGGCCCGATTGACCGGTGCTGCACCGTCTTCGGCGGGCCCCTATGTGAAACGCACGCTCACTGCGCCGGGCCTGCGTCAGCTGATTTCCTTCATTTCCCGTATGACTGCAGCTGACAGGGCGGACCTTGAGGGTGTAAGTTCTACCCGATCGCATCAGATCGTCGCCGGCGCTTTAGTGGCGGAGGCGAGCATGCGTGCCCTGGGAATCGAAAAGTTGGAGATCTGCCCCTGGGCTCTCCGAGAAGGTGTCATTTTGCGCCGTACCGATAAGGGACTGGAATAGGAAAGAAACGTGGCTGACAAGAAACAGTTGACAGTTGCGGAGCTGCTGGCCCGTAACGCGAAGGACCGATCCGGCGAGGAGAAGAGCTCGCGCCGCCATCGCCGGAGCCTTGACGAAGGCGGCATCTCGGTTGCGGAGCTGACCGGCAATCTCGAAAAGGTCAAGGCAACTCCGGCGGAGGCTAAGCACTCGAGTGTCTCCATCGATGAGCCGGCCCCGGTTATTCCTGCGCCGAAGAAGGAGAAGCCTCAGCAAGAGACACCTCAGCAGGAGGCCCCGCAGAAGGACGCTGATAAGTCTCACTCCGCCGCCCCTGCGGAGAAGCCAACCGAATCTGAGTCCAAGCCTTCCCAGCCCTCTGACGAGGACACGCGCGTAATCCAGAAGGTCAAGGACGAGCCCAAGAAGGCTGAAGACAAGGCCCAGTCAAAGGTCGAGCCAAAGGCTGAGCTGAAGACCGAGGAAAAGGTTGAGCCAAAGGCCAACGACAAAGTCGATGACAAGGCCGAGGATGACACCTTTACCACGGGTGAACTCGAGGCAGTCGACCATGATGTTGAAGAGTACGACGAGGACTATGACGAGGAGGACGAGGGCAAGCTCAACCCCTTCGCCGTCGTCCTGCTCGCCCTCGTGGGCATCGTGCTCGGCGCCATCGTGTTCAAGGGCTTTGAGATTCTCTGGGACCGCTTTGACCGCTTGGTCGTCGTGGTACTCGGTGTTGTTGTCACCGGCGTCATCGTCGGAATCGTCCACGCACTCCGCACCAGCCGCGACGGTTTGTCCATGTTCCTCGCAGCCGTGGCCGGTCTCGTGCTGACCTTTGGCCCGCTGCTCGTGGTGATGTAAGCACCAGCCCAAAGGGCATCTTCTCAAAGGCATCTGCCAGAAGGTATCTTTGCCCCTGAAAACGCCATCTATCCTGCTGTAAATGGCATCTTCAGGGCAGAAAACGCCTTCTGGCAGATGCCTTTTGCATGTGCGAGGTTAGCGTGCGAGCAGCCCTGTTGATTGGTGGCCGCGTCCTGGCCTTTCTGGCACCCTGGAAAGCATGACAAAAATTGCAGTACTTGGTGGAGGACAAATCGGCGAAGCCCTCGTTTCTGGGCTGGTGCATGCGGGCTATGATGCCGCGGACATCGTGGTGACCAACCGCCGCACTGAGCGCGGCGAGGAGCTGAAGAGCGCCTACGGCGTCAGCGTCACGAGCGATAACCCCGCGGCTATCGACGGCGCCGACTACATCTTCGCCTGCGTGAAGCCTTATGCCATCGTGGAGCTTCTTGAGGGCCTCGACATCCCACAGACGGCCGTGGTTGTGTCCATGGCAGCCGGCTTAACTCTCGAGACCCTGGAGAAGGCCGCTGGGGAGGGCGTGCCGGTCGTCCGCGTCATGCCGAACACCCCCATGTTGGTGGGCAAGGGCATGTGCACCTGCGCGGGCGGCACCCACGTGACGGAGGAGCATCTCGACGGCGTGGTCAAGCTCCTGGAGGCTGTCGGCGAGGTTGCTGTCATTGAGGAGAAGCACATCGATGCTGCTACCGCTCTAGCCGGCTCCGCGCCCGCCTACTACTTTCTAGTCACGGAGGCGCTGATCGACGCCGGTGTGCAGCTCGGCCTCACCCGCGATGTTGCTGAGAAGCTAGCTACCCGTACCGCCCAAGGCGCCGGAACGATGCTGGCTGAATCCGGCAAGGATCCGGTTGCTTTGCGCGCAGGGGTGACCTCCCCGGGGGGAACCACTGCCGCCGCTCTTCGTGAGCTCGAGGAGTCTGGCCTGCGAGGCGCGTTCTTCCGAGCCGCTGAAGCCTGCACCCAGCGTGCGCAGGAACTTGCCTAAAACTTCCCGTCGCTCTGGGAGCCCTGTGGCACGTGTTGCCACACGGGCTTGATGGGCAGCAGCGGTGCGAAAGAGGAAAAAATTAGCTCTTGGGTCGCATTAGTCACAGGTTTCACGCTAAGCTGGCAGGAGCGCGTGCGTGATAGTCCTGTGGGAGGGGAAGCCTACAGCGCGTCACGTGCTGAAGGGTTAAATAAACTATGACGAATGAAGATAAGGGAACTTTCCTGACCATCGCCGAAGTTGCGGAGATCATGCGTGTCTCCAAGATGACGGTCTACAGGTTGGTTCATGCAGGTGACATGCCGGCCGTGCGCGTGGGACGCTCGTTCCGCGTTCACGAATCCGCCGTCAAGGAATACCTTGAGGCTTCCGTATACGGAGCCTAGCGTTCACCTCTTTCTGGCAGCGCCCACCACTGCGGACCCCTCGCGGTCCACGGCGGTGGGCGCTGCCCTTAGTTTTGGTGCTGGGCAGGCCGCTAGGTAAGATAGTGAACATTCGTTTCGGCACTGGCATGCCTGCGTCTCCCTGTTTTGCGGGGACCGCCTCGAGTGCACCGTGGGTGGTTTTGTTCCAGGCGTTGCCGGCCGGGTTACGTACGTACTGATACCGAAAGTGAGGAAACCTGCTATGGGTTCTGTCATCAAGAAGCGCCGCAAGCGCATGTCCAAGAAGAAGCACCGCAAGATGCTGCGCCGCACCCGCGTTCAGCGTCGTAAGCTGGGCAAGTAAAGCTTCGCCTGCAACTCCCCGCATGGTCCTTTTTAGGATCGTGGCGGGGAGTTTCTGCTATCTATTCTCCTTTCTATCCGTCATTTCAGACGACCTCTCCGTCGTTTCACACGACGTCGTTTCAGACGACGGAGCCGCTTAGAACGGAATGTCTTCCTGCGGTGCGCTCGGAGTGTGGGGCTCCTTGGCAGCGACCTGCGCTTCCTTAGCTTCCTGCTGGGCAGCTTCCTCTTGGGCGCGCTCGCGGGTGGCCGTGATTTTCTGGGCTACCGTCTGCGCCCACCGCCTCGCTTTCTTTGCCAGCGGGCCGGTCGGCTCCGTTGTGGCCCACGTCCCGTCCTCGTAGAGCCACACGATATCCCCGGTGTGCGGGTCCATGATGTAGTGCGCGCGCCCATCAGTCTTCATATTGTGATGGTGTTGGCACAGGCTGGCCAGGTTGCGCGGGTGCGTGGCGCCGCCGTCGGCATAGTTGATGCGGTGGTCCATCTGGCACAGGTAGGCCGGCCGGTTGCAGCCCGGAGCGCGGCAGGTGCCATCGCGGCCTTCCACATATTTGCGGATGAGCTCTGAAGCTATGTAGCTGGCTGATTCCGGCGGCTGCGAGGACAGGTCGCGCGTGCGTGTGGCGGGCATGTCTTGAGAGGTCCATCCGTACCCTTGGACGAAGGTGGGAGCGTTGTCGATATCACTGGCTTGGTAGGTGTGCAGAATGATGGTCGCGGGTGGAGAGATGCTGCCGGCGATGAGGTTCTTTAGGGCATCGGCCTGCGAGAGCCCGTTCTCCTTCGCCGCCTGTTTGATGTAGCCATCCAGAATCATCCCCGTGGCACTGTCCGTGTTGAGCTCAAGGATGCCGCGCTCGCCAGTATCGGTAAAGGTATAGGAGTCCTTCTTCGGCGAATCGCGGAAGGTAAAAGCTTTATTGATGCTCTTGCAAATATCGCGCACCTTGCGCCCAATCTGCGCCGGTGTAGGGAAGACTTGATTCGGGGAGGTGGGGGTGAAGAAGGTGACCAGGGAATCGTCGATAAGCGCGAGCGTTTCCGGAGGTAGCTTGCCCAGCTTCGTCAGGGTGCGGTCGATGGTGATGAGCGCCTTCATATCCAGCAGAAACTGACTGTCCTGCAGGGCCTTGACCTGCGGTAGCTCCGTGAGGCGGTGCACGGCCAGGCAGCATTCACTCACGGTGTAGTCACCGACGCCAAGCTTGGCGACGAGCCTCTGGCACGCAACATCAAAATCCTCATCGAGCTCTGGCATGGCAGCTACCCAAGAGCGATAGTCTGCGCGGCGGGCGGCGCTGCGCTCCACGGCGAGGGCGCAGTCAGGGTTCATATGGGAAAAGTAGGCGGTTTGAGTGGCGGTGTTCACGGTGTCCCCCAGGTTTATGGTGTCGCTTGTATGTTCTACGCGCACTATAAAACACGCCCCGGACATCTACTATGACCTGGGGAATGTAGGTATTTCCTCGAGGTATTTGAGACATACAAGCGCCCTCTTTGCATCAGTGGGGAGTATTGTCTTCCGGCCCCACAGGCGTCCGCTGCGTACGTATGATGGCGAACTATGTTGCCTAGACTCTTGACCCTTGACAACCTGGTTATCTCACAGACAAAGTCCTTCATGCAGGATCAGTTCCTGATCGCCGATGAACAAGGCGTGCCCGTGGGCACCATCGTGCAGTCGTCGAGCATGAAGGACATGTTCTTCAATGCCTCCCGCAGCCTCGAGGTTGCCTTCACGGATGAGCAGGGCAATCCGCAGCAACCGCTCATGGTGATCAAGGATCCGCCGAACTTCGTGCGGGATACATATGAGGTGTATTTGCCGGGCGTCGAGAAGCCCATGGCAGTGGTGACCAAGAAGTTCTCCCTGCTAAAGACGCGCCTGACCTTGGAGATGGAAGGCTTCCCAGAGATTGAGATCGAAGGCGATGTCTGGGATTGGAATATCCAGATCAACAGCCAAGGGCAGCCCTTAGCGGAAGTGCGCAACGAGTGGTCGGGCGTGGGGCGGTTCCTGGCCGGGAAGAATACCTACAAACTCAGCATCGCGCCGGGACTCGACCCACAGCAGCATGCGGGGCTCATCGGTGCGGTCATGTGCATGGATATGCTGCGCACCAAGCAGCAGAACAGTAGCTAGCGGCGCACCATGCGCCAGCTTCCATAGGAAAAGAGCGCGGTGGCCAGCGCCGGGAGGCCATAGGTGCGCACGGCCTTGCGCACGGAGCGGTAGTCGCGGATGAGCCAGCCTTTTTCCTCCGCGATATCGCGCAGCTTGGAATCCGGGTTAATGGCCACGGGGGTTCCCACCATGGAGAGCATCGGGACGTCGTTGGAGCTGTCGGAGTAGGCGGTGCAGCGCTCAAGGTCGAGGTTCTCCAAGGTAGCCAGTGCTGCCACGGCGTGCTTCTTGCCCGAGCCGTGGAGGATATCGCCCACGAGGCGGCCGGTGAAGCGGCCATCTTTTACTTCCGCCACGGTGCCGAGCGCACCCGTGAAACCGAAACGCTGCGCCAGAATCTGCGCCAGCTGCACGGGGGTTGCGGTAACCAGCCATACCTGCTGGCCGGCATCGAGGTGCATCTGGGCTAGCTGTTTCGTGCCCGGGTAGGCCTTGCGTGCCATGGATTGGTCCACGATGCTCTCGCACAGGGCCACCATCTCATCCACCGAGCGGCCCTTGACGAACTCGAGCGCCTGCACGCGCCCGGCGGCTACGTCCGCGGCATTCTCCGAACCGGAGACGCGGAATTTGAGCTGCTTCCACGCGATGGGAAGGATCTCAGAAAGCTTGAAGTAGCGGCGGCGCGCAAGCCCCAGCGCGAAGGCTACGAGCGAGGAGCCTTGGATCAACGTGTTATCCACGTCGAAGAAGGCGGCGGCGCCAACGTCCTGGGGGATGTCTGGGTCGGGCTCAGTGATGGAGCGTGAACCCGCCGATTCGAAGGATCCCCGGACGGAATCCACGCCAGAGGAAAACGCATCCAGGTCAATGCCAAAGAGATGTTCCACCGCCGCAGCTGCCGATGCCTCACCTGCCGCCCGCTGGTGCTCCTCACCCAGCGGGGCAAAGGCCTGTTGCTCCAAGAAGTTACGTAGGTTTCCCCTGCTTGCGGTCCAGTTGGCAAGGAACTCGCGGGGAGAATCGGGCATACCGGGAGGCAGGGGGAGGGGCACGAGTTCAGCTTTCATAGGGCGGGCAGACTAACGTGTCCATAGTAAACCGCGAACCGTTCTACGTCCTATCGAGGAGTTTCTATGTCCCACGTCGTCGAGCTGATGGTGCGTACTACGTGTGGCTCCTGCGCGCGAGTGCTCGAGCAGATTACTCCGGTGGTCCAGCAGGCTGGTGCGGAGCTTAACGTGCGCACGGTGGATGAGGATGCGGAGCTGGCCATGGAATATGGTGATCGCGTCCCCGTTGTAGTGATTGATGGGGAGGAATTCTCCTGTTGGGAAGTGGACAACGAGGAGCTAGCGCAGGCGCTGGCGCAGTAGTTTTCTTCGGCGTTCCCGCGAGTTTCGGAAACAAGCAGAAGGCTAGTAGTCTTTTGGATGATCTATGTCATCCAAAGGGATGATAAACAACTGGAGGGTAGTGCATGAGTGTGCTCGTCGTGGGCATGTCGCATCAGTCGGCGCCGGTGGCGCTGCTGGAAAAGCTGAGCATGGACGAGACCGTGCAGAACCATACGTGCCGGGCCATGGTGTCGGCAGGCTCGCTGAGCGAGGCGATGATTATCTCCACGTGCAACCGCCTGGAGGTCTACACCGTTACCAATTCCTTCCACACCGGCGTGCAGGATGTCGTGCGCAACCTCGCTGAGGTTTCCGGCGTGGGGGAGGAAGAACTGCGCTCCTACCTTTATGTTCGCTATGCCGACGCCGCCGCTGAGCACCTCATGATGGTGGCCTCGGGCTTGGACTCGATGGTGGTAGGTGAGCAGCAAATCATCGGTCAAGTCCGTACCGCCTATCAGTTCGCTGTCGAGCAGGGAACCGTCGGGCCGCGTATCCACGCGCTGGCCCAGTCCGCGCTGCGCACCGGCAAGCGGGTGCATTCCGAAACCGAGATCGATGAGGCAGGATCCTCCATGGTCTCTTTCGCTTTCGATCAGGCCCTGAGCCGCATGGGCACGGACGATCTCGACGGCAAGCGCGTGCTGATCTTGGGGGCGGGTGCAATGGCCTCGCTAGCGGCAACCCACGCGGGGCGCTTGGGAGCACACCTGGTTATTGCGAACCGCACCCTGGCTCGCGCCCAGCGCGTGGCGGAACATGCCCATGAAGCGGGCGTCTATGCGGACGTCGTTGAGTTCGCGCACCGCGCCCAGGCTTTGCACGATGTGGACATGGCGATTTCTGCTACGGGCGCCCAGGATTTCACCATTTCAGCGGCCGACGTCGAGCGCTACCACGTGGCCGACCGCGAGCTCATGCTCGTGGATCTCTCCTTGCCGCGCGATATCGATGATGCGGTAGCAGATGTCGAGGGGGTCGACCTCGTTAACATCGAGAGGCTGAGTAATTCTTTGCAGGCGGCCGATACTGACCTTGCCGCCGGCACCAGCCCCCACGCGCAGGCGCGGCGCATCGTCAATGAAGAGCTGGAAGCCTATGCTTCCGAGCAGCGCGTCCGCGACGTCGTCCCGGCGGTATCGGCGCTGCGCAAGCGGGCAGCGAACCTGGTTCAGTGCGAGGTAGCGCGGCTGGAGCAGAAGCACCCAGAGCTGGATGAGCGCCAGATGGGAGACATCAACCGTGCTCTCAAGCGCGTTGCAGATAAGCTGCTCCATGAGCCCACGGTTCGTGCGAAGAAGCTCGCAGCCAACTCCGGAACGGTGAGCCACGAGACCGCGCTGCAGGAACTCTTTGGGCTCCAGCTAGAGGGCAGCGGTGTGGCCATTGACGTGGCGGAGCTGCCGGATGCCGCGCAGATGGAAGCCGCGGAAAGCACTAAGGAAGAAAAGGACGCATAGATGTTGACGATCGGCACCCGAGGATCCCTCCTGGCCACCACGCAGTCGGGGCACGTGCAGGAGTGGCTGCAGCAGGCAGGCTATGAGGCAGAGCTGCACATCGTCACCACGCAGGGGGATGTCAACATGGCGCCCGTGGAGCGCATCGGCGTGGGCGTATTTACGCAGGCCCTGCGTGAGGCCGTTGCCCGCGGCGAGTGCGAGATCGCGGTGCACTCCTTCAAGGATCTGCCCACGGCTGCCGACGAACGCTTCGACCTTGTGGTTCCGCAGCGCCAGGACATCCGCGAAGCGCTTATCGCCCGCGATGGCCTGACCCTCAAGGAGCTGCCGGAGGGCGCACGCGTAGGTACCTCCGCGCCGCGCCGCATCAGCCAGTTGCGGGCGCTGCGCCCGGACCTTGACATTCGCCCACTTCGAGGCAATATCGATACCCGCATGGGCAAGGTCACCGGTGGCGAGCTCGACGCCGTCCTCCTGGCCTACGCCGGCCTCGTGCGCGCGGGCTATGCCGATCGCGCCACCGAGGTCTTCGACCCGGAGGTTTTCATGCCCGCCCCGGCACAGGGCGCGCTGGCCATCGAGGCAGTGAAGGGAACGGAGGCTGCACAGGCCATTGCCCTGCTTGCCGACGCCCCCGCCACCGCCGCCACCCGCGCCGAGCGCACCGTGCTCTCCCGGCTAGAAGCCGGCTGCACCGCGCCGGTTGCCGCGGTCTCTCACTGGGAAGGCGAGCAACTGGTCGTGCGCGGCGGAGTCTTCGCCCTCGATGGTTCTCGTCAGCTCATCGCTCAGGCCCAGGGCGAGGCCAGCGAGGCAGAAGAATTGGGGCGCGCGGTCTCCAAGGAGCTCTTCGCGCAGGGAGCTGCAGACCTCCTGGCAGCGGAGTAATCGCACGTAATTTTTGCTTTGGGGCCTTTTCCTTTAGTGTGTATCTAGCACACAATCATTGAGAGCAATGATTTAGGCCCCCTTAACTCGCGAGTGAGGGGCTTTCTTGTCTCCATTTCCCGCGCCCGCCACGCGTGGCGCCGGGGCACTCGGAATCCACAAACTAGAAAAGAACCTTATGAGCAAAGCCGTGCCGGATACCCAGCCTGAGCTGGGTAAGTCTGATCTGGGCAAAGTCGTCTTCGTCGGTGCCGGCCCAGGCAACCCCGACCTGCTGACCGTTCGCGCCCGCGAGGTTCTGGAGACGACAGCCAACGTTGTTACCGACGCCGCCGTTTCCCAAGGCGTGCGCGACATGGTGGCGCAGCAGGTGCCGGTTCCGCAGGAGCTTCTCGATGCCGCCGAGGAGGAGTACGAGCGCATCTGCGCCGCCGCGAAGGAGGCGGGTGCGCGCCGCAAGCCGCCGCGCCCGGCTCCGCCGACGGCAGCGGTGTTTGAGGAGGCCGCGGGGGACGTTGTCAAGCAACTGCGTGAGGCGCTCGAGCGCGCCGAGGGCCACGACGTGATCCGCCTGGTCACCGGAAACCCGCTCAACCGCGAGTCCATCAAGGCGGAAATCACCGCCGTGGCCAATGCGGGTATGGAATTCCAGGTGGTCCCGGGCATGTCCCTGCCTTCGACGGTTCCGTCTTTTGCAGGTATTGCTCTCGGTGCGACCTATACCGAGGCCGACATCACCGAAGGTGCGGATTGGGACGCGCTGGCCTCTGCGACGCAGCCGCTGGTTTTGCAGGCCACGGCAGATGACCTGCCGGTCATTTCCGCCGAGCTGGTGGAGCGCGGGATGCCCGCGGAGACGGAAGCCTACGTCACCGTCCACGGCACCACCCGTCTGCAGCGCACCCACGAGACCACTCTGGGAACGCTGGGCAAGCTCGACGCTGAGCTGCCGGGCGAGCTCGTGGTCACCCTGGGCCGCAGTTTTGATGATCGCTCGAAGTACTCCTGGTGGGAGAACCGTTCGCTCTATGGCTGGCGCGTGCTCGTGCCGCGCACGAAGGAGCAGGCCGCGGCGATGAGCGCCCGCCTGGCTGGTCACGGTGCCATTCCGCAGTCGGTGCCCACTATCTCCGTGGAACCGCCGCGCAACCCGGCGCAGATGGACCGCGCCATCAAGGGCATCGTCGAAGGCCGCTACAAGTGGGTCGTGTTCACCTCCGTCAATGCGGTGAGCGCGGTGTGGAAGAAGATTGCGGAACTCGGCCTCGATGCCCGCGACTTCGCCGGTGTGCACCTGGCGGCGGTGGGGCAGAAGACTGCCGATGCGATTCGCGCCAAGGGCATGGTCCCGGAGCTTCTGCCGCCGGCGAGGAAGCAGAATGCCGAGGGCCTCGTGGAGGTCTTCCCCAACTACGTTGAGGACATCGACGCCGTGGGCCGTGTGTTGCTGCCGCGCGCTGATATCGCCGGCGAGACTCTGGTGAACGGCCTGTTGGACTTGGGCTGGGAAGTCGATGACGTGGTGGCCTACCGTACCGTGCGCGCGGCCCCGCCGGCGGCGGAGATCCGCGACATGATCAAGTCCGGTGGCTTCGATGCGGTGGCCTTTACCTCGCCGTCGACGGTGCGCAACCTCGTCGGCATCGCCGGCAAGCCCCATGCCCGGACCATCATCGCGTGCATCGGCCCCTCCACCAAGGCGGCGGCCGAGGAGGTGGGGCTGCGCGTGGACGTGGTCCCGGAGGTTGCGGATGTGCCGACGCTTGTCGACGCCCTCGCTGACCACGTCGCCGCCCTCCGCGCCGCCGGCAACCTGCCTGCTCCGCGCAAGAAGCGCCGCTCGCGCAAGAAGTCGGCGTCGACCACTGCTGGGAAGGCAGATTAGGGGCGACTAGAGTCGAGAAAGTACTTTTGATTTTCTCGTAGCTCAAAGGAGAGTTTTTACTCATGAGCATTGCTCGCCGCCCCCGCCGCCTGCGTCAGAACCCGGCTTTTAGGGACTTGGTTGCGGAAACGTCGCTGCGCCCCTCCGACCTCATCCTCCCGATGTTCGTCGTCGATGGTCTGGATGAAGCCCGCGAGATCCCCTCCATGCCGGGAGTGGCGCAGCACAGCTTGGATTCCCTCAAGCGCGCCGCCCACGAGGCACTTGACGCCGGCGTGACCTGCGTTGACCTTTTCGGTGTGCCGCGTGAGGAAGACAAGGATGCAACCGGCTCCGTGGCTTGGGACCCGCAGGGCATCCTCAACGTTGCGATTGCCGAGCTGCGCAAAGAGTTCGGCGATGACCTCATCGTGATGGCGGATACCTGCCTCGATGAGTTCACCTCGCACGGTCACTGCGGTGTGATCGATGACAAGGGCCGCGTGCTCAACGATGAAACCGTGGAGCTCTACCAGGACATGGCCCGCTCTCAGGCCCGCGCTGGTGCGCACATGGTCAGCCCCTCCGGCATGATGGACGGCCAGATTGCCGCCATCCGCGAGGCCCTCGACGAGGCCGGCCACGAGGACGTGGCCATCATGGCCTATTCCGCCAAGTACGCCTCCGCCTTCTTCGGTCCCTTCCGCGATGCGGTGGGCTCCTCCCTGGAGGGCGACCGCCGCACCTACCAGCAGGATCCGCGCAACTTCCGCGAGTCCATGCTGGAGGTGGACCTGGACATCGAGGAAGGCGCGGACATCGTCATGGTTAAGCCTGGCCTGCCGTACCTCGATGTGCTGGCCGGTGCCGTGGAGCGCTCCTCCGTGCCGGTAGCCGTGTACCAGGTGTCCGGCGAGTATGCGATGATTCAGGCAGCCGCCCAGAACGGGTGGATCGATGGTGAGGCCGTTATGCTGGAGTCCTTGACTGCGTTCAAGCGCGCGGGCGCGGACCAGATCCTGACGTACTTCGCCACGGACGCCGCCCGCTTGCTCAAGTAAAAGGAGAATCGTGACGTTCAGCCCGAACACGGCTTCGTCGGCGCAGAAGCCGGCGAAGCAGGACAAGGAGCCGGATAAGGAGAAGGCCACTCGCACCGAAGCCGTTTCCCTCATGCTCAAGGTGTGGGCCGTTGCCTTGGTGCTTGAGGTGGTGCACCTAGTCCTGAGCATCGTGCTGACCCTTCTGAACCGGGACGAGCTCTTTGCCCAGGCCCGCACCACCGCGGAGTCCGCAGCGGAAAAGTCTGGGCAGGACGCCAGCGATGCCCTCGTGCAACTCGTGGGCTATGGCTCGGTGGCGTTCAGCTCGCTGATATCGCTCGCCATCGTCGTCCTGCTGGGCATCATGCTGGGCTTGATCCACAAGAACTCCTCGGCGGCCGGCACCGGCCGGCGCCTGTGGTTCGCCTTCTCCCTCTACTTCGCCTTCCGCGTGCTCATCGTCTTCATGAGCAGCCCCGCTGGGGCGAGCGTTCCGGACTGGCTGTTCGTCCTCGATGGCGGCGTGCAGATCCTCGTCGGCGTGGCCGCCGTCATGGGCTTGATCTTCTCCTCCAAGGAAGAAGTTCTTGAGTACACCGGCGAGATGGAACAGATGCGCCAGATGCGCAAGGAGATGGAAGAGCAGCGCCGTCAGGAAAACCTGGAGGAGCGCGAGAAGAAAAACAAGGACAAGGAGAAAGAAAGAGACAAGGACGGCAAGCGATGAATGACCGCCCCGGCCCCGCGGACTATAATCGCCGTCCGCGCCGCCCTAAGAAGCAGGGCGAGCAGGATCTTTCCACCTGGCCTTCCCAGCTGCGCATCTCCTATTGGGTCTTTGTGGTTGCCGCCGTTGTGATGTTGACCGCCGGAATGGTGGGACTCTTTGGCTCCTATGGCTCGGTGACCAACCCCGAACTCAGCCCAGAGCAGGTGGGCTATATCCGTTTCAATACGCGCTTTGCTGCCATTTCTCATGTGGTGAGCGCTGTCATCATTGCGGCGTGCTCCGCGCAGTTAGCAAACGGTTCGGTGTGGGCGCGCCGCATCATTACCGCGGTTTCCGCCTATGCCATGTTCGTCAGCATAGCGGCGCTGATTGCCGGCGTGGGCGGGCTGCTCTTGTTGCTCATTCCGATGGCGCTCATGGTGGGAATCTTCTTCCTCTTTCATCCAGACTCGACGGCGTTCATTAAGGCCCGTCGGGCGCAGAATTCCTGATTGGCGCCCACTCCAACTTTTGATTCATAATGGACGGTATGTCTCGTCTGTCTGCCGCGCCGCTTATTGAGGCCGCTTCCGGCCGCACCCCGTCCCGTCCGCCCGTCTGGTTCATGCGCCAGGCGGGGCGTTCTTTGCCGGAGTACCGCAAGGTCCGTGAGGGAATCAGCATGCTGGATTCCTGCTTCATGCCGGAGCTGCTGGCGGAGATTACCCTGCAGCCGGTGCGCCGCCACGACGTTGATGGCGCCATCCTGTTCAGCGATATCGTCGTCCCGCTCAAGGCCGCGGGCGTCGGCGTGGAAATCGTCCCTGGGCGCGGCCCAGTCATGGATGCGCCCGTGCGCAGCAAGGAGGATGTGGCGAACCTGCCTATCCTCGACGTCGACGTGCCCGAGGTGCGTCAGGGCATCGAGATCATTCTGAACGAGCTCACCGACAAGCAGGCACTCATCGGTTTTGTCGGTGCGCCTTTCACTTTGGCCAGCTACCTCATTGAGGGTGGCCCCTCGAAGAATCATGAGCGCACCAAGGCCCTGATGCATTCCGAGCCAGATACCTGGCACCAGCTCATGGAGCGCCTGACCCCGACGATCATCTCTTTCCTCCAGCTTCAGCTGGAAGCGGGCATCGATGCGATGCAGCTCTTTGATTCCTGGGCGGGCTACCTCAATGAGCGCGACTACCGCGAGTTTGTTCTGCCCTATTCAACGCAGATCCTTAAGGCCGCGGAGGGCCGCGTGCCGCGCATTCACTTCGGCGTGGGAACCGGCGAGTTGCTCGGCGCGATGTCGGAGGCCGGTTCGGAGGTCATGGGCGTGGATTACCGCGTGAGCATGGATGCCGCCGCGGCACGCGTCGATGCAGACATTCTGCAGGGCAACCTTGATCCAGCTTTGCTCTTTGCCGGCGAGGACGCGGTGCGACAGGGCGTGCGCACCATCAAGGCAGAGGTCGCCCGTGCAAGGGAGCGCGGCGACGTGAAGGGACACATCTGGAACCTCGGCCACGGGGTTCTGCCGACTACCGACGCCGACGCCATCACCCGCGCCGTCGCCATCATCCACGAGGAGGGCTAAATGAAAATCGCGATCATTGGTGCTGGACTGGCGGGACTCACCGCCGCGTGGGAACTCAAGCACAACACCGAGGGCTCCCACGAGGTCTACGTTTTCGAGGCGGCCGATCGCATCGGCGGCAAGCTGCACACCGTGGCTTTCAACGGCGGCCCCACGGACATGGGCGCGGAGGCCTTCATCCGCCGCCGCCAGGATGCCGTGGATTTCTTCACGGAGCTGGGCCTGGAGGATTCCTTCGTGGAACCCAACAGCCAGCTGCGCCCGCGCGTGTATACAGGCGGCGAGCTGCACTTCCTGCCGCAGGGCGGGGTCATGGGCATTCCTTCCGCGCCGCAGGACTTCTTCTCCGCTGCCACCAATGAGCGCATCACCAACGAGCAGCCCTTCGAGTGGGAAGTCGGCGGGGATGTCTCCGTGGGCAAGCTCGTGCGCCAGCAATATGGCGATGACGTGGTGGATCACGTGGTCTCCGCGCTGCTCGGCGGTGTGTACTCCTGTACGGCCGATGACCTAGGCCTGCGCGCCACGGTCTCGCACTTGGCGGCCACGCTGGACTCGCTGGCTAAGGAGGGCCCGGTAACCCTGTCGGCGGCAATTAAGCAGATCGAGTCCGGCCGCAGCCCGGCCGAAGGCTCCGTCTTCGGCACCTTCAAGGGTGGCTACGCCGAGCTCTACGAAGCCCTGGCTGAGAAGTCCGGCGCGCAGATCCACCTGGACACCTTCGTCTCGGGCGTGACGCGTAAGGGTGATGCCTTTGAGGTCAAGGGCGCGCCGGGGGATATCGGTCCCTTCGACCGCGTGCTCTTTGCCACCCCGGCTCCGACGACCGCGCGCCTGCTTAAGGTCGTGGCCCCGGAGGCCGCCCAGGAGTTGTCTTCTGTCCAGCTGGCCTCCTCTGCGGTCGTCGGATTCAACTTTGCCTCCGCCACAGACCCGGAGGGCAACTCCCTTCCGGAGGCCACCGGCATCCTCGTCGCCTCGGACGAGCCCGGCGTGCGCGCCAAGGCTTTCACGCTCTCATCCAATAAGTGGCCGCACCTGAACGAGCGCGAAGGCTTCCTCGTGCGCGCCTCCTTCGGCCGCTTCGGCGATGACGCCCTCGTGCGCGCGGAGGAGGATGACCTGGTGGACTATGCCCTTGATGACCTGCAGAAGATCACCGGCTTCGACGGCCGCGCCGCCGGCGTGGAGGAGATCTACACGCAGCGCTGGTTCGGCGGCATCCCCCGCTATGACGAAAAGCACCTGGCTACCGTTGCCGCCGTGCGTGCCGCGCTTGCCGACGTCCCCGGTATCGCCACCGCCGGCGCTTGGGCCGATGGAGTCGGCGTGCCCGCCGTCATCGCCGGCGCCCGCGCTGCCGCGCAGGCGCTCGTCAGCTAGCTCGCTGTCCCTCCTTGTGGCGCCTCACAAAGGGCGCCTCACAAGGGGCGTCCCGCAAAAGGCGTCTGATAAAAGGTATCTTTGGGTGTAAAAACGCCATCTGCAATGCGCAAAAGGCGTTTTGGGCCGTGAAAACGCCTTATGACTGATGCCTTTTGTCAGATGCCTTCAGCTGGTCGATGGAGTTACGTAGTCGCTCTGCATTGCGAGGGGAACGCAGAAGGTATTCCGTTTCACGGAGCGAGTTGTAGTCATCCATGGAAACGGTCGTTGTGAGGTTGAGCTGCTCGCACACGTGCTCATCGTGGCTGACCAGGATGAATGCCCCGCGGTAGCTCGTGAGCACCTCAATCAGCCAATCGGTGGTGGGGATATCGAGGTTGTTTGTCGGTTCGTCGAGAAGCAGAAAGCGCGGGGCTGGGTCGCTGAGCAAGACGCGGGCGATTTCGACGCGGAAGCGCTCGCCACCAGAAAGCTGGCCCACTGGCTGGTGGATCTTGTCGTTGATAAAGAGCATTTGGGCCAGCTGGTCGCGCAGGAACTGCGGGTCCGCGTTGGGGTTGGCCTCCCGCACGATGTCGAGCACCGACTTCTCCTCAGGCAGGACGATGCGTTGGCGGATGTATCCGCAGGGCAGCGCGTACTCGACGTCGCCGCGGGCGATGCGGTTGAGGAAGGTGGTCTTGCCGCTGCCGTTGGGCCCGGCGAGGCGAACACGCTCAGGGCCAGTAATGCTGAGCAGATCGCTGACCAGCACGCGGGTGCCCACGGGCAGCTCAGTGCCGGGGAGGTCGATGTGGACATGGGTGTCGTCGCGAAGCGCGCGCTGTGCCTTGTCATGAGCCGACAGGGCGGCAGCCACTGCATCGTTGGCCTGTTGAGAACGCCCAGCGGCCGAGCGCTCAGAACGGTTCTTGTCCAAGCCCATGGCCATGCCGGGTTTGCGCTTCGAGGCGGCGAAGTTCTTGCCGCGGCGGGCATCGCGCGCAATGCGGGTCTGCATGGCGGCGCGCTCGCGGATTTGTTTGCGGTGTTCGGCCTTGGTCTCTCGGACCTTGGCCTGCGCGGAATCCTGCTCGGCATCAATCGCTGCGCGGTAGGAGGAGTAGTTTCCCTCGAACTCGCGAAGTGTTCCGTGGTAGAGCTCCGCAATGCTATCCGCGTGCGCGAGGAGCTCGCGGTCGTGTGAGACGACGAGAACCGGCATCGGCGCGGTGCGAATGAGCTCGAGCAGGCGCTGGCGTGATGAGGAGTCCAGGTTGTTGGTGGGCTCGTCGAGGATGAGGACATCCGGCTTGCGGAAGAATGCGGCGGTCAGTGCCACGGTCACCGCTTCACCACCCGACAGTGTTCCGATAGTGCGCTCTAAGGGGAAGGGGATACCCGCAGCGTCGAGAGCTGCTTCAATACGTTCTGCTAAGTCCCACTGCTCACCAACAGTGGCGGCGAGCTCTTCCGAGTATTCGCCAGCCTCAATGCGGGCAATGGCGTTGAGGACTTCGGTCGCGCCAAAGACATCGGCGATGGTGCTAGACGTATGGAGGCCTAAATCCTGGTCGACATAGAGGACTGAACCCGCGGATACCGTTCCCGAAGTCGGGGCAATGAGGCCTGCAAGTACCTTGGCTAGCGTTGATTTTCCGGAGCCATTCGCACCGACCAAGCCCGTGAAGTGCGAGGAAAACGTGCCGGTGAGCTCCGTGAAACAGGGGGTGCCGTCGGGCCAGGTGACGGTGAGATGAGAAAAAGAAATAGGCATGAAGAAATCCACCTTCGAGTAAGTCGCGTAAAAAGTGTGACGTCGAATTAGGAAAAAATCTTCATGCCCGAAAGGCTACCCCGGCTAATATCCCAGCGCAAGGGCCGCCACACCAAGACCGAGGGCGCCGCGGGCAATGTAGTGCAGCACCTCGGGGGAGAAGGAGACGCCGAAGCCGCCGCTGTCCAGCATGGACATGCTGTCTACCTGTGCCGGGCGGGAACGCTTAAACGACGCCCAGCTAAGACCGGCGATGATGAGCACCACTGCGATGGCGGAGAGCTTCCACACCAAGAGGAGGACACCAGCACCAAGGAGTGCCGTGCCCACTGAAGCGATAAGGGGAAGGCCCCAGTCGGGCCATGCATCGTCGCTGACGCGGCCGAAGGAGGCAGCGCGCCCAACCGCCGCGCCGACGATGCTCCACGCGGACATGAATCCGACGATAGCCAGCGCCCCGAGCTGTGGGGCGAACCCTAACGTCAAGCCGAGGGCCGCGAGCGCACCGACGCCGATGTACCACCGTCGTCCCAGACGACGGAAGAAGAGACCCGTCAGCGTGAAGGGCGCATGGGCGCGACGAGGAATCCAGGCGGACTGGCTCGCAATGGCATCAGAGGTGACCTCCGAATCAAGCAGACCAAGGCCAGATCCACCGACCAGGCGCGTATGCCCAGCGCTGAGAAGCGAAGCCAGCGTGAACGAGCGCCACCCCACGACAAAACGCAGGGCTGGCGCCACAAGCGCGAACCACGGGGATAGCCCGGTGGACACGCAGATGCCGAGCCCCAATACCCCGAACCCGATCAGCTGCGTCCATGTGATCCAGTCGGTACCGCGGAGTTTGCCGCGTGGGCGATCAACGTACACCCAACGTTCCCGGGAGAGCGCCCGTAGGGGATAAAGAGTCTCGGCGAACACGATGAGAGCGAGCAGTCCCACGATGCCGGCAATAGGAGCGACACCAGTCAGCGTGATGCGCGCCGGGATGATAGGCACGACGGCGCTGACTTCTTGCCATCCTGTGTAGCCGAAGCCGATGACGATACCGGCGAGGATGAGATACCAAATGCCATCACCTAGCCGGGATAGCGTGCGCATCACAGCTGCACCACCTCGTCGCAGGCCTGGGTGATCGTGTCGGAATGCGTGGCCACGACGACGCAGCGATTCTCCTCGTCGGCTAGGTAGCGCAATTCGCTTGCGAGGAACTCAGTCCAGGTGGCGTCGAGGTGGCGCTCGGGCTCGTCGATAAGCACTGCGCGCGCCGGCTGGTACAGCTGTGCGGCCAGGAACACGCGCTGGCGCTGGCCTGAGGACAGGCGCGAGGCGGGGTGAGGGAGGAGAGGCTCAAGCGCCCAGAGTTCGCAGAGCTTGGCGACGTCCACCCCTGTCGCCTTTCCTATCAAGTCCAGGTGCTCGCCCACGGTGAGGTCGGGGAGGAAAACCGGCTCGGCCACCGTGATCACAGCACCCGGTTGCTCCTTCGTGCCGACGGGATGGCCGTCGTACTCCACTGAGCCTTCGAGAGGCGCAAGCTCACCGCCGAGCGTTGCGAGCAACGTGGATTTACCTGAACCGTTGGGGCCGGCGAGGCCATAGATGCGGCCTGGGGCGAAGTCCTTCTCAAGATGTCCAAGGGGCGTGGAATGCCCATAATCGGCGTCGATGGAAAGCATTGCTGGGCGGCGAGCTCCTTACATTGGGCGGCTAGACAATAGTTAAAACTTATTTATGAAGTTTAGCAAAATGCACGCCCCGAACGTTGTTCTCGAGATGGGAAACACCCTTGGGATTGGTGTTATGAGCTGCTAAAATGAGAGAAAATGTAGTTGAAAACTCGGGAGGGCAGCAATGTCGGAGCCTATTCAAATTGAAAGCAGCAGCAGTAGTAGCGGCCGTGATCCGTTAGCGTTGAGTGATGCTGCGTTACGTTTAGCAGGCCACGATGTGACTGATGAGTACGTGCGCCAGCTGGGCCGCGAGATAGCCGCAGGGACACTATCTGCCGACGAAGCAATCGTTCGTGTACGGCGTGCTTCGCTGAAGTAGAGCGAGAGTTCGTCGGAAAGCGGGGGCGTCTAGCTCTTGGGCCTAGCCTTTGTTGCGGAAGACGAAGATGGAGGAGAAGTCCTGGTCGCCGTGGCCCATGGCCTGCTGCTCCTCAAAGCGCTCGATGGCGGCGGCCACTGCAGGCAGCGGCTTGTTGGCGGTCATCTCCATGAGCTTGGCGTCCTTGCACAGGGCATCCACGGTGAAGTCACCCGGAGTGGTGTTGCGCTCGCCGGTGATGAACGGGCCCTTCATGTTCTTCATGAAGGCCAGGCCGGTGATGTCGAGCATCTCGAGGATGACCTCGGAATCGAGGCCCTCGGACTCGCCGAGGTGGAGTGCTTCCAGCACGCCCTCCGCGGTAACGGCAAGTGCTAGGTTGGCCAGGAGCTTGCCAATCGCCGCGGTGGCGGCGGACTCCACGCCGATGAGCTTGTTCTCATCGGCCCACGGCTCGGCGATGGTCATGGCGAGCTCGCGGCGGTCGTCGTCAGGCGTGCCCACGTAAACGCCGAGCTTGCCTTCGCGTGCTGGGCCTAGCGAGCCGACGACGGGCGCGTGGACATAAGAGTCGACCGCGGCAGCGAATTCGCGGGCGGCATCGGGGGAGACGGTCGTGGTATCGATCCAGGTCACGCCCTCCGGGATGAGGTTGGCGTCAATGACTCGCTCACGGATGTCATCGGGGCCAAAGAGCGAGGTAATGATGACCTCTGCGCCCTCTACGGCGGCGGTGGGCGAATCGGCGAGGGTAGCGCCGGACTCGACCAGCGGCTGCGCGCGCTCGGCGGTGCGGTTCCAAACGGTGAGCTCATGGTTCTTGAGGAGGTGTCGGGCGAGCTCAGTGCCCATGCGGCCAGTACCTAGGAATGCAATCTTCATGCCGCCCAGTGTGCCATTATTGTGGGCAGGCTCGCCGCGATTTATGCGAGCCCCGGACGAGGGAGCCGTACCCGGTGACGCGACAAGACGGCCAGAAAGGGCTGGCCATGTCGTGGTTTGTGTTGATTTTCTCCGGCGCCTTTGAGGCTGTGTGGGCAGCGGCGCTGGATAAGTCGGAGGGCTTTAGCCGCCTGTGGCCCTCGGTGATCTTTTTCGTGGCCTGCGCCATTTCGATGGGCGGGTTGGGCTGGGCCATGAAGTCTATCCCCGTGGGCACGGCCTACGCGGTGTGGGCCGGTGTGGGCGCGGTGGTCACCGTCATTTACTCCTTCGTCGCCGGGCACGAGGCGGCAACCGTGTGGAAGGTGCTGTTCCTGGCCATGATCATTGGTGGGATCGTGGGCCTGAAGGTGGTGCATTAGGAGGCGTCGTCGTTTGAAACGACGAAGGAGAATCGATAGTTCGGTGAGTGGATGCCTATGTACTTGCGTAGTAGGCTTCTGGATATCAAGCCGCAAGGCAAATAGGCTCTGGCCCCAGCATCGCTGGGGCTATCTTTTTGTTCCGGTTCGGTTGAACGCGTCGCTATTCGTAGCGCAGCGCCTCAATCGGGTCCAGCTTCGCGGCCTTGCCCGCGGGGTAGTAGCCGAAGAAGAGGCCAATAGCCAGCGAGAAGAGCAGCGAGAGGATGACCGCCCACAGCGGCGGTGCTACGAGTGAGCCGATGGCGGCCGCGCCCGCCATGCCGGCGGCGGTGCCGATGGCGATGCCGATGAGTCCACCGATGAGGCAGACCACGATGGCCTCTGTGATGAACTGGATGCGGATATCGCGGCGGCGTGCGCCAAGCGCCTTACGGATGCCAATCTCGCGGGTGCGCTCGGTGACCGTGATGAGCATAATGTTCATCACGCCGATGCCGCCGACGAGCAGCGAGATGCCGCCGATGGCCGCGAGCACAAGGCTCATCGTGGTGAAGATCTGGTTCAGGGACGCGAGGTCATCGCTGAAGTCGGACACCTTGACCATGTAGTCAGGGTTGTCCTCGTAGTAGCTATCGAAGACGCGCTGCAGGTTGCTGGCTACCGCGGCCTTATCCAAGTCCGGGTTGCCGCGAACGGTGACCTCGCTGAAGGCGGTGCCAGCACCCGGGGAATCGGAGAACTCGGCCTCGAGCGGGTAGGGAACGAAGGCGGTTTGGCTGGGGCCACCGCCCACCAAAGGCCCGGTTTGCGGTTCCTCAAAAACACCGATGACGGCGAGCTCGATCGGGGAGGCCTCCTGGCTTTCAAAGCTCACGTATTGGCCAATGGCGTCTTCAGGAGCGCCGAAAAGCTTGGTGGCGGTTTCCTTATCCAGCATGGTCACTGCCCGGCTGGAATCGATATCATCCTCGCTGAGGAAGCGCCCGGCCACGATGGAATAGGACGAGCCTGAGACATAGTCAGGGTTGGTCGGGCGGACCAGGAGGTTGGCGGTCTCCTCCCCGGATTCGCCCTCGACCACGAGGGCGCCGGAATAAGAGCTGTATTCGCCGATATTGATGCCGGCGATCTGATCTCCCAAGACCTCCTTGGCGCGGTCCAGCATGTCAGGGGTGAGCATGGAGGATTCGTCTTCGACGAAGCCACCGCCCATGAAAGGATCATCAGCCTCTTCTTCTTCGCCCTCCTCAGGACGCTCCTTGACCTGGACGGTGAAGTTGTTCGCGCCGACCTTGTCTAAGTCCTTCTGCACGGAGGACTGCAAGGAGTGGCCGAGCGTGACGATGGCGATGACCGCGGCGATGCCGATAATGACGCCCAAGAGAGTCAGCGCCGAGCGCATCTTGTTGGTGCGCAGGCTGGTCAGCGCCATCTTGGTGGATTCAGCGAAATTCATGACAACACCCCGTCCTTCATCGTGACGGTGCGGCTGCATTCATCAGCCAATTCCGGGTTGTGGGTAATAAACAAAATGGTCTTTCCATGCGTGCGGTGCAGTTCGTGGAAGAGGTCCATGACCATGCGGCCGGTCTGCGAATCCAGTGCGCCGGTGGGCTCGTCCGCCAGCAGAATATCCGGCTGGTTGGCCAAGGCGCGGGCCACCGCCACGCGCTGCTTTTGACCACCGGAGAGCTCGTTGGGCAGGTGGTTCATGCGGTCACCCATGCCGACCATCTCCAAAAGTTCTTCCGCGCGCTGGGTGCGCTCGTGAGCCGAAACGCCCGCATAGACCATGGGCATCTCCACGTTCTTTAGCGCGGACATGCGGCCGATCAGGTTGAAATTCTGGAAGATGAAACCGATTTTTTGGCCGCGGAAGGAGGCTAGTTTGTCGTCGCCAAGCGCCAGTGCATCCACCCCAGCCAGCTGGTACTCGCCGGCGGTGGGGCGGTCGAGGAGGCCGATGATGTTCATGAGCGTGGACTTGCCGGAGCCGGACTGGCCCACGACGGCCACGAACTCGCCTTCGTCCACGCTGAAGTCGAGGCCCGGGATGACGGTCAGCTCGCTGTCGAGACCCTCGTTGAAACGTTTGACGATTCCCCGCATCTCAATGAGGCGGCTCATGCGTTCTCTTCCGCATCATCGGAGCCTTCTACGGAGGCGGACATGCCGACCATGTCCTTGTGCGTATCCGCCTGGCTGATGACGGTCTCGCCCTCCTTGAGACCAGAGGAAATAGCGGCGGAGAAATCGGATTCGCTGGCCACTTTGACCTCGCGCGCCTGGATCGTGCCGTTGTCAATGACGAGGACGTTCTTCTTTCCGCCGTCTTCAAAGATGGCGGAGAGCGGCACGGTGATGGCGTTCTTATCCTTCTTCGTAATGATTTTCACCTTCGTGGTGGAACCGAGGCGCAGGCCCTCGCGGTTGCCATCGACGCGGATGTGCACGGGGAATTCGGGCTTGGTAGAACCAGTTGGCTTGCCGGAGCCGCCCCCTGCACCAGCCTCGACATCGGGCTGCTCAGCGGTGGGGGAGATGAAGGTGACTTTGCCCTTGTACTCCTTGCCGGGGCTCGATGGCGAGGTGAAGGAGACTTCATCGCCGACCTTGATGCGGGCGATATCGCCCTCCTTGACCGTGGATTTCACCAGCAGGGAGGAATCATCCGCCACGGTGAGGATGGGGCCTTCGGCCGGGGCGCCGGCCTGGCCATTGACGGCGGTGACAACGCCTGCCAGAGGGGAGCGCAGGTCGGCCTGGGAGAGCGTGTACTCCAGAGGCCCATTCTCCTTGGCGTTGCTGGCGCTTGCCGACGCCGCCGTCTCCACCGCATGGTTTACTGCTTGGGACTGGGAGGCGATTTGGTGTTCGATGGCCAGGTTGCTGGCCTGCAGTGCACGCTCGGCATCGGAGACGGCCTGGTAGGAAGCGGCGGTGGCGCGCTGCTGTTCGCCGAGCTCGCGGTCGATGCCGCGGAGGAGGCGGCCATAGGATTCCTCGGATTCCTTCAATTGGCGCTCGGAGTCTTGCACGGCTTCATCGGAATCGAGGTAGCTCAAGAAAGCGCTGGCGGTGTTGATGCCGGAAGGGTCCTCGGTGGCGGTGCCGATGGAGGCCAGCGCGGACTGGAAGGACTTGGACTCGGCATCGCGCACCCCGGAGCGCGCCTGCTCGACGGCCGCGCGGGCTTCGGCAACCTCGGGGCGGTCGCCCTTGGTGGCGAGGGCATCATCGAGCTTGCGCTGCGCCTCGGCGTACTCGGTCTGCGCCGAATTCACGGCGGACTGGGCGCTATTGACCTCGGGGTTGAGGCCTTGGTCGAGGGAATCTTGAAGCTGGCGCAGCTGAAGCTGGGCGTCCTCGATCTGGTGGACGGCCTCGAGCTTGCCTGCCTCTTGAGAGGTGCGCTGGGCTTCGAGCTCGCGCTCGGTTTCCGTGGTGTCCATGCGGCCGAGGAGCTGCTGGGCCTCGACGCGGTCACCCACCTTCGCGTCCAGGGACTGGATGGGGCCGGTCAGCGAGGTTGTCAGCGAGAGCTCGCGCTCGGCGGAGACGGTGCCGGTGGCGGAGACGGAACTGATGAGGTCTTCCTTGGTGGTTGTCGTGACATCGGTTGCGGTGAGCTGAATGTCGGAGGAGCCGCTGGTTAGTGCGTACATTCCACCACCGCCTGCGAGGAGAACCGCAGCGATAGCGCCGGCGGTGATGCCGAGAGCTTTCTTGTTCATGAGTCCCTTACTGTCAGGTAAACGCCGTCATTGAAAATCGGGTTCAGCTTAACTCCCGGCTATGCTTCCTGTCATGTACAGCGGGGGAATATAGGAGGTAGATCAGGGTCTACCCTTAGATGGTGTGAGGCCATGAGGATTGGCGACGTTTCGATCAACTAAGGGTCCGAAAATGGGCGTTTTTCTGCCACTATTTGATCGAAACGTACTTGGTATCCGCCTTTTAGAAGGGCACATCGATGCGTATATCCTCCGCGCGCGGCAGCGGGGGAAGTGTCGGTATGCGGTCGAGGCCGGCTTGGACTTCTGGCGGGATGGGGATGGACGTGGGCACCCGCGGGGGCTCGGGCAGTTCCAGCTTGGGCTTGGGCCGCTGCGGTGGGGCCGGACGGGGTGCGGGCGCCGGGGCGGGGAGGGTGACGGTTTCTACTTCGATGCGTGGCGCGGGGGCCTCGACGGTCGTGGGTGCGGGCGCGGGCGCCTCGGTTTCAGATTCCGGTTCGGCCGGGGCGGGCGAGATAGAGGTGGTGTCGCCGAAGCGGTTGACCGGCTGGGGCAGGGCATTCGGCTCCCAGGACGTCGGTTGGGCCGAGGTGGTAGGGCTGGGTTCGGTGCGCGGAGCGGGTTCCGCCTGGGTGGCAGCGCAGGCAGACAGCGGAAGGCAAGCAAGAACGACAAGAAAACGGCGCGATGCCATGGGAATCCCCCTTAAGCTAGTGCCTCTCCACAGCGCACCCCAGCGCTTAAATAAGGAAAGGCAGAATCAACAGTGTGCTGCCAGCATAGCGCCACAGTAGCGGGCTCGCAGCGCGAGCGATTGCTGCCGCTTAGGAGGCAGTGGTGGGAAGACGGAAGGACACGAGGGGACTCCAACTTTTGTATAGGGCTAAAACCGATACAATGTGGGCTATGCCTAACTCCAGCCAGCGAAATCAGCAGAATACGTCCCAGTCCGCCGAGTGGTTCGAGCGCGCCACGAAGGTCACCCCGGGTGGCGTGAATTCCCCGGTCCGCGCCTTCGGATCCGTGGGCGGCCAAGCCCGCGTCATCGCCCGTGGCGAGCGCTCCCGCCTCTGGGACGTCGACGGCAACGAGTACGTCGACCTGGTCAGCTCCTATGGCCCGATGATCCACGGCAATGCCCACCCGGCCATCGTGGAGGCAGTGCAGAAGGCGGCTGCCGACGGCCTCTCCTTCGGTGCCCCGACCGAGGGCGAGACGCTGTTGGCGGAGCACATCGTCAAGCGCACCGCCGTGGAGCAGGTGCGCCTGGTCAACTCCGGTACCGAGGCCACCATGTCCGCCGTGCGCCTGGCCCGCGGTTTTACCGGCCGCGCCAAGGTCCTGAAGTTTGAAGGCTGCTACCACGGCCACGTGGATGCGCTGTTGGCGTCGGCTGGCTCCGGCGTGGCCACCTTCGCGCTCCCGGATTCCCCGGGCGTGACCGGCGCCTCGGCCGCGGATACCATCGTCGTTCCCTATAACGATCTCGACGCCGTCCGCGAGGCCTTCGCCGCGCACCCGGGAGAGATCGCCTGCATTATCGCCGAGGCCGCAGCGGGCAACATGGGCACCGTGGCCCCGGAAGAAGGCTTCAACGCGGCGCTCAAGGAAATCGCGCATGCCGACGGCGCCCTGCTCATCCTCGACGAGGTCATGACCGGCTTCCGTACCTCCTACAAGGGTTGGTTTGGCGTCGATGGGGTAGCGGGTGACCTGGTGACCTTCGGCAAGGTGGTCTCCGGTGGTCTGCCCGCAGCTGCCTTCGGTGGCCGCGCCGACGTCATGGCCTCGCTGGCGCCGTCGGGTCCCGTCTACCAGGCGGGCACGCTGTCCGGTAACCCGGTGGCGATGGCCTCCGGTCTGGCTTCCCTGGAGCTGGCCAACGAAGAGCTGTACCCGCGCCTGCACTCCAATGCGGATCGCCTGACCGGCCTCATCACCGAGGCACTGAGCGCCGCCGGAGTGGCACACCACATCCAGCGTGCGGAGACGATGTTCTCCATCCGCTTCGCCGAGGGCCAGGGCCGCAACTTCGCCGATATGCAGGCCGCCGATACCTGGCGCTTCGCACCCTTCTTCCACGCACTGCTGGAGGGCGGCGTGTACGTCCCGCCGTCAGCCTTCGAGACCTGGTTTGTGTCTGATGCGCTCACGGACAATGATTTTGAGGTAATCGAGGCAGCTCTCAAGCCTGCCGCCCAGGCCGCTGCCAGCGCGCAGCGCCCGCAATAAACCAACCATGTTGAGGGGATAGACACAGGCATATGTCCACCACCATCGTCCACTTCGTCCGCCACGGCGAGGTTTATAACCCGGATAAGATCCTCTACGGGCGCATCCCGGGCTATCACTTGTCCTCCCGTGGGCATTCCATGGCCGCACGCACGGCGAAAGCCTTCGAAGGCCATGACGTGACCTACCTGGCGGCCTCGCCGCTGCAGCGCGCGCAAGAAACCGCGATGCCGATTGCGAAGGTGACGGGCTTGGAGGTGGACGTCGACAAGGGCGTCATCGAGTCCGGTAACCGCTTCGAGGGCCTGCGCACCAAGGGCTGGAACTCGCAGCTGTGGAACCCGCAGCGCTGGCCGCTCATGGTCAACCCGCTTGAGCCCTCGTGGGGCGAGCCTTTCGAGGAGATCGCCGCGCGCATGATGGATGCCGCCGAGCGTGCCCGTTCCAAGGCTGAGGGACACGAGGCCATTGTGGTCTCCCACCAGCTGCCCATCGTCATGGTGCAGCGCACCGTGCTGGGCAAGCGCCTGGCCCACGCGCCGTGGGACCGCGAATGCGACCTGGCCTCGGTGACCTCGCTGGTCTACCGCGACCGCGAGATCATCGATATCTTCTACTCCGAACCGGCGCAGGACATCTAATGGGACGCAGAACTATCCGCGCCGCCGCGGCCGGTGTCCTTGCTGTGTTTGCCTTGGCAGGCTGTGCGCAAAGCGAGGAAAACGCGCAGAACGCCGTGGCTTCCGGCGGCACCTTCGAGTTCATCTCGCCCGGCGGGCAGACCACCATCCGCTATGCGGAGGAGGACCGCAAGCCGCTCAAGGATTTCTCCGGTGAGGACCTGCGGGATGAGTCCACGACGATCAAGCTTTCGGATTTCAAAGACCAGATCGTTGTCCTCAACTCCTGGGGCCAGTGGTGCGCGCCGTGCCGCTCTGAATCGGATGACCTCCAGGCCATCCACGCGGAGTTGCAGAAGCGCAAGGTAGGCACCGTGCTTGGCATCAACGTCAAGGACTTCAACCCGGAGATCTCCCGGGACTTCATGGCCGATAATGGCCTGGAGTACCCTTCCATCTACGACCCGCCCTTCAAGACGGCTGCGGCCCTCGGTGGCGTGCCTACCTCGGTGGTGCCCACCACCATCGTGCTGGATAAGCAGCACCGCCCTGCCGCGGTCTTCCTGACGGAGATCACGGAGAAGGATGTCCTCGAGGTCGTCGACGAGCTGGAGAAAGAACAGTGATCCTTGCCGCTGCCGGTATGGGGCAAAGCTTTGCCGATGCCGCCGTGTCCGGCCCGCTCCTGATCGGAGTGCTCGCCGCGGCCGTGGCCGGATTGGTCTCCTTCGCCTCACCCTGTGTGGTTCCACTGGTTCCTGGCTATATCTCTTACCTCGCCTCCGTGGTCGGCGGTGAGGTGAGCTATGACGAGGAGTTGGGGGTGGGCGTCGGCAAGCGCCGGCGTTGGGCCGTCGTCGGTGCCGCAGCACTCTTCGTGCTGGGCTTTACCGTCGTTTTCGTCCTAGCCACCGTGTCAGTCTTCGGCGCCATTTCGGCGCTGACGCTCAACGCGGATACCCTCATGCGCGCCGGCGGTGTCATCACCATCCTCATGGGTGTGGTGTTCATGGGCGTGGTGCCGGTACTACAGAAGGACACGCGCATGGCGCCGCGGCGCTGGACCACGTGGCTGGGCGCGCCGCTGCTCGGCGGGGTTTTCGCCCTGGGCTGGACCCCGTGCTTGGGCCCCACGCTGGCTGCCATCCTGTCTGTCTCCGCCGGCACCGAGGGAACCACCGCGCTGCGCGGCACCATCCTCATTATTGGCTACTGCCTGGGCCTGGGCCTGCCCTTCTTGCTCGTGGCACTGGGCTCCGCTAAGGCCATGCGCACCGTGACCTGGATGCGGGAGCACTCCCGGACCATCCAGATTCTCGGGGGCATCGCCATGATCCTCGTCGGCCTGGCGCTGCTGACCGGGCTGTGGGGAGATTTCATCAACGCCATCCGCCAGTGGACCGTGTCCTATGGCGCGACGCTGCTGTAAAGGAGATTTTTCGTGAGATATATCCGCAAGGCCTGGCACTGGCTGACCAGCATGCGCACCGCGCTGGCGCTGCTCTTCTTGCTGGCCATCGCCGCCATTCCCGGATCGCTCCTGCCGCAGCGCTCGCTCAATGAATCTAACGTCAACGACTTCATTGAGACCAACGGCAAGGTGGCGGAGATCTACGACAAGCTGCAGCTTTTCGACGTCTTCTCCTCCGTCTGGTTCCAGGCCATCTACGTCCTGCTCATGATTTCTCTGGTGGGCTGCATCATCCCGCGCTCCTGGGATCACTACAAGGCCTACCGCACACCGCCGACGCGCGCGCCGAAGTATCTGGAAAAGATGCCGCTCAACGCCACCGGGCATTCGGAAAAGTCCCCGGAGGAGATCGCAGCGGCCACCACAACCATGCTGAAGAAGTGGCGGGTCTCCGAGGTCTCGCCCGAGAAGGACCGCGCGGGTGCGCAATCCTTCTCCGCGGAGCGCGGCTATGCCCGCGAGCTGTGCAACCTCATCTTCCACATCGCGTTGGTGGCAATCTTGCTCACCATGGCAGCCGGGCGCCTGGTGCACTACGAGGGACAGGTCATCGTGGTCACGGAGAAGAACTCCCAGGGGCAGACCCAAGAGCAGGCGCAATCCACGGAGTTCTGCAACACCTCCACCTCCGTCTATGACTCCTTCCGCGCCGGCCCGCTATTCGACGGCACCGGCCTGCACCCCTTCTGCTTCTTGGCCCACGACTTCACCGCGGACTACCTGCCCAATGGCCAGGCGGAGATGTTCACCTCGAACGTGTCCTATGCCGCCGGCGACGACATCTTCACGGACCCGGAGACCTGGGAGGACTACCAGCTGCAGGTCAATCACCCGCTGCGCATTGACAAAAACCGCGTTTACCTGCAGGGCCACGGTTTTGCGCCGACCATGACGGTGGAGTGGCCTAACGGTGAGAAGCGCACGCAGACCATCCAATTTCAGCCCACTGACACCACGTTCTTCCTCTCGTCGGGAGTGATGCGCTTCGACCCGCCGGCGGGCATGTACCCGGACCTGTTTGAGCGCCGCCAGAACCAGATCGCCATCCAGGGCCTGTTTGCCCCGACCGCCGAGTGGTCCGGCGAGAGCGGCAAGCTGTTGCAGTCTTCCTACCCGGCGATGCTGGATCCGGCCGTGGCTATCGATATCTACCGCGGCGATGCCGGCCTGGACACGGGTACCCCGCAGTCCCTCTTCTCCCTCGATTCCAACCTGGTCCACACGGGCCAGCTGCAGAAGATCGACCGCGTCAACCTGAACCAGGGTGAATCGGTCACGCTGGACGACGGCACGAAGATCACCTTCGACGGTGCCTCCGAGTTTGCGAACTACCAGGTTTCCTATGACCCCTTCCAGAGCTGGGTTCTCGTGTCCGCGCTGGTCATGCTGGTATCCCTGGTTGGCTCGCTGGTGATCAAGCGCCGCCGCGTGTGGGTGCGCATCCGGCCGGGGGCCAATGGTGGCACCGATATTGAGATGGGCGGTCTTGCCCGCACCGACCGCGCGGGCTGGTCTGAGGAATTCCACAAGCTGCACCGCGAGCTCCTGGAACTGCCGGATCCCGATGAGGTGGAGGAGGACGAACTCTACTCCGCCGACTAAAGGTGAGAAAGCTATCCGTCAAAAGTTGGATACTCCCGCTGAAGGGGGGTACTCTGATGAGCACCATAAATCTCTCCGCTCATGCAGCCTCGTGCGTGAAGCACGGTGTAGGCACGATTGTGAAGGCAAGGTTTCCCACTCATGCAGGTTGATCAAAATCTGTCCAACTTTTCCGACATCGCGGTGCAAACCGCGTTCGTCGTTTATGCTCTCGCCTTGGTGTTGTCCCTGGTCTACTACGGCCGGATGCACAGCATCATCGAGGCGATGCGCTCCCGCACGACTGCTGTGGCGCAGCAGCGCGAACTCGCTAGCGTGGGGGCCTCGGCAGACAGTGCCGCGCTTGGCGACGTCCCCCCGACAGCCAGCACTGGCCCCGATGCTGACCTAGACGCGGATCTGTCGAAGAAGCGGGAGAACGCCGACAAGCTCGGCGGCATGACGCAGATGCTCCTGTGGTTGGGTATCGCCTTACATTTGGCGGCCATTGTGCTGCGCGGCCTGGCCACGGGGCGTTTCCCGTTTGGCAACCTCTACGAGTACGTGCTCATGGTGACCGCCGGCGCCATGGTGGTGGCGACCATCGCCATGCAGCGCAAGGAATGGCGCACTCTGTGGCCGTGGCTGCTCACGCCGATTCTGGCGCTGATGTTCTACGGCTCCACCAAGCTCTATGCGGAATCCGCTCCGGTGGTTCCGGCACTCCAGTCTCACTGGCTGCCCATCCACGTCACTGTGGTCTCGTTGGGTGCGTCCATCGGCGTGGTCTCCGGTATCGCTTCTTTGCTCAGCGTGCTGCGTGAGTTCCAGCCGAAGGGCAGTGAGTCCGGTTTCTTTGGTGCGCTTGCCCGCCCGCTTCCTTCTGCTAAGAAGTTGGACCGCTTGGCCTACCGCTTGGGCGTGGTGACGCTGCCGACTCTGGGCCTGGGTATTGTACTGGGCGCTATTTGGGCCGAGTCCACATGGGGACGCTACTGGGGCTGGGACCCGAAGGAGACCGTATCCTTCGCCACCTGGATCCTCTACGCCGCCTACCTGCACGCCCGCGCGACGCCGGCCTTCCGCAAGGCCGCGCCGTATATCAACATCGC
The DNA here is from genome assembly GCF_030232515.1 of Corynebacterium sp. MSK004. Classification (NCBI taxonomy): domain Bacteria; kingdom Bacillati; phylum Actinomycetota; class Actinomycetes; order Mycobacteriales; family Corynebacteriaceae; genus Corynebacterium; species Corynebacterium sp. MSK004. The sequence continues at coordinate 413,306 of NZ_JASPKB010000001.1, read as the reverse complement.
GGCGATGCTGCTCATGATCTTCAACCTGTTCTTCATCAACATGGTTGTCTCCGGCCTGCACTCCTATGCGGGGCTGAACTAAATGGCGGATACCCCTAAGCCGCGGCACAAACAGGGCAAGCCGGCGGGCGATAACCCGCAGCTCATCGCTCTCGGTGAGGGCTTTGCGCAGCGCCGCCGAGAACTCGGTATCTTGCAGCAGGAGCTGGCTGAGAAGGCCGGGATTTCGCGCTCCACGCTGCACACCATCGAGCACGGCGGCTCTGGCGTGCGCTGGGAAAAGGTGATTGCGGTGGCTGAGGCCCTCGGCCTTGAGATGACCTTCGAGCCGAAGGCTTAGGCTTCGTCGGCTTTATTGTCTTTGTCCTCGGGGGCCTTGGGTTTCTGGGAACCTTGTGAACCCTGTGAGCGACGGCGGCGCTCTTCTTCTTGGCGCTCTGCCTCCCGCTCCCTGGCGCGGCGCTCTTTGAAGCGCTGCTTCTCTAGGTTCCACAGGAACTCTTCGTCATCGTCTGGGCCCTTGATTGCGGGGCGCTGCGGCTGCTGTGTCTGCTGCACCTTCTTATTCCAACTCGACGGACCAAAGGCCTTCCATACGAGGACTGCCGCGAGGACAAACAAGAGTAGTAGTATCAATCGACCCATGCGTTGTATTCTACGGAATGCCCGCAAAGCAAAAGTGAGAATTATGAGTCAGACAGAAAACACCGCGAACACTTCCCAGAACCCCGAGCCACCCCAGCCGGACCCGGCGCTGAAGCGCCGCTCCCGCCAAGCGCTGTGGAAGTACGGGGCTGCCCGCGTGGTGCTGTTCATCGTGCTCACCGCGGTGATTCAGCTGCTGGCCATGGCGGTACTTGGAACCTTTCCGCTGCTGGTCTCTGCCCTGCTGGCGCTGTTTGTGGCGCTGCCGCTGTCCATGCTGATCTTCTCCACGTGGCGCATGGAAGCCACTCAGACGCTGGCGGAGTACTCCGCGCAGCGCAAGGCCCACAAGAAGTGGGTCCAAGAGGAGCTGGCTGGCCGCTAAATCGGTGGTTAAACCAGAGCCAGCGCTACAGCGTTGATAACCGCCCACACCAGCATCGCGCGGCCGGCCATGCCAAGTACTGGGATGAGTTTCGGGCCGCGTGCGCCGCGGTTGACGGTGCGGATAGCACCCAGCGCGAGAGGGAAGTAGAGCAGCGAAGCGAGCGCGGCCCAGGAATCGAAGGCTAGGCCGATGGTGAGTAGTACCGGCAGCAGCAAGAGGGTCATGAATAGCGTGCGGGACTTTTTATCACCCAGGCGCACCGCCAAAGTGATCTTGCCGGTGGCCTTATCGGAGGGGATGTCCCGGATGTTATTGGCCAGGTTTACCGCCGCACTCATACCGCCGATACCCACGGCTAAGGCAAGGCCTGTCCACGTGATGCGGCCGGCCTGTGTGTACTCGGTACCTAGGACCGCGACGAGTCCGAAGAACACGAAAACGGCGATTTCCCCGAACCCGCGGTAGCCGTAGGGGTTCTTGCCACCGGTGTAGAACCAGGCACCGGCGATACACACGGCGCCGACGAGGATGAACGAGGCGGCGTTGGCAGCTAGGGAGAGTGAGATGCCCGCGATAGCCGCCACGCCGAAGGAGGCGAAGGCGGCGAACTTGACGTGTTGCGGTTTGGCCAGCCCGCCGCCGGTAAGCCGCTGGGGGCCGGTGCGGTCATCATCGGTGCCGCGGATGCCATCGGAGTAGTCGTTGGCGTAGTTCACGCCGATGATAAGAGCCCAGGCCACGATGAGTGCCAGCAATGCGCGTCCCCAGTGCAGACCGTGGGCCGCGGCGGCGGCACCGGTACCAGCGATAACAGGAGCAAAAGCATTGGCCCAGGTGTGCGGGCGAGCACCCTGGAGCCAATCGGCAGGAGTGGCGGAATAGGCAGACATGCTCACTATTGTGCCACTGGTGTGGTGTGCTGCGGCAATGAGCTGGTGCGTTGGCGAAAGCGGTAGATGATGAGCACTGCAACGAAAATAACGGCATTGGTGACTGTCATTGCGGCAGAGGTAGCCGCGTCAAGGACATAGGCAACCCAAAATCCCACGACCGCGCTGATAGCGGCAACGCCACAGGCGGTCAACACCAGCGTGGGCACGCGCTGAGTAAGCAGCCGCGCGGTCATCGTCGGGAATACCATGAGAGCGATGACCAGCATGGCACCGGCAGCGTGAAAGGCGGCGGTGGCGGTGCAGGCAACCACGGTCATAAATATGATGTGAAGAACGCGCGTGGGCACCCCGCGTGCGGCACAAAAATCGGCGTCAAAAGTCGTGGCGGATAAACGCGGCAGTGTAAGGGCGAGGAAGAGAGCATTGATACCCAGCACTGCGGCCATGATGTAGCAATAGTTGGGATTGGAGAAGGCCGCGAGGTTGAGATCACCGACGAGAACGGCGTGGACATCAAGGTGCACGTGGCTCATGTGCGTAGAAATCAGGATGACTCCGGCGGCAAACAGGGCGGGAAAGACCAATCCGAGGGCGGAATCAGCAGTCACCAGCGGGCTGCGCTGTAGTGCGTCAGTTCCCAACGCCACCACCAAGGCGCCAGCGGCCGCGGTAACGAGCAAGATGGGTGAATCTAGATCTGCGGTAAAGAGGTAGCCGACGGCAATTCCGGGAAGGACGGCATGGCCGATGCCGTCGATAAGCATGGCCTGGCCTTTGAGGACAACAAAGGTGCCGGGGATAGCACAGGCCAAGGCCGTCAGAACGGCAAGGAGACAAGCGGTCGCGGCGAGGGTCATGAGGCTAGCTTTCTACTGGTGAGGCTGATAGTGACGAGCGCCGCCTGAGCCAGGACGATGACCGGACCGGTGGGCAGCGGGCCGTGCGCAATGGAGACATAGCAGCCGAGAGCAGCGGTGGCCGCGCCGAAGAACCCGGAGAGCGCGATGAAAGGTAGCAAGCGCGTGGTCCAGGGGCGGGCAGCGGCGGCAGGGCTGATGACCACGGCGACCATGAGCACTACGCCGACGACTTTGACGCCGAGCACCGTGATGGCGGTGAGGGCGAAGAAACTAGCCGCGTTGAGGAACGAGGTGCGGATGCCGGCTACCTGGGCAAAACTTGAATCAAAAGTGACTGCGGCCTGCCGGGTGTGAATGAGGAAAAGAAAAAGCAGCACGCAGCCACCGATGATGAGTGTGGACCGTACATCCGCGCGAGTGAGCGTGGAGGCATTTCCCAGCAAATAATCCTGGATTCCGGCCTTGCCAGGCAATGGTCGGCGGGAAATATACTGCATGAGCAGCATTCCCACCGAGAAAAATGTGGTTAGCGTGGCCGCCATCGCAGTGGTTTGCCCCAGGGGAGTTAACCGCGGGATGAGGTGAATGCACCCCACCGCGAGGGTTCCGGTGAGCAGGGCGCCGCAAGAAAGAAGCCAGACATTTCGCCCGTCCCAGCCAATGGCGGTGGCCACGAGGAAGGCGGTGAGCAGTCCAGGCAGGGAAGAATGCGAGATGGCATCGGCCAGCAGGCTGGTGCGGCGAACATATACCAGTGGGCCTAGCGCGCCAGCGCAGCCACCGATGAGCACGGTGCCCAGGAGTGCCTGGGTATAGGTGTAGTTCTGAAGAAGCTCGAGTGGGTTCATGATGGCAGGGAAAACATGTCGGCAATGGCGGACTCGGTAAGTACCTGCTCAGTGGGGCCAGCAGCAATGAGCCGGCCGTGGCCGACCATGAGGACCTCATCGCAAAAGTCGGCGACCTCCGCCAGGTTGTGATGCACCAGCAGGATGGTCACGCCGTTCTCGCGCAGTTCCTTGAGTACATCCATGATGGCGCGCTGACTCGCGGCATCGACACCAGCGAAGGGCTCGTCGAGGATGATGAATTCCGGCTCGCTAACGAGCGTGCGCGCCAACAACACGCGCTGGCGCTGACCACCAGACAGGGCGGAAATCGGCAGCTGCGCGTGTGCCTGCATTCCGGTGCGGGAAAGCGCGGCGTGAGCGGCGTCTTTGTCAGCGCGGCTGGGCCACTGCCACCAGCGCAGCCCGGCGGTGCGGCCCATCAGGGCGATGTCGAAGGCGGTGGCAGGGTAATTCCAGTCGATATCCGCATGTTGTGGCATATATCCGAGACGCTGCCGAAAATGTGCCAGATCGACGCCATCGAAGGTCATCGACCCGCAGGCTAGAGGCGGAAGGAGCCCTACCAGCGTGCGGACCAGAGTAGACTTTCCCGACCCGTTCGCACCCACCAGCCCGGTGATAGTCGCGGGGGTGAGGGTGAAGGAGGCGTCGTGAAGCACCGGCGTGCGGGGATAGCCGGCGGTGAGGTTTCCTACGCTGAGCATTAGCTTAGTGCTTTCGCCACGGCGCTAGCGTTATGTTCGAAGGCTCCGAGGTAGGTATCGGTTGGGGCTTCCGGGCCGAGGGTATCGGCAAAGAGCTCTTCATCCGAGATGGTGACTGTCCAGTTGCGGGTTTCTACGGCTTCCTTGAGAGAAGTGATGGCCTGTGGGTTCGCCTGGTTATCTTGGAAGATAACGGGGACCTTCTTCTCCGCGATCGTATCCGCGAGCTCGGAGATCTCAGTGGCGGACTTGGTGGCTTCGGTGGTCACGAAGTCGGTGGCTTGGACTTCAAAGTCGAAGGTCTTGCCGAAGTAGTTGAAGGCGTCATGGCCGGTGATGAGGACGCGCGGGGAGGCGTTTTCGAGTTCCTTAGCCGCTTTGTCATGCGCGGCTGCAATCTTGTCTTCATATTCATCGGCGGCCGCGGCATAGTCTTCGGCATTGTCAGAGTCGATTTCGCCGAGTTTGGTGCCGATGTGATCGACGACCTGGCTCCACAGCTCGGGGCTATTCCAGATGTGCGGGTCGTAGAGTTTTTCGCCCTTGTCACCTTGCTCGGGCCACGGCAGAAGGTCAGCAGTATCGAGCTGTTCGCCGACAGCTAGCTGCTTCTCACCGAGGGAGGAGAGCTGGTCCACCATTTGCGCCTCGAGGTGAAGGCCATTCCAGAGGACGAGGTCGGCGTCCTGCATCTTTTCAATATCGCGCGTGGTGGGCTGGTAGGTGTGCGGATCGCCGCCGGGACCGACCATGGTGGTGATGTCGGCGTCCGGGGCGATATTGGCGGCCGCATCAGCCAAGTAACCAGTCGTGGCGAAGATCGTCAGATTGTCGTCCTGGGCTTCGGCGGAGTCGCTGCTGGTGCAGGCAGTCAGCGCGGTGGCAGCCACGAGGGAAGCGAGGGGAAGCGCAATAAGTTTCTTCACGGGAAACCTCTCTTATTAAAAGTGAATGTCGATGTTCAATAGATTGAACTTGAAAGAGCATAAGTCCTGAAACCTTTGGAAGCAATAGGCTGAACTACGATGGGGGTATGCACATCAGTGAGCTGCCCGAACGCACCCAGGATTACCTCAAGATCCTCTGGACCTATGAGGAGAAAGAGGGCGCTAATACCGCGATGCCGCTGGGGGACCTAGCTAAAGCGGCGGGGCAGAAGCTGCCCACCACGTCGGAGGCGGTCAAGCGCCTGGCCGCGAAGGGGCTGGTGGAACACGAACGCTACTTCGGTGTTCGGCTTGTTGAGGAAGGCCGGCGGCTGGCTGTGGCAATGGTGCGCCGGCATCGGCTCCTGGAAACCTTCCTCGTGCGCACTCTGGGCTATACCTGGGATGAGGTGCACGATGAGGCAGAAATGCTAGAGCACGCGACGTCCGACAGGCTCGTTGAACGTCTTGATTCTTTCCTGGGCAACCCCGCCCGCGATCCGCATGGTGATCCCATACCTGCCCCGGATGGCACTGCCGAGCCGGTCTCGCGCATTACGCTTATCGACGTCCCCGCGCAGACCCCCGTCACCGTGGAGCAGGTCACTGACGCTGATGGCGAATTTTTGCGCTACCTGGATAAATATGGAGTGCGGCCGGGAGTAGAATTGACCGTCGTTGCCCCTTCGGTTGCGGGTGTGCTCGAGGTTGCCGTCGATGAAGGTTCACACTTCCCCCTCGGGGAATCCGCTGCGCGCGGCATTGCCGTACGCAGCTTTGGCGAAGCGGAGGCTTAGCTGTCCCACATGCGGGCGACGGCGAGGCGGTCAACCTTGCCGGGACCGGTGGTGGGGAGCTGGGCCAGGCGCTTGAAGTCCTTGGGGATTTGCCACCGGGGAAGGCCACTATCGTCGAGAGCCACAAGGATATCGCCGACATCCGCCCATCCGGTATAGGCAGCGACGATCATCTGTCCCAAGCGTGGGTGGGGGATGCCGACCACGCACACGCCGTCCACTCCCGGCACGCGAAGGATGTGCTGCTCGAGCTGCTCTGGGTGGAGCTTGAGCCCGCCGGTGTTCAGGATGTTGTCGAGGCGCCCGGTGACGGTGAGGTGGCCGTCGTGAAGCGCGCCGGCGTCGGAGGTAGCAAACCACGAGGTACCGGACTCATCGACCATGAAGGCATCTGAGTCCACGTTTCGATAGCCCTGCGCAATCATGGGCCCGCCAAGGTAAATGCGCCCCTCGTCGCCGATGCGAACAAGAGCGCGATCGAGGGGACGGCCGTTGTAGACGCATCCACCGGAAGTTTCTGAGGAACCGTAGGTGGTGACGATATTGATGCGCAGCTTTTTCGCAGAGTCCAATAGTTGCGGGTGGGTGGCAGCACCTCCGACGAGGATGGCATCAAAGGTGCGCAGGGCCTCGATTCCTTCTAGCGAATCCATGGCCTTGGCTAGCTGCATCGGGGTCAGGCCCGTGTATGAGCGATCCCCAGTGGCGGCCAGCTCGTGCGCGGCGCGGGCGAAACTGGGGATGGAAAAACCTTCCGACAGGTCAAGGCAGAGCGGCTCCACGCCCGCGACGAGGGAGCGCACCAATACCTGGATGCCCGCGATATGGGAGGCGGGCATGGCTAGTAGCCACTGACCGGTGCCGCCTAAAGTCCGGTGCGTGGCATCGGCACTAGACACCAAGTTGGCGGCCGTGAGTTGCGCGCCCTTCGGTGTGCCCGTGGACCCAGAGGTGGCCACGACGAGTGCGATGGAGGAGTCAATAGGTTCTCCTGCGCGCATGTGGTTGCGCAGCAGCTGCGCGCGGGTGCGGTCCTCCGCCGGAATGGGCAGGAAGGTGGCTTGTCCTGCGATGGCCGCTTCCAGATCAGGGAGGATGGCGGCAGGGTCACGCGGATCGACGGGCAGAGGAGAGAGGAAAGTCACGGTTAGTTAGGTTACCGCCCGCGGTGTTCGTAAGGGTTGATGAGCTCATCCTCCTGATCGAAGGGGCGCTCACCGTCCCTCTGAGCCTGCTGGATGCGCCGCAACATCCACACTCGCGATGCAATGACGGCAATGAGCGCGATGGCCGCGAGGGCAATGGCGAAATACAGCACTTCAGGCTCTCCCTGGGTGAAGGTGATTGGTGGTAATTAGGATAGCTGGTAGGTCCCTACCTGCCCTCCCTACTGGCTTAAGCCTTAAGAAGTGGCCTCGTGTGTCTCGGGGGTGTCTTCTTCCGTGGAGAAGCAACCTAGGATAAAAATCAGCACCAGCATGGCGGCGATGGTTGCGCCAACGGCGACGCCCGCCCGTAGCAGCCATGACCATTCGGTAAAGTGTCGCAGGGAAACCAAAAGGATTAGGCAGAGGACAAGTCCGATTGGGCGGGTTATCTGATTGATTTTCTCCGTGGTCAAGGTTGCCTCCGTGGGAGCTATAGTTACTGGCGTTAACTGTCCCGGATATTACTCTCTTTTTATCTTTCGGGTGGAAGAGAAGGCACTAGCCCTCGATGGAGGCCTAGTAGTAGTACGGGAAGTCATCCCAGTTGGGCTCGCGCTTTTCCAGGAAGGACTCCTTGCCCTCGACGGCCTCGTCGGTCATATAGGCCAGGCGGGTGGCCTCGCCGGCGAAGACCTGCTGACCCATGAGGCCATCATCGGTGAGGTTGAAGGCGAACTTGAGCATGCGCTGGGCGGTGGGGGACTTCATATTGATTTCGCGCCCCATCTTGATGGCGGCGTCCTCCAGATCGGCGTGGTCAACTACCTCGTTGACCGCGCCCATCTCGTACATGCGCTGCGCGTCATAGGTGCGGCCCAAGAAGAAGATCTCGCGGGCGTACTTTTGGCCCACCATCTTGGCCAAGTAGGCCGAGCCATAGCCGGCGTCGAAGGAACCGACGTCGGCGTCGGTCTGCTTGAAGCGTGCTTCCTGGCGGGAGGCGATGGTCATATCGCACACCACGTGCAGGGAGTGCCCGCCGCCGGCGGCCCAACCGTTGACCACGGCGATGACCACCTTGGGCATGGTGCGGATGAGGCGCTGGACCTCCAAGATATGCAGGCGGCCGCCCTCAACCTTCTCGCGGGCGGTGTCGACAGTGGATTCGTCGGCAGTCGCGTCATCATGCGCATGCTCCGTGGCATAGCGATACCCGGAGCGGCCGCGGATGCGCTGGTCACCGCCGGAGCAAAACGCCCAGCCGCCGTCCTTCTGGGAAGGCCCGTTGCCGGTGAGAAGTACTGTTCCTACATCCGGGGTGCGGCGCGCGTGGTCCAGCGCGCGGTAAAGCTCATCTACCGTGTGCGGGCGAAACGCATTGCGCACCTCAGGGCGGTCGAAGGCGATGCGGACGATGCCATCCTTACGCTGTGGCTTTGGACCGTCACTGTTAAGTCGGTGATAGGTGATATCCGTGAGATCCTCAAAGCCCTTGACGGGCTGCCAGAGCTCCGGCTTGAAAGGGTTATCGGTGCTGTAGTTCTTCTGCTCGCTCATGGCACACCAGCTTAATTGGAAAGCAGTGCGCCGGAAGTATAGTCCCCATTCCCAACCCTCACCCACACTCTCCGCCCAGCGCGGCGGTGATAAACAATAAACAATACTGCGGGATTATCCCCGTCAATGTGCACGTGTACTCCGTACCAGCGCGGTACACCATACAGTGGGACGGAATCGAACCTCCCTGCCTTCTTGCGCTACGAAGGCGCCTGAGAAGCACTGGACTTTTCCCTGCCCAGTAAGGGTTGCGCTCGCTGCGAAGGGTGTGGGCTACCGTCGCGCGCGTGGCGCGCGACATGACTACATGTCGAACGACATGACGTGCCGCAAGAATGCGGCACAACTAGCGGCAGACCTTATTTAGTTATCAGTTCCGTATTCCAGTTCAGCTGCTGGATGCGGGTATCCAGCTCGCGGTACTGGCGGGCCAGATCGTCGGCGCGCTCGCGCAACTTCGGCACGGGCACCGTGGCCACGAACTTGATCTCTGAGCGGGAGTAACGGTCGTGGCGCGCACCCGCACGCTCTGCCAGTCCCTGGTAGATGCGGCGCTTGCGTAGCAGACCATCACGCAGCGCCAGCGCTTCCATGAGCGTGATCTCATCGTCGAACGCGGTGGCCGTGTTCGTGGCGTTGATGGCGATGACGAGCTCATCGATGCGCTTGGTCACGCCCTCGAGTTCGCGGAGGAGATAGGTCGGATTTTCATCCGGTTCATCGCCTTCCTGAATGCGGACCGTCGCCGCGAGGCGGTCACTCAGCGAGTTGAGGCGCTCCTGCGCCTGGGCACGCTCGGCCAAGGCTTCAGCCAGTAGCATGGTTGCTCCTTCACCCTTGATGGGATTCATTGTCTAAGCAATTGTACGGCAGTCAGTAGGCTCCGCCTTAGAGCCGTGACGGTTCTAACAAATAGTGGCCTAAAACTTCGATGATCTGGGGCCTTATTTGATCGATATATACGTCGTGCACGCTTGGTCGGTACGTTTTCGTAAATATGCCCGCAGATTTTCGGATTTGGGGGACCTTATTTACCAAAACGTACCGCGGGCTCCGTGATTAACGTTGAGCCCGCGCGGAAACCGCTACCCAATAAACATGAACGCAAACAGCGTGTTGAGCACCGTCGCCACGATCATGGGTACAGAGGTGCGCTTGACCAGTTGGATGGGGTTGACCTTGATAGCGCCGGAGACAATGAGCACCGCGGCGTTGACCGGGGAGACCTGGCGCATCAGGTTGGAGGTACCCCAGATGGCGGTGAGCATCTGCGGGGCGTGGATGGAGGTCTGCGAGGCCAGGTTGGGCACCACCTCAGAGAAGGCGAAGTAGGGCGCGGTACCGGAACCGGTGAGTGCGGCCATCGCGGCGGTGGCAGCGACGAAAACGAGGACGATGAGGACGGCGGCGCCGGAGGAGCCCTCGGCGGCGTCGATGAGCATGTCGATGACACCCATCTGCGTAATACCCTCCACCAGGACAGCAGCAGCCACCAGCAGGGCCACGACGCCCGCAGCACCTTCGCCCATGCCTTTGAAGAAGCTGGAGATGGAATCCACAGCACCGGTGACGGTGCGCTTGCGGATGGACTCGATGATCATCGCGATGAACAGGGAGACCACGGTCACCGGGAGGATGCCGCCCTCAAAGGGGATGACACCCAAACGGTTAAGAATGGCGGAGATAATGATGAGCAGCAACGGCATGAGCGGGAGCACGGCGTAGTAACCCGGCAGGGAGGCTGCGCGGGCGATGGCTTCCTCGGTAGCGTCATCGTGCATCGAATCGGCGCTGACCTCACCGGAGCTTTCGGCCTTGCAGGCATCCACCTTATCGCAGTGGCGCTGCCACCACATGTGGACGAAGGCGGTGATGAGCAGCGTGGGAACCGTGGCGTGGGCGACGGCACCGTAGACGAATTCCGTTGGCGTCATGTTGGTCAGATCAGCGCCCTGGATGAGGCCGGCCTCTAGCGGGGTGGGCACGATGGTGGAGGAAGTCACGACGATGGCGCCCACAGTCAGCGGTGTCAGGCCCGCAGCGATGAGCGCTGGCAGGAGTGTGGCCACGAGCAATAGGGAAAGCGCTGCGGCCGAGGGGATCACCAGTGAGAGCAGCGTGCCCAGGATGAAGCCCACTGGGACCAGCCAGTAGGAGCCTTTGAAGCGCTTGAGCGGTGAGGAGAGCACCACGACCGTCTTGGCATCCGCGCCGATGTGGCGCATATAGGACACAAAGCCGAAGAGCACCATAATCGCCATACCGATGCCGGAGAAGCGCGACTTGAACAGCGCGTCCACGACGAGCAGCTGGTCGTAGAAGGCATTGCCGGTCGCTTCAATTTCTGTGGTTCGGAAGTCCGCGCGCCCAGTGAGAGCGGCGAGCATGAGCAGGATTACGCCAACGGCAAAGATGGAGGCCGCGGCGTGGACTTTCTTATAGATGAGGTAGACAACTGCGGCGATGGCCAGTAGCGCGATGAGAAGGTAGAGCATGTAAAGATCCTTCTTCTGGTTATATCCACTTACTGTTTAAAGGTAACACCGGCTATGACAGGTGTCGCGCTCAACCCCCCACACGTACGATGAACGTCATGCACATTGATGACGTCCTTGACCGCGCCCACGTGGTCTCCCTTCCACTCGCCGTGAAGTTCCGTGGCATTACGACCCGGGAAGCATTGCTTATCGATGGCCCCGCGGGCTGGGGTGAGTTCGCCCCCTTCCTGGAGTACGGGGCGGAGGAATCCGCCCGCTGGCTCGCCGCCGGGCTGGAAGCGGCCTACGAAGGCTTTCCGGAACCCGTGCGCGAGTGGGTAGAAGTCAACGGCACCGTCCCTGCGGTTCCTGCCGAGCAGGTGCCGGAGGTCATGGAGCGCTATCCCGGCTGCCGCACCTTCAAAATCAAGGTGGCGGAGAAGGGGCAGACCCTAGAGGACGATATCGCGCGCGTTCACGCTGTCCGCGCCTACATCGAGGCACAGGGTCGCGTGCCGGTTTTGCGCGTCGACGCCAACTGCGGCTGGAGCGTTGAGGAAGCCGTCACCGCGGCCAAGGAGCTCATGCCGCTGGATTACATGGAGCAGCCGTGCAAGACCGTTGAGGAACTCAAGGAGGTGCGCACCCAGCTCATGCGCGCCGGGATTTTCGTGCGGGTGGCGGCGGATGAATCTATCCGCAAGGCCAGCGACCCTTATCGGGTGGCGGAATTGCAAGCGGCTGATGTCGCCGTGGTTAAGCCCGCGCCGCTGGGCGGGGTGCGCAAAGTACTCGAGGTAGCCTCCCACCTGCGCGAGCGCCACATGGACATCACGGTGGCCTCTGCCCTGGATACCTCGGTGGGAATCTCCATGGGACTTGCCGCAGTGGCCGCCTTGCCGCAAATCTATGACGACGAAGACATCGACGTCACCCCGGCCGCTGCGGGCCTGGCCACCGGGTCGCTGTTCCTGGAGGATGTGACAGCACCACGCGAGCTTGTCGACGGTCACCTGCGCGCCGAAGCCCTCACCCCCGACCCGGATCGCCTGAGCACACTCGCCGCGCCGGGCGAGCGCCGCGAGTGGTGGTTCGAGCGCGTGCGCGAGTGCTGGCCGCACCTTTAAAAACACAGCTCACGGTACATGTCCGGAGGGCAGCGTAGGCTGGCGGGCATGACCATTTCCGTGAAAGACGCGCACCTGCACAACCTTCGCAACGTGGATGTGGACCTTCCACGCGGCCAGCTCGTGGCCGTGACGGGGGTGTCCGGTTCCGGCAAGTCCTCGCTGGCCTTCGGCACCATTCATGGCGAAGGCCAGCGCCGCTACCTGGAATCCGTCGCGCCCTTTGCTCGACGCCTCATCGCTTCAGCGGTGGACCCGCAGGTCGGCCGCATCGAGGGGCTGCCGCCGACGGTGGCGTTGCAGCAGTCGGCGTCGGCAAGCAGCGCGCGCTCCACCGTGGGCACGATCTCCGCCATGTCTAACTCCGTGCGCCTTCTTTACTCGCGCTGCGGTGACAACCCGGAGGGCCTGTACTCCGATTCCTTCTCCCCGAATACCCCAGAAGGCATGTGCCCGGAGTGCCAGGGCACCGGCGTGGTCTACGAACCCACGGAGGCGTCCATGGTGCCGGACCCCAGCCTGAGCATCGAGGAAGGCGCGATTGCTGCGTGGCCCGGAGCCTGGGCGGGCAAGAACTTCCACGACATTCTGCAAGAACTGGGCTATGACTTGGATTCACCGTGGGAGGATTTGCCGAAGAAAGACCGCGAGTGGATCCTCTTCACCGAGGAGCGCCCGGTGGTAACCGTCAAGCCGCGCCGCGGGGCGGATCAGATCCAGCGCAATTACGAGGGCACGTGGCGCTCCGTGGCCAGCTACCTGACCAAGACCTATGCGGAGACGAAGTCGGATACACTCCGCGCCCGCGTCTTGAGCTTCATGGAAACCCGCCGCTGCGATACCTGTGACGGGCGCCGGCTGACGGCGAAGGCGCTCAAGGTCACCTACGCCGGGCTGCCGATCGACGAATTCAATGCCCTCCCGCTGAGCGAAGCCTACGAGCTGCTTAACGGCCAAAGCCCGCAGCCGAATGACGCGGAAGACCTGCTCCTCAAGGCCCTCCTTCCGGCCCTTGAATCCGCACTGGAACTCGGCCTGGGGCACCTCAGCCTGGATAGGCCTACGGACACGCTCTCGGGCGGTGAGGTGCAGCGCCTGCGCCTGGCTGCGCAGCTGCGCTCCGGGCTCTATGGCGTGACCTATGTTCTGGATGAGCCCTCTGCGGGCCTGCACCCGGTGGAACGAGGTGCGGTGCTGGATATGTGCCGTCGCTTCATTGCGGAGGGGAACTCGGTGCTGCTGGTGGAGCACGACATGGAACTGGTCAAGCAGGCCGATTGGATCGTGGATGTCGGCCCGCTCGCCGGTGAGCGCGGCGGCCAGGTGGTGTACTCGGGTCCCGTCGCCGATTACATAGAGGCGGCGGACTCTGCAGATACTCCCACCGCGCGTGCCTTGGCGCGCCCGCGCCCCACGCCCAAGGTCGAAGCGCGATCGGCGCACGGTGATATCGCGCTGCGCCGGGTGCACTCGCACACCATCGATGGCCTCAACGTGGACTTCGGACTCGGCCAGTTTACGGCCATTACTGGGCTTTCGGGTTCCGGCAAATCCACGTTGCTGGCCGCACTCCATGACATGCTCACGGGGCCGGACTGTCCGAAGCAGGTCAAGCGCGTGGTCTCCATTACCCAAAAGCCAATCGGCCGAACCCCGCGCTCCACGGTGGCGACGTACACCAACCTCTTCGACAACGTGCGCAAGCTCTTCGCGGCCACCCCGGAGGCCAAGAAGAAGAAATGGACGGTCTCGCGCTTTTCCTACAACGTTAAGCAAGGCCAGTGCCCCACCTGCGGTGGCGCCGGCCAGATCGAGGTCGAGCTGGTCTTCCTTCCAGGCTCCTATACCCAGTGCCCGGATTGCCAGGGACAGCGCTATAACGATGACACCTTGTCCATCCGCTGGAAGGACAGGACCATCGCGGACATCCTCGACCTTACGGTGGAAGAGGCCCTGGAGGTCTTTGCAGATGAAGCGCCGATCCTCCACGCGCTGCAAACCTTGGAAGCGGTGGGGCTAGGTTACCTGCGCTTGGGCCAGGGCGCTCCGGAGCTTTCCGGCGGTGAAGCGCAGCGCATCAAGCTTGCCACGGAGCTGCAGCGCTCCCGAAACTCGCGCCGGGGCCATACCGTCTACCTGCTGGATGAGCCCACCGTCGGGTTGCACCCGGCCGATATCGACCTACTTATTTCTGAGCTGCACTCGCTGGTGGATGCCTCCCACACCGTCGTGGTGGCAGACCACGACCGCCACCTCATCGCCGGCGCGGACCGAGTCATTGAGATGGGCCCGGGCTCCGGTGCGGAGGGCGGAAAGATTGTGGCGGATGGCACGCCGGGCGAGGTCGCCGCGGGACTAACCCCCACCGGCCGGGTGCTAAGTGGCAAGGGTGCACGATAAGGTAAATCCCATGACCCACAACAACGGTGACAACGAGACGCGGCAGTTCGGCCGCGTCACCGGTGAGAACGACACCCGCCAGTTCGGCGCGCCGCAGCAGCAGCCGCCGCAGCGCCCCCAGCAGCACTTCCCGGAGCCCGGTTCCCAGGGCACGCAGTCCTTTGGCCAGCCCTATCAGCAGGGCTATGACCAGGATTATCAGCAGCCGCAGTACGACCCCGTCCCGTCGAGCTACCAGGTGGAGCAGCCGAAGAAGGGAGGGGGAGCCCTGGCCTATGTCTTCGCTGCCATTGCCGCCATCGCCGTCGTTATTGCCGGCGTGCTGTTTTTCCTGTGGCGCGGTGCGGCAGCGGATGCCGATAAGCCCGCCCCGGAGCCGGTCACCGAGACCGTGACCACCGAGGTTCCCACCACGGTGACCACCACTAAGAATTCGCCGCGGGATAACCTTCCCACCGACATCCCCACGGAGATCGCACCGGAGATTCCAACGGATCTGCCGCCGGAGATCCAGGATCAACTGGACCAGGGAGAATCCGATCTGGATGGATTGCTCAATGATCTCTTCGAGCAACTAGATTCGGGCAACGGCGAACCCGGTGCGGGCGGTGCAGACAATGCCTAATACTGAGCCGCATGCTGAGAACTCTGCAGCCTCACAACCGGAGTCGATGCAGCTGGCCGAAGCTCTGGCAGCCCAGCTTTCGCGTCACCTGACTGACGTCGTCCTCTGCCCAGGCTCGCGCAATGCGCCGCTGTCTTTGGCCCTGCTTGCGCGCAGCGATATTCGCGTGCATACCCGCATTGATGAGCGCTCGGCCGCATTCGCCGCCTTAGGTTTGGCCCGCGTCCAGCGCAGGCACGTCGGCATCGTCATGACCTCCGGCACCGCGGTGGCCAATACTCTGCCCGCAATGGTGGAGGCGCACTATTCGCACACCCCGCTGGCGGTTATCAGCGCGGACCGCCCGGCCCGCTTGGTGGGCACGGGCGCGTCCCAGACCATCGAGCAGCCAGGCATCTTCGGGGTTTACGCAGAGACCACCCAGGTGGAGAAGACGAGTGATGTTCCGTTTATTGCCGAGCGCTTCCTGAATGATCGCCAGGTGCACATCAACGTGGCCTTCGATGCCCCGCTGGTAGGGGAGGAGCTGCCCAGCACCCCGACGGATTACACGCAGCACCGCGCGCACACCCCGCGCTGGTCCAATCACGGCGAGGTGGCCGTCGATCTCAGCCGCAACACGCTCGTCATCGCGGGCGATGAAGCTTGGGAGGTCGAGGGGCTGGAGGACGTCCCGACCATTGCCGAGCCCACCGCACCTGCTCCTTATCACCCGGTGCACCCGGCCGCGGCGCACCTCTTCCGCCGCGCCCAAGTCTCCGCCAATGACTACGTGGTCAACACCAAGGTGGAACAGGTTATCGTCGTGGGCCATCCCACCCTGCACCGCGGCGTCCTGGCGCTGCTCAGTGATCCCGATATCGACCTCATCTGCCTGTCCCGCACGGAGGACTTCACCAACCCGCGCGGTGAGGCTGCGCAGCTGGGTACCACCGTTAAGACCAGCGGCGAGCCCACGCGCGAGTGGATGAAGATCTGTGAAGGGGCTGCGCAGATGGCGGCCGAGGGCGTGCGCGAGGTCCTCGCGGAGGCCACAGGCGAGGACGCCACCAAGCCCGAGATCGGCTTTACCGGCCTCCACGTCGCCGCCGCGGTGGGGGACACCCTCGCCGTCGGCGACACCCTCGTCCTGGGCGCCTCCAATGCGGTGCGGGATGCCTCCTTCATCGGCCTGCCCTTCGACGGGGTCGAGACCTACTCGCCGCGCGGGGCTGCCGGCATCGACGGCACCGTCGCGCAGGCCATCGGTATTGCGCTGGCCGCTCAGTCCCGCGAGGCCGACGCACCCCGCGCCCCGCGCACCGTGGCGCTCATGGGGGATGTCACCTTCCTGCACGACGCCACCTCCCTCATCCTCCCCGAGGACAATCCGCGCCCGGAGAACCTCACCGTCGTCGTTTCAAACGACGACGGCGGCGGCATCTTCGAGGTGCTCGAGCAAGGCCGCGAGCCCCTGCGCCCCTCCTTCGAGAAGGCGTTTGGAACGCCGCATGGGGTGGGCGTCGCCAAGCTGGCGGAGGCTTGCGGCGCTGAGCACCGAGAGGTGAGCTCGGCGCAGGAGCTTCTCGATGTTCTCGCAGAGCTCAAGGAATACTCCACCGGCGTCACCGTCGTGGAGGCGCATACCACCCGGTCCTCGCGCCGCGCGCTGCAGGAGGCGCTGAACGCCAAGGTAGGCCAGTAAATGCCGCGGCGCCGGGTACGCCAGCTGATCCTGGTGCTGTATGCCGCGGCATTAGTGGGCATGGCGGGAATGGTCATCGGCCCTTTCTTGAACGACCGCACCATCAACGCCAACCCCGGGCGCGCCCTGGCCACGGTGACGGATGTCGGCACCTTGCGCACCTTCGTGGATTTCCAGGATGCCGAAGGTATCTACCACACCCCACCCACCGGGCTGCTTTATCCCACCGGGCTAGGGGAAGGCCAGCAGGTCTGGGTGCTCTACGCCAAAAGCAACCCGGACTTGGTCAAGGTAGAAGGCCGCGAATGGACCCTGTCCATCATTCCGGCGCTGTCTTCGGCAGCCGTCGCTACCCTGTTAGCGGGTGCCTTGTGGTGGGCAAGCGGGAAAATTAACCGGAATTTAGCACGTGCTTTACCAACCGAGCACTCAGGAAAGGAATGATGGGGCGCATGCGTGTTGCCATCGTCGCGGAATCCTTCTTGCCTAACGTCAATGGAGTGACCAACTCCGTGCTGCGTGTCCTCGAGCACCTCCACGAGCACGGCCACGAGGCCATCGTCATCGCCCCCGGCGCTCGGGATGGACAGGAGGAGATCCCTGATTACCTCGGGTTCACCATCGTGCGCGTGCCCACCGTGCGCGTGCCGTTAGTGGATTCGCTCCCAGTCGGCGTTCCCACCTCCGCTGTGGATGAGGCGCTACGAGAATTCAAGCCGGACATCATCCACCTGGCCAGTCCCTTCGTGCTGGGCGCTGCGGGGGCCTTTTCCGCCCGCCAACAACGTATTCCGGCCGTGGCGTTGTACCAGACTGATGTGGCAGGCTTTGCCACCAAGTACCACGCCTCCGCGCTGGCCTATGGGGTGTGGGAGTGGCTGCGCACCATCCACAATGCGTGCCAAATGACTCTCGCGCCCTCCTCACTGACCATCGCCGACTTGGAGAAGCACCACATCAAGAACGTGCGTCACTGGGGCCGCGGCGTGGATTCGGAGCGCTTCCACCCCTCGAAGCGCTCGGAGGCGCTGCGCCGCGAGTGGGATCCCACAGGAAGCAAGAAGATCGTCGGCTTCGTGGGCCGGTTGGCCGCGGAAAAAGGCGTGCACCGCCTTTCCGCGCTCAATGATCGTGAGGATATCCAGCTCGTGATTGTGGGTGATGGCCCAGAGCGCCCGCTGCTGGAGGCGCAGCTGCCGGAGGCGGTCTTTACCGGGGCGCTGGGTGGCGAGGAGCTCGCAGCCGCATATGCAAGCCTCGACATTTTCGTGCACGCCGGCGAGTTCGAGACCTTCTGCCAGGCTATCCAGGAGGCTCAGGCCTCGGGCGTGCCCACCATCGGCCCCCGCGCGGGCGGCCCGGTGGACCTCATCGAGGAGGGCTATAACGGGCTGCTTCTCGACGTTTCAACGTTCGTCGAGGACCTCCCCAATGCGGTGGACGCGCTGCTCAACCCGGAGATTCACCAGGAGTTGCGGGAGAACGCCCGGAAGTCGATTGCCTCCAAGACCTGGCCGGCGTTGTGCGAGCAGCTGCTGGGCTACTACGACGAGGTTTTGGAGAATGTCCGTGAGGTCCCGCTGACCATTTTGGGCCAGCGTCCGGAGCTGCCGCGTTGGGCCGCCCGCGCTCTGGGAGCGCGCGTCGCCTAAACTAGGCGCTTGTGTCTAAGGCAGATCTGGAGAAGAAGCCCTTCGATGTCGCGCGCATGTTTGACGCGGTGGGCAAGAAATACGACATCACCAACACGGTGCTGTCCTTTGGTCAGGATGCACGCTGGCGCCGGCTGACCCGCGAGCGGCTCAACCTGAAGCCGGGGGAGAAGGTCCTCGACTTGGCTGCCGGAACGGCCGTCTCGACGGAAGAGCTGTCCAAGTCCGGCGCGTGGTGCGTGGCCTGTGACTTTTCCCTCGGCATGCTTGCAGCTGGCGCGGAGCGCGATGTACCCAAGGTGGCCGGCGATGGAATGCGCCTACCCTTTGCGGATAACACTTTTGACGCGGTGACCATTTCCTATGGCTTGCGCAATATCCACGACTTCGAGCTGGGCCTGCGGGAGATGGCGCGCGTGACCAAACCCGGCGGGCGCCTGGCAGTAGCGGAATTTTCCAAGCCGGTCATCCCGGTCTTCGGCACCGTCTACAAGGAATACCTGACCCGCTTGCTGCCGCCGATTGCCAAGGTGGTCTCCTCCAACCCGGAGGCCTATATCTACCTCGCAGAGTCCATCCGTGCGTGGCCGGAGCAGCACGAACTGGCCGCTGCCATTAACCGCAACGGCTGGGAACAGGCGGGCTGGCGCAACCTGACCTTCGGCATCGTGGCGCTGCACTCCGCAGTGAAGCCCGCCTAGGGGCCCTAAGGCCAAAGGGCTCAGGACCAAAGGGGAGTATCGCGGCGCAGCGCGGAGACCGCCCCGCCGGCCAGCCGCCAGGCGCGGGCAAGCAGGTCCTTGTCCTCCTCGGTGATGAGGTTGCCCATGAGGCGCGCTGCAGCCGGCATGAGCATGCGGCCCACCGGCCCGCGCATGGCCACAGGTCCGGCCAGCGGCAGGAATTGTGGGTAGGTCAGCAGGCGCGCTGCGGTGCGGGCGAGCAGGAAGGCCTCGCCATACTCGGCGCGCAGGCGGTCGGGCCACGCCAAGGTGAGGTCCTTGGTACCGAGCATCTCCACGGCGAGTGCTGCCGTTTCCAAGCCATAGTCGATGCCCTCGCCGTTGAGGGGGTTAACACATGCCGCAGCGTCACCGATGAGCATCCAGTTCGCGCCGGCAACTCCAGACACCGCACCACCCATGGGCAGCATCGCCGAGGTGACGTTGCGCAGCTCGCCCAGGCCCCACTCCGAACGCTGCTGCTCAGCGTAGAAATCCAGCGCCTTCTTCGTGTTGAGACGGGCCGGGCGGGCGGCCGTGGAGAGCGCGCCCAAGCCGATGTTGACCCCCTGGCCCAGCGGAAAGATCCAGCCATAGCCCGGCTGCACCACGCCCTCGGGGTCCTTGAGCTCAACGTGGGAGTGCATCCACTCCTCGCCGTCCTGTGGTGAATCGGCATAGGCGCGCGCGGCGATGCCATAGACCTCCTCGCGGTGCCAGGTGCGGCCCAGCTGCTTGCCAAACGTCGAGCGCACGCCGTCAGCCACGATGACCCACCGGGCGCGCACGCGGCGCTTGCCGACGGAGAACTCGACCAGCCTGTTGCCGTCCAGCTCCGGCTGCGTTGCCGTGCCGGTTATAAGCTGCGCGCCGACGTCTCGGGCGGCGTCAACCAGCAGCGCGTCGAATTCATAGCGCGGCAGCGCCGTGCCTTCGTGCGAGGGGTAGGCCTCAGGCCACGGAGCGGTCACGGTGCCGCCGAAGCCGTGTAGCTTGAGCCCGCGGTTGCGGTAGGACGCGTTGACCTCGATGCCGAGGAGCTCCAACTGGTGCATGGCGCGCGGGGTCAGTCCATCGCCGCAGGTCTTGTCGCGGGGGAAGGGGGAGGCGTCGACAAGCAGCGTCTCATGGCCGGCGCGTGCGGCGTGGATAGCGGCGGCAGCGCCAGCGGGCCCGGCACCTACGATGGCGACGTCAACAAGGGTGGAATCGATCTGCTCCGACATGGGGACTATCATTGCACGGGATAGTGGCCACAAGTGTGTTGAGGGCCGTGCCATGGGCTACGGTAAGTAAACACTAGGATTTTTGAGCTTAAAGGAACACGTTTAATGTCACACGGCCAAACTCACGCCAAGCACGTGGACTTGGGGGATGCGCAGCTCACCGAGCGTATCAACGCCGGGATGGCTGCTGTAGAGGACCTGCTGAATACGGAGCTCGACCGCGGGCAGGACTTCATTAAAGACAAGGTGCGCCACCTCTCCCTGGCCGGGGGCAAGCGTTTCCGCCCGATGATGGCGTTGCTGGCTTCCGAGTTTGGTGAACGCTCGCAATCGCCCGAGGTGATTAAGGCGGCCACCGTGGTGGAAATGGTCCACGTGGCCACGCTCTACCACGACGATGTCATGGATGAGGCGGAGCGCCGCCGCGGCGTGGATTCCGCGAACTTTCGGTGGACCAACTCGGTGGCCATTCTGGCGGGCGATGCACTGCTCGCGCACGCCTCGCGGCTGATGAGCCAGCTGGACACCCACACGGTGGAGCACTTCGCGGAGACTTTCGAGGAGCTTGTCACCGGCCAGATGCGGGAAACCATCGGTGCTGGCGAAGCCAATGCCGTGGAGCACTACACGGCGGTGATCCGGGAAAAGACCGCGGTGCTGATCGCATCCGCCGGCTACCTGGGTGCCTACCACGCAGGTGCGGGCCCGGAGCAGTGTGAGGCTCTGCGCCAGATCGGCGCGGCCGTGGGCATGATCTTCCAGATCGTCGACGATGTCATCGACATCTTCTCTGACTCCGAAGAATCCGGGAAGACCCCGGGCACGGACCTGCGTGAGGGTGTGTTCACCCTGCCGGTGCTTTATGCCTTGGAGGAGGAAGGCGAGGTTGGCGATGAGCTGCGTGCGCTGCTGACGGGCCCGCTTGAAGACGACGCCTCCGTACAGCGCGCCATCGAGCTGCTGTGGCAGTCGGGTGGCCGCGATAAGGCGCTGGCCGACGTCAACGCCTACCTCCGCGTGGTGGAAGACCAGCTCTCCCTGCTGCCGGAGTGTACGGCTAGTGAGGCCCTGCGCCAGCTGGCGGACTATACCGTTCAGCGCGTGGGATAAAAGGTCCTCCTGCCTGGCGATTTGCATGTTAGGCGGGAGTTCATAGTAAAGTACATAACCGCACTCAAGAGTGCATGCCAGGTTGCCCGAGCGGCCAAAGGGAGCGGACTGTAAATCCGCCGGCATTGCCTTCAGAAGTTCGAATCTTCTACCTGGCACAAAATGAATCCCGCAGACGCAAAGATGCGTCTGCGGGATTTTCTTATCGCTATCGCTGGAAGTCCGTGGGGTTCTTTAACCGCTCGGCCTCAGGCAACGGACCCGGCAGGGTAGTGCCTTCGGCGAATGGTGCACCCGGCAGATGATCGCGGCCGTGAGGCTGGGCCAACCCAGACAGATCCGGACCGGCCGGCACGATTTGGGTGGGATTAATTTCGCGGTGGACGATGTAGTAGTGCTGCTTGATCTCCGTGAAGTCGGTGGTATCGCCGAAGCCCGGGGTCTGGAAGAGTTCGCGCAGGTAGCCGTAGACATTCGGCATCTCGCTGATTTTGTTCCGGTTCGTCTTGAAGTGGCCGTGGTAGACGGCATCAAAGCGGATCAGGGTGGTGTATGCCCGGATATCGGTCTCGGTGATGTGCTCACCCATGATGAACCGGCGGTGGGCTAGTCGCTCTTCCAGCCAATCGAGGACCTCAAAGACATCCGCATAGGCCTCTTCATAAGCCTCCTGGGATGCGGAGAATCCCGCGCGATACACGCCGTTGTTGAGTTTCCTGAAGATGAAGTCGTTAATTTCTTCCATCTCCTCCTGCTGCTCGGCCGGCGGCAGCAGGTTGGGCGCGCCTTCTCGCTGGTACTCGGTCCACTCGGTTTGGAAGTCTCGCACCATGGAGTTGAAATCATTGGTCACGACTTTGCCGCTGGATTCCTCCACGATGGCTGGCACCGTGATGCCTCGCGGGTAGTCAGGGAAGCGTGCGAAATACGCATCCTGCAGGCGGGGGATGCGCAGGACTGGGTCGAGCCCGTCGGGGTCGAGATCAAAAGTCCAGGAGCGCTTGTCGTGGGTCGGGCCCGCCAAGCCTGAGGAGATGACATTTTCCAGTCCCAACAGGCGCCGCACGATGACGGCGCGGTGTGCCCACGGGCAAGCGCGCGCGGCGATGAGACGGTAGCGGTGGGGCTGCACCGGCCAGTCCAAAGTCTCGCCACTGCCACTCACGGAGGGCTGTGGATTGTCACCAGTGACTGAGGCGAGGATGCGGTCACCGATGTAGTTGGTGTCTCGCTTGAATTCGCCGTCCGTCGAGGCATTCTGGGCGTCGCCGGCCCAGTCCTTCGGTGTCTGTTTCTGGGTACCAGAGCTCATGTGTCCTCCCTAGAGCACATAAAGTATTTGATACATCAACAATAGCTGGATTTGGCGCGCCTGGAGTGGGGGTGGTCTACCGCGAGAGTGGTGCAAGGGTGATGCGTGTGAGTTTAGGTGCCTGAAAAGTGCGCAAAAACCCTTGTCGTACTGGCGATTTGTGTTATTTAAGCGTTTCGGGTTAATCTTTTCAAGGCTTCAACGAGAGCACAGCGGAAGAAACTCCGTGACTCAAAGAGGCTGTGCCCCCTTAGCTCAGTCGGCAGAGCGTTTCCATGGTAAGGAAAAGGTCGACAGTTCGATTCTGTCAGGGGGCTCCATTCATGTTTCTGGAAGCTTTCAGAAAGTGAATATGGCGGTGTAGCTCAGTGGTAGAGCAAGCGACTCATAATCGCTGTGTCGCGAGTTCAATTCTCGCCATCGCTACCGGGAAAGAAAAGCGCCCGCATCTGGGCGCTTTTTCACTACCGACTCCCAGCCTTGCGCGGCACGTGGTTTCCAAAGGGAATCGGCGTTCTGGTAGGGTTGTGCGTTGTCCCAAAAGGGCACGCAAAGGGGCGTGGCGCAATTGGTAGCGCAACGGTCTCCAAAACCGTAGGTTGCAGGTTCGAGTCCTGTCGCCCCTGCCACATCACTTCCAAGGAGGGAATCGCCGTGAGCGATGAAAAGCAGCCGAGCACCGGGGCTCCGCGCCCAACCGGCAAGCGTCAGCTCTCTGGCGCAGCGACCACCTCTACCGATTCCTACACTGACAAGCGCGTCGTGCGCGTCGAGGACAAGAAGGAAGATTCCTTCGGCGGATCTGTTGGTTCCTTCCCGGGTGAGGTTGCCTCCGAGCTCAAGAAGGTTGTCTGGCCGACCGGCAAGGAAATGGTTCAGTACGTTCTGGTGACCTTCGCCTTCCTTATCGTCCTCACCGCTCTGGTGTGGGGTGTGGACGCGCTGACCGGTCTCGGAGTTGAAGCAATCCTCGCGCCTTAGTAAACTAATTACATACTTTCATCCCGCCGCCTTCCCGCTAGCTCGACTAGGGGAAACGGCGGGATACTTTTTGCCCAAGTCCGGCCGAGTACCCTGGTGGGGACGAGAAGAATAATTACCAATTTGGAGTAGCAGACAATGAGCGAAGAAAACACTGGCACTTCCCTTGAGCAGGCCATGATCGATAACGTCCAGGAACAGGCCGCGGAGGCGGTCGAGGCTACCGAGGAGGCCCAGCAGCCGCAGGAGGAGCTCTCCGCAGAGGAGAAGGAAGCCGCCGAGAAGGAAGCTGCTACCAAGGCCGCCGAAGCCGCCCTCGGTGGCGGCACGGACGAGGCTGAGGCTGAAGGCGAGGGCGCAGGGGAGGCGTCGGCAAGCGCTGACGCGGACGCCGCCGCAGCAGCCGACGCTGAGTACAAGTCCCGCCTGCGCGCCTTTACCCGCGAGCTGAAGAAGCAGCCTGGCCAGTGGTACATCATCCAGTGCTACTCCGGTTACGAGAACAAGGTAAAGACCAACCTCGATATGCGTGCACAGACCCTCGAGGTTGAGGACTCCATCTTTGAGGTCGTTGTGCCGGTCGAACAGGCCATTGAAAAGAAGGACGGCAAGAAGAAGGTAGTTAAGCGCAAGCTGCTGCCGGGCTACGTGCTGGTGCGCATGGAGCTTAATGACGCTGCCTGGTCCGTCGTTCGCGATACCCCGGGCGTGACCTCCTTCGTGGGCAACGAAGGTAACGCCACCCCGGTCAAGATCCGCGACGTGGCTAAGTTCCTCATGCCGAACGATCCGACGGTCTCTCCAGAAGCTTCCGCAGCAGATTCCGAAGGCGAGCAGGTCGTGGCTATGCCGGAGAAGGAGGCCGCCAAGGCCTACGCGCACGACTTCGAGGTGGGCGAGGCCGTCACCATCCTGTCTGGCCCGCTGGCTTCCGTCTCCGCCACCATCTCCGAGATTGACCCGGAGACCGGCAAGATGCAGGGCCTGGTGTCCATCTTCGGCCGCGAGACCCCGGTGGAGCTGTCCCCGACGGAGATCGAGCGCATCTCCTAAAAAGCGATTTTGAGCTGGGCGCACGGTGTTCTAAACTTGAACGCCGTGCGCTTTTGCGCATCTTGAAACGTTCATCCTCCGGTGGCCCACAATGCGTGAGCATCCGGACGGGGCGCTGTTATTCATCGTGGCGGCACTCCGGTACCACAGGAAAGAGGTAATTCGATGGCTCCCAAGAAGAAGGTCACTGGCCTGATCAAGCTCCAGATCGAGGCAGGCGCTGCTAACCCGGCTCCGCCGGTCGGCCCGGCACTCGGTGCCCACGGCGTCAACATCATGGAGTTCTGCAAGGCCTACAACGCTGCGACCGAGTCCCAGCGCGGCAACGTCGTGCCGGTGGAGATCACCGTCTACGAGGACCGCTCCTTCGACTTCAAGCTGAAGACCCCGCCGGCAGCGAAGCTCCTGCTCAAGGCTGCTGGCATCAAGAAGGGCTCTGGCGTTCCGCACACCGACAAGGTTGGCTCCGTGACCTGGGATCAGTGCAAGGAGATTGCACAGACCAAGTTCGAGGACCTCAACGCTCGCGACATTGAGAACGGCGCCCGCATCATCGCTGGTACCGCTCGCTCCATGGGCATCACCGTTGACGGCGTCCCGGCTAAGTAAAAATTCGATTTAATGCGCGATACGTTCTGTATCGCGCGTGGCAGGGCCAGCTTCGGCCCGCTATCACCACATCAATCCAAGAAAAGGAATTGCACTTATGAGCACCAAGTCCAAGGCATACAAGGCTGCCGCTGAGCTGGTAGACCGCTCTCGCCTGTACCGTCCGATCGAGGCCGCCAAGCTGGCCAAGGAGACCTCCTCCAAGAGCTTCGACGCTACTGTCGACGTTGTCTTCCGCCTGGGCGTTGACCCGCGTAAGGCTGACCAGCTGGTTCGTGGCACCGTCTCCCTCCCGCACGGCACCGGTAAGGACGTCCGCGTGGCCGTCTTCGCTGAGGGTGACAACGCTGAGGCCGCTAAGGCTGCTGGCGCCGACATCGTGGGCACCGAAGAGCTGATCGCTGCCATCAACGAGGGCAACATCGACTTCGACGTTGCTATCGCCACCCCGGATCAGATGGCCAAGGTTGGCCGCGTTGCACGCGTGCTGGGCCCGCGTGGTCTCATGCCGAACCCGAAGACCGGCACCGTGACCGCCGACGTGACCAAGGCTGTTGCTGACGTCAAGGGCGGTAAGATCTCCTTCCGCGTTGACAAGGCTTCCAACCTGCACGCCATCATCGGCAAGGCTTCCTTCGACGCTGAGAAGCTGGCTGAGAACTACGGCGCGCTGTACGACGAGATCATTCGCCTGAAGCCGTCCTCCGCTAAGGGCATCTATGCCAAGAAGATCACCATCTCCACTACCTCCGGCCCGGGCATCCCGGTCGATGCTTCCGTGGAGAAGAACTACACCGACTAGTGTTGTCTGTGTAAACGAATTTTAGGCCCCGGCTCTTGGATGAGCTGGGGCCTTTTTCGCGCTTTCTCTCTTTTGTTTATGCAGGTCACGGCCGGATATCTTTCTGACAGGTAATTGGCAGCTAAGTACGATGGCCTTTCAAGGAAAGTGCTGCATACTAATTCTTGTGCGTTTGAGAGAGGCGCATGAGAGATAGAGAGAACACCCTGAGTCTTGCAGGGCGGGCGGCGTGAGAAACCGCCTGATAAACAAGACCCCTTACAACGCGGGTTCCGGATTTCACCGGGGCCCGCGTTGTACTGTGTAACCCAAGTCAGGTACTCCACGCCGTGGACTTAAGCGGAGATGCATCAGGCCTAGGGCAAACGCGGACGCTGGATGTAGATGGTTCTAGTCAAAAGGTTTTCTTGGGGGCAAACAAACCATATGGAGGAGCGAAGAAGGTTCGTTTGGGGGCAGGTGAACCTTCTGACTGAAACCTCCTGACGGAAACCTTCTGATGGGAACCATGTGGCAGCGCACCGAGTTATTCACCGGCTATCCGCTGCCGGTTAAAAGGATTAGATGCGTGCGAAGTCCGCTTTAAGGCCGCGGCTTGCCCTTCATCCAGTACACGGACCAGATGACGTCTTCGCGCGGCACACCCCAGTCATGCACGGCTATCGAGCGCACTGCTTTGGCCAGGTCCCCTTCGCCGGATACCCACACCGAATCCGGCGCTGTATCCGCGGTGAAACGGGAGCCGAGAAGTTGTCTGGCGCGTGTGCAGTGTTCGTCATGTGGAGCCAGGACCATGGTGAGTGAGCGGACCTTGCCGCGCCACGTCTCCTCCAAGCCGTCTTCAACTTCAGCGTCGTCTGTGATCATGGCAACGACGTCGACTGCACCCAAGGTTTCCGGTGAGAAGGCTTCGTAGTGCTCGAGGATGTGCCACAGCGCCGGTAGGGCAGAGGCATCTGCGAGTAACAGTTGTGACTTCCTAGGGGCCTGCCACAGTGCTTGCCCGGTATATATTCCGGCGGTATCCCCGGGTTGGGCATTGAGGATCCAGCGTGAGCCCGGGCCATTATCGCCATGGGTCACCACGTCGACATCGATGGTGCACGCTTCTTGGTTGAGCTTGCGAATTGTGTACCAGCGCAATGCTGGGCGAATGTCGTCGGGCAATCGGGTGACGGCGGCACGAACATTGGTATCGTCGACCGGGAAGGGCGAAAAATCCTGCTCGTCTTGGGGCATGAGGAGCCCAAAATACTCGTCAGGCCCGGCTAAGGGGTAGTCACTAAAAGCCGGCGAGTGAAAAGTTAAACGGTGCAGCCGCGGCTTGAGGCGGGTGTTCCCGGTGAGGGTGACGGGCAATAAGCGGTGATGCGTCAAGGGAATTGATCCTAGGTAGAGGTCAAATTTGAAACCATCATAACGTACAGGTTAGGCTAGCTTCAAATAAGTTAGGGGTGCGAATGCTTGCATGCTCGCTCCCGTTGAAGGAAAGGTTTATTCCATGGTTGCTATCCACCGGCGCGCGAAAACCGTGCTCGCTATTGTCTCAGCGGCAGCGATTGCTTTAGCGGGGTGCTCCCGCGGAAGTGGCGAGGACAGCGCGGGTGCGGACAGTGCTGAGGAGGTGCGCGTTGCCAGCCTGGGGCTCGGTGATGCCGATACCGTGCTGGCACTCGGAATCACTCCGGTTGCTGTGGCCCCCTGGGGTGCGAAAGGGGATGGTGATCCCTCCGGAGTTGGCCCATGGGCGAAGGAGCTTTTGGGAGATGCCCAGCCCGAGGTGATCTATAACACCGCCTCCGGTTTCACGGCCGAGGTTCTAGAGCAGGTCACTGCCTCGGACCCCACACAGATCATCGCCGTGAACCAGGCAGTGGATCAGGAGGCGAAGAAATCCCTCGAGGATATCGCCCCGCTGACCGTGAAGCCCGAAGGTTTCGAGGACTGGCAGATCCCCTGGGATGAGCAAGTCAAGACCATCGCCTCTGCCTTGGATAAGGAAGAGGAGGGGGAGAAGCTCATTGACCAAGCAGAGGGCGCCTTTGAGCAGTTCAAGGACTCCCACCCGGAGCTGCAGGGCAAGCGCGCAGCCATCCTCATGCCCTATGACGGGAAGCTGGGCCTCTACACGGCAGAAGACGGCCGTGGCCAGTTCATCGAAGACCTCGGCTTTGAGATCCCCAAGGAACTGCAGGGTGATGGTTCCAGCTTCTTCGTGGACTATGCCCCGGAAAACTACTCCCAGCTCAACAATGTGGACTATCTGTTCGTCTTGGATTACAACGGTGCGGTCGATGAACTCAAGAAGGATTCCACATTCCAAGGCCTGGACGTGGTCAAGGATGGACGCGTCCGCTACCTCGACACGGACACCGGCAATGCGATGAGCGTGCCGAACCCGCTGACGATCCCGTGGGCCGTCAACAAGTTCGAAGAGCAGCTCTAAGTGCTCGCACTACCGAGGAAGGCTGACGCTATCCACGGCGTTGCGTACCCGCAACGCCGTGGCAAGGCAGACGCACTGGATTCGCGGGGGAGAAGCCGCGCACTGCTCACCACGGCCCTGGTTGTGTCGACCTTCCTCCTTTTGCTGTGCTCATTGGCGGTTGGCTCGAGGGCTATTCCGTTGCCGGATCTGGTGTCTGCCCTCCTCCGCGGAGGCGAAGCAGATATCGAGAACATCGTGTGGGATTTGCGTATCCCCCGCACGTTCGTGGCCTACTTCGCGGGAGCAGCAATCGCGGTATCGGGTGTAATCGCCCAGTCCTGGACTAGAAACCCCTTGGCGGATCCGGGCTTCATCGGTATCACCGCGGGAGCTTCGTTCCTGGTTGCCCTCGGGACGGCGCTAGGTGTCGCCACCTCAACCGGGATGCGGACAGCGCTCGCCCTCGTAGGCGCCGGCCTGGCCACAGCATTAGTGCTGGGTGTGTCCCGCAGGTTTCAGGATCCCCTGACGCTGGTCTTGGTCGGCGCAGGTGTTGCTGCTGCCTTGAGCTCTAGCGCCATGTTGATCGGCCTGTACTCCACGGATGTCCTCGACAGCATGCGCCGGTGGACCATTGGCTCCACGTTTGGGCGCGGCCCAGAAGACGTCGCCATCGGGGGTGCCGGATTGTTCATCGGGTTTATCATCGCCGCACGTGTCGCGCGCCCGCTCGATCTTCTGGCAATGGGGGAGGAATCCTCGGTTGCTCTAGGTGGTTCTCCCACGCTGGCGCGGCGCGGTGCTGCCTTGAGCATCGTTGTCCTAGCGGGATGCGCTACCGCGGCGACGGGGCCCATTGCCTTTGTCGGATTCGCCATCCCCCATCTGCTGCGTCGGTTCACGGGGCCAGAAGTTACCGCGATGATTGCTCCTGCCGCATTGCTCGGTGGTTGCTCCGTACTCGCTGCAGATATTCTGGGCCGCCTCATCGCGGGCCCCTCTGAGCTGGAGATGTCCATCGTCTTGGCCTTTGTTGGCGCACCATTTCTCATTTGGGCCGTACACCGTGGGGAGCACAAGCTATGAATGGGCGGGTGAAGGGGGACGTCGCCAAGCATCTGCGTTCCCAAGAGCGGCAGCGCCGGACATGGATATGGGCAGCGACCTGCTTCTTTGTTCTGGTCGCAGCAAGCTCCTATGTCCTCCTGCTGGGTCAAGGACCCGTGGACTTGAGCCCGGGGCGGGTCCTGGAGATCCTCAACGGCGGCGGAAGCCGAAGCGAAATCCGTGTTGTCTGGGATCTGCGCATGCCGGTAGCGCTAGCGACCCTCATCGTGGGTGCCGCGCTCGGACTGGCGGGGTCGTGGACGCAATCAATGTCGCGCAATCCGCTGGCCTCGCCCGACATTCTTGGCGTGACTGGTGGCGCGTCCGTCATGGTGGTCCTCGGAACGGTAGTCTCCCGGCCGCTGCTTGCCGACGGGCTCTCCATGTTCTGGTGGCGGGCCGGACTCGCGCTGTTGGGTGCGGTGCTAGCGGCCATCCTGCTGGTGGCACTTGGGGGAATCGGCACGAGCAACCGCATCGTCATCGTCGGAATCGCGCTCTCCCTGCTGTTTCAAGCGCTGGTGGCGTATCTCTTGCGCGCAGCTGAGCTCCTCCGCGCGGCGCAATCGCAGCTGTGGCTGGCGGGCACCACGGGTTTCGTGCGGATGGAGGTCATTCTTCCTTTGCTCGTGGGGTTGACTCCTTTTGTGGTGCTTGGCCTGTGGTGTGCTCGGGAGCTGCCGCTCCTTGCGCATGATGATCTCTCGGCCCTTTCCCTCGGGGTCAACATCACGCGAACACGGGCGCTGCTGCTGGTGGCAGCTACGGGCATCTGCGCGGTGACCGTATCCGTGGCCGGTCCCATTGGTTTCATCGCGCTTCTGGCCCCGCATGTGGGGCGCATTGTTGCCCGGACGCCCACGCCTGTGCCACTGGTCTCCTGTGCTGCAGGCGCTGCCTTGTTGAGCGCGTGCGCTGTCATTGCTGGAGCGTTGCCGATGGACGCTCCGGTGGGTGCAGTCTCCTCCATCATCGGAGGGTGCGCCCTGGTCATCTTGGTGTGGAATGCCGCACGGCGGAGAGGATAAAAGCGAGTGAAAGACAGAGAAATTACGGCCACTGGTATTCATGCTGGCTATAAGGATGGGGAAGACATCCTGTCGAGTGTTGACTTGGTGGCCCGCCCGGGGGAGGTCACCACGCTCATTGGACCGAATGGTTGCGGCAAGTCCACGTTGCTGAAGACCTTGTCTAAGGTTCTTCGCCCGCGGCAGGGGAGCGTGCGCATCGGCGAGCTGGACGTGCACGCTATGAGCCCGAAAGAAGCAGCTGCCCACGTGGCGCTTCTTCCGCAGCAGCCGATGGCACCGGATGGGCTGCGGGTGGGCGAGCTCGTCGCGCGCGGGCGCTACCCGCACCTGGGCCGTAGTCGGGGCCTGTCCGCGAAGGACCGCGACATCATCGCACAGGCCTGCGTGGAGACTGGTATTACTGACTTCATCGACCGTGACATCGCGGCGCTCTCGGGCGGCCAGCGCCAGCGGGTCTGGCTAGCGCTGGCCTTGGCGCAGGACACGCCGGTGCTGCTACTCGACGAACCCACAACCTTCCTCGATCCAGCCCATGCCATCAGCGTTTTAGAGCTCGTGCGCAAACAGGCCGATGCCGGGAAAACGGTCGTCGTCGTGTTGCACGATCTCATGCTGGCCGGCCAGTACTCCGACACCATGGTGGTCATGAACAACGGCGAGGTCATCGCGCAGGGAACTCCTCAACAGGCGTTGAAGAAAGAAGTGCTGGCGGCTGCCTATGGCATCGACGTCGAGATCTGGGATGACCCGCGAAGCGACGCCCCCGTCATCGTTCCGCGTGGGGTGCTCAGAGGCTGACAACGCTCATACAGGAACCCGAGTAGATGGCTCTCAGAGAGCGATTTGGAGTTGTGGCAGGTCGGGTTGTAAAGTACCTAGCGAAGTTTGAACGGCCCGCTGAGGCCGAGTCAAAGTTCACCGAAGACCGTCGGTCATCCGGATATCCGGATCGAAGGTTCCTCATCCTAGAGGGCGGCCCACGCAGGAGACACTTTGCGAATGAGCGCGGATTACCGCGCGCGCCCTGTGCTCTTGCACGGGGCTTTTGTTATTTCGGTTGTCGTTAACGACAACCGAGGTGGGAAAGGCCCCGGCGGAAAACACAAGAGATGTTTCGAAAGGAGGCGAAGTAGAAAATGGCAAACCCGAAGAACACCGCAGACCTGGCGGCACTGAAGGAGAAGCTCGAGGGTGCAAACTCCATCGTGCTTACCGAGTACCGTGGCCTGACCGTGGGTCAGCTCCAGGAGCTGCGTAACAACCTCGGCTTTGACGTTGAGTACTCCGTCGCCAAGAACACCCTTTTCAAGATCGCTGCCAACGAAGCTGGCATCGAGGGTCTTGACGAGCACCTGACTGGCCCGACCGCTATTGCGTTCATCAAGGGCGAGGCAGTGGATGCTGCGAAGGTCATCACCAAGTTCGCTGATGACAACAAGGCACTCGTTATCAAGGGTGGCTACATGGACGGCAACGCTCTGTCTGCCGACCAGGTTGAGGCCATCGCCAAGCTGGACAACCGCGAGACCACCCTCGCAAAGCTGGCTGGCGCCATGAAGGGTTCTATGGCAAAGGCTGCCGCCGTATTCAACGCTCCTGCAACCAAGATGGTCCGCACCGCTGCGGCCCTGCAGGACAAGAAGGCTGCGGAAGCTTAAGACGCCAACTAAAGGCGCACAACTTAAACACACACACTTTTCTGGCCGCTTAGCGCGGCCAGGCACAATGAGAAAGGATGCCAATCATGGCTAAGCTCACCAAGGACGAGCTCATTGAAGCTTTCAAGGAAATGACCCTCATCGAGCTCTCCGAGTTCGTTAAGGAATTCGAGGAGGTCTTCGACGTTGAGGCCGCTGCTCCGGTTGCTGCCGTTGCTGCTGGTGCCCCGGCTGCCGGCGGTGCTGCTGAGGAAGAGAAGACCGAGTTCGACGTCGTTCTGACCGACGCTGGCGCTAAGAAGATCGGCGTTATTAAGGCTGTCCGCGAGATCGTCTCCGGCCTGGGCCTGAAGGAAGCTAAGGAGCTCGTTGAGTCCGCTCCGAAGGCTATCCTCGAGGGTGCTTCCAAGGACGACGCTGAGGCTGCTAAGGCTAAGCTCGAAGAGGCTGGCGCTTCCGTCGAGCTCAAGTAATTCACCTGAATTACTCAGCTTTCCCGCGCAGCACTCTCGCTGCGCGCCAACAACCCCGTTCCGCTTTTACGCGGTGCGGGGTTGTTCCCGTTTTGATGGGTCCGGCGGATTCTAAGGATTGCGTGTCAGGTCTTGACACTAGGGTCAAAAAGAGACACTATTGGGGTGTGCAGTTTCGGCGTAGAAGTCTCGAGCGGTTCCATCAGGATGGTGTGCCGCCGCGATATATTCCATCGGAATTGCGTTCAGTAGTGCGCCGCAAGTTACTTATGATTGGGCGGTCTGTAAATGTCACGGACCTTCGGATTCCACCAGCAAACCGGTTGGAGCGGCTCAAGGGTGACCTTGAAGGCTACTACTCAATTCGCGTCAACTCGCAGTGGCGCATCATATTCAAGTGGACACCCGAAGGAGCTGTTGACGTTGACTTTATCGACTACCACTGAAGCACGCGCTCATGTTGATGTTGTTCCCGTTCCGCATCCCGGAGAGATCCTTCTCCTAGAATTCCTCAAGCCCTGCGGAATAACCCAGTATCGCCTGGCCAGTGACATTGGCACTACCCGTTCCCAAGTTTCCAAAATTACCCGCGGGGCGCTCGGGATCAGTGCCGATATGGCTTTGCGTTTGTCGGCTTACTTTGGGAATTCCGCGGAGTTCTGGCTCGGACTCCAAGAGGAATACGATCTGTGGAAAGCTCGCCAGACCACTGATGTCAGCGCCATCGTGCCGTGGAATCACAAAGAAGAAGTCGACTCTCACTCATAGAATCAGTTGACTTGCGCTCACTTCGGGGTCGGTGCAGTCTCACCGTAGCTGCGTAAAACTGAAACGCACCCTCCGGGGAAATGTGTTTTGAACAAACGAATCGGTAGGATAAGCCACCATGCTGCCCAAGTCCCGCATCTTCTCCGTCCTCCTGCTTGGCCTCGGCGTTGCGCTGATCGCTGCCGGCCTGGCGGCGTCGAGCTTCTTGAGCTTTAGCCCGCGCTTGCCGCTGGATATCAAGGACACCACGTGGACGATGCAGGATGACAGCGCCACCGCGCAGGCGCTGTCCGCAGAGGGCGTTACGCAGTACGAGGGGCCGATGACGTATCAGCTCAACATGGATATCCAGGATCCGGCGGACAAGGACACCGCAACGCTGCGAGTGGGGGAGTCCGCCATCCGCGGCGGCACGGGCAACGTGGAGGACTTGAGCTTTGCCCGCGTGTGGAACTATCCCGTCGATCGTCTCAGCGGTGAGGCCACGGGACCGGCGGCGCTCTCCCACACTATGGGCTCGCCCACGGCGGAAGTTCCCGTCGAGGGCTACTGGCTGAAGCTGCCCGCCAATGCTGAGCAGACCACCTACCCGGTTTTCGACCCGGTGCTGCGCAAGGCGGCCGACGCCGTCTTCGAGGAATCCCTCGATATCGACGGTCGCACGGTCTACCGTTACCACCAGGAAGTGGAGCCCACCAACGTGGCCACCCTCTATGCCGGTAGCACGACCACCACGCTGAGCAATGAGGACGGCTCCACCGAGCAAGGCTACCTCTTCCACGCAGCAACGCGGGACCTCTTCGTGGACCAGGCCACCGGACTCGTCGTGGGCATGGATGTCGATATCAAGGACTACTGGGCAGACCGCGAGGGCAATGAGCGCGAGGTGCAGTTCGCCTTCAATGGTGCAACTGATGAGGAATCCCGCGCGGAGATGCTCCAGCAAGCTGAGCGCTTCCCGCGGAGTGCTGTGGGGCAGTGGGTGCGCTGGGGTGGCCTTGGCATTGGCGCGCTTCTGGTGCTGCTTGGGGCGCTGGGCGCTTTTCGCCGTCCCACCAACCGCCACACCCGCTAGCCGCGTGTGCTAGAGGTCCGCGCCTGCGGATCTCCGAAGCGACACGCCGGCGGCACGTTTCGCCTTTACAAGGCCGCCATTATGCTATAGGCTATTTCGTTGCGCTGGAATCTGGATCTTTAGTGCACATTTAGCCTTTCGAGCGGTGATGGCAAAACCGACTTGACAAGGTGATTTTGTGCATTCTAAACCCAGTCGTTCCACAGCAGACCGAATGCTAAATCTACCAGCGGTTTTGCACCTCACCGGCCAGGGTGGGGAGGCAATCCGCCAGAGGTACTGGAAGGACCCATCTTGGCAGTCTCCCGCCAGACCAAGTCAGTGGCCAACATCCCTGGAGCCCCGAAGCGATACTCCTTCGCTAAAATCAGCGAGCCCATCGCTGTCCCGGGCCTCCTTGATCTACAACTCGATTCTTACGCGTGGCTCATCGGCACCCCCGAGTGGCGCGAGCGCGAGCAGGCAGAGCGCGGCGAAGACGCACGCGTGACGAGCGGCCTTGAGGATATCCTCGAGGAGCTTTCTCCGATCCAGGATTACTCGGGCAACATGTCCCTGTCCCTGTCGGAGCCTCGCTTCGAGCCGGTGAAGAACACCGTGGACGAGTGCAAAGAGAAGGACATCAACTACTCGGCGCCACTGTACGTCACCGCAGAATTCATCAACAACGACACCCAGGAGATTAAGTCCCAGACCGTCTTCATCGGCGATTTCCCGATGATGACTGAGAAGGGCACCTTCATCGTCAACGGCACCGAGCGCGTTATCGTCTCGCAGCTCGTGCGTTCCCCGGGTGTGTACTTCGACCAGACCATCGACAAGTCCACCGAGCGCCCGCTGCACTCCGTGAAGGTCATTCCTTCCCGCGGTGCGTGGCTCGAGTTTGACGTCGACAAGCGCGACACCGTTGGCGTGCGCATCGACCGCAAGCGTCGCCAGCCGGTCACCGTGCTGCTCAAGGCCCTGGGTTGGTCCGAGGAGCAGATCAAGGAGCGCTTCGGCTTCTCCGAGCTCATGATGTCCACCCTCGAGTCCGATGGCGTGGCCAACACCGACGAGGCTCTGCTGGAGATCTACCGCAAGCAGCGCCCGGGCGAGCAGCCCACGCGCGACCTCGCGCAGGCACTGCTGGATAACTCCTTCTTCCGCGCCAAGCGCTACGACCTGGCCAAGGTTGGCCGCTACAAGGTCAACCGCAAGCTCGGCCTGGGCGGTGACCACGACGGTCTGATGACCCTGACCGAGGAAGACATCGCCGTCACCCTCGAGTACCTCGTGCGCCTGCACGCCGGTGAGCGTGAGATGAAGGCCCCGAACGGTGAGATGATCGCCATCCACACCGACGACATCGACCACTTTGGTAACCGTCGTCTGCGCACCGTGGGCGAGCTCATCCAGAACCAGGTCCGCGTGGGCCTGTCCCGCATGGAGCGCGTCGTCCGCGAGCGCATGACCACCCAGGACGCGGAGTCGATTACCCCGACCTCCCTGATTAACGTCCGCCCGGTCTCCGCCGCCATCCGCGAGTTCTTCGGTACCTCCCAGCTCTCGCAGTTCATGGACCAGAACAACTCCCTGTCCGGTCTGACCCACAAGCGCCGCCTGTCCGCGCTGGGCCCGGGCGGTCTGTCCCGTGAGCGCGCCGGCATCGAGGTGCGAGACGTTCACGCTTCGCACTACGGCCGCATGTGCCCGATTGAGACCCCTGAGGGTCCGAACATTGGTCTGATCGGTTCCCTGGCTTCCTATGCCCGCGTCAACGCTTTCGGCTTCATCGAGACCCCGTACCGCAAGGTTGTGGACGGCAAGGTCACCGACCAGGTGGAGTACCTCACCGCCGATGAAGAGGATCGCTACGCCATCGCGCAGGCCGAGGTTGAGAAGGCTGCCGACGGCACCCTGACCGGCGACCGCATCGAGGTCCGCCTCAAGGACGGCGATATCGGCGTGACCGACGCCGCCGGCGTTGACTACGTTGACGTTTCCCCGCGCCAGATGGTCTCCGTGGCTACCGCCATGATTCCGTTCCTCGAGCACGACGACGCTAACCGTGCCCTCATGGGCGCGAACATGCAGCGCCAGGCCGTGCCGCTGGTTCGCTCCGAGGCCCCGTACGTGGGCACCGGTATGGAGCAGCGCGCTGCCTACGATGCTGGTGACCTCATCATCACCCCGAAGGCGGGCGTGGTGGAGAACGTCACCGCGGACCTCATCACCATCATGGATGACGAGGGCCAGCGCGATACTTACATGCTGCGCAAGTTCGAACGCACCAACCAGAACACCAACTACAACCAGACCCCGTTGGTCTCCCTGGGTGAGCGCGTCGAGGCAGGCCAGGTGCTTGCCGACGGCCCCGGTACCCACAACGGTGAGATGTCCCTCGGCCGCAACCTGCTGGTTGCCTTCATGCCGTGGGAAGGCCACAACTACGAGGACGCCATCATCCTCAACCAGCGCATCGTGGAGGAGGACATCCTCACCTCGATTCACATCGAGGAGCACGAGATCGATGCTCGCGATACCAAGCTGGGCCCGGAGGAGATCACCCGCGAGATCCCGAACGTCTCCGATGACGTTCTGCGTGACCTCGACGAGCGCGGCATCGTCCGCATCGGCGCCGACGTCCGCGCGGGCGACATCCTCGTTGGTAAGGTCACCCCGAAGGGTGAGACCGAGCTGACCCCGGAGGAGCGCCTCCTGCGCGCCATCTTCGGTGAGAAGGCCCGCGAGGTCCGCGATACCTCCATGAAGGTGCCGCACGGTGAGACCGGTAAGGTCATCGGCGTCTCCCGCTTCTCCCGCGAGGATGACGACGACCTAGCCCCGGGCGTCAACGAAATGATCCGCGTCTACGTGGCTCAGAAGCGCAAGATCCAGGACGGCGATAAGCTCGCCGGCCGCCACGGCAACAAGGGCGTTGTGGGCAAGATCCTGCCGCCGGAGGATATGCCGTTCATGGAGGATGGCACCCCGGTGGACATCATCCTGAACACCCACGGTGTGCCGCGTCGTATGAACATCGGCCAGGTTCTCGAGGTTCACCTCGGCTGGCTGGCACACGCCGGTTGGAAGATCGACACCGAGGACCCGGCCAACGCCGAGCTGCTCAAGACCCTGCCGGAAGAGCTGTACGACGTCCCGCCGGAGTCTCTGACCGCAACCCCGGTCTTCGACGGTGCCACCAACGAGGAGATCTCCCGCCTGCTGGCTTCCTCCAAGCCGAACCGCGATGGTGACGTCATGGTGGATGAGCACGGTAAGGCCCGCCTCTTCGACGGCCGCTCCGGCGAGCCGTACATGTACCCGGTTTCCGTCGGCTACATGTACATGCTCAAGCTGCACCACCTCGTCGACGAGAAGATCCACGCCCGCTCCACCGGCCCGTACTCCATGATTACCCAGCAGCCGCTGGGTGGTAAGGCACAGTTCGGTGGCCAGCGCTTCGGTGAGATGGAGGTGTGGGCAATGCAGGCATACGGCGCTGCCTACACCCTGCAGGAGCTCCTGACCATCAAGTCCGACGACGTGGTCGGCCGCGTCAAGGTCTACGAGGCCATCGTCAAGGGTGACAACATCCCGGATCCGGGTATTCCGGAGTCCTTCAAGGTCCTCCTCAAGGAGCTGCAGTCCCTGTGCCTGAACGTGGAGGTTCTCTCCACCGACGGCACCCCGATGGAACTGTCTGGCTCCGACGATGATGACATGGACGGCGCTCCGTCCTTGGGCATTAACCTGTCCCGCGACGAGCGCTCCGACGCAGACATCGCCTAGCTTCTTGGTCCGCCGCATTTACTGGCGGCGGGCATAACGAAACACCACCTACATACAAAGCCATCAACTTCCCCCTGACGGGGGATGAAAGGGAGACATTACGTGTTTGACGTAAATCTCTTCGACGAGCTCCGCATCGGGCTGGCCACGGCCGAGGACATCCGTCGCTGGTCCAAGGGCGAGGTCAAGAAACCCGAGACCATTAACTACCGCACCCTCAAGCCGGAGAAGGACGGCCTCTTCTGTGAGCGCATCTTCGGCCCGACCCGTGACTGGGAGTGCTCCTGCGGTAAGTACAAGCGCGTGCGCTACAAGGGCATCATCTGTGAGCGCTGTGGCGTCGAGGTGACCAAGTCCAAGGTGCGCCGTGAGCGCATGGGCCACATCGAGCTGGCCGCGCCGGTTACCCACATCTGGTACTTCAAGGGCGTTCCTTCCCGCCTGGGCTACCTGCTGGACCTGGCTCCGAAGGACCTTGAGCGCATCATCTACTTCGCTGCCAACATCATCACCTCCGTGGACGAGGAAGCTCGCCACAATGACCAGTCCACTCTGGAAGCAGAGATGCTTCTGGAGAAGAAGGACGTGGAGGATGACGTCGAGGCAGAGATCGCTGAGCGCGCTGCCAAGCTCGAGCAGGATCTGGCCGAGCTGGAGGCCGCCGGCGCCAAGGCCGACGCCCGCCGCAAGGTCCAGAACGCTGCCGACAAGGAAATGCAGCACATCCGCGAGCGCGGTGAGCGCGAGGTTGCTCGCCTCGACGAAATCTGGAACACCTTCATCAAGCTTGCTCCGAAGCAGATGATCATCGATGAGACCATCTACGAAGAGCTCGTTGACCGCTACGAGGATTACTTCACCGGCGGCATGGGTGCTGAGGCCATCCAGACCCTCATCCGCAACTTCGACCTCGAAGCTGAGGCTGAGGTTCTCAAGGAGATCATCAACAACGGCAAGGGCCAGAAGAAGATGCGTGCCCTGAAGCGCCTGAAGGTCGTCGCGGCCTTCCTGCGCTCGGGCAATGACCCGGCCGGTATGGTGCTCGATGCCATCCCGGTGATCCCGCCGGAGCTGCGCCCGATGGTGCAGCTGGACGGTGGCCGCTTCGCCACCTCCGACCTCAACGACCTCTACCGTCGCGTGATCAACCGCAACAACCGCCTCAAGCGCATGATCGACCTCGGTGCTCCCGAGATCATCGTGAACAACGAGAAGCGCATGCTGCAGGAGTCCGTCGACGCCCTCTTCGACAACGGCCGTCGCGGCCGTCCGGTCACCGGTCCGGGCAACCGCCCGCTGAAGTCCCTGTCTGACCTGCTCAAGGGTAAGCAGGGCCGCTTCCGCCAGAACCTGCTGGGTAAGCGCGTGGACTACTCCGGCCGTTCCGTGATTATCGTCGGCCCGCAGCTCAAGCTGCACGAGTGCGGTCTGCCGAAGCTCATGGCTCTGGAGCTGTTCAAGCCCTTCGTCATGAAGCGCCTGGTAGAAAACGACTACGCGCAGAACATCAAGTCCGCCAAGCGCATGGTGGAGCGCCAGCGCCCCGAGGTGTGGGACGTCCTCGAAGAGGCCATTTCCGAGCACCCGGTGATGCTGAACCGTGCACCGACCCTGCACCGCCTGGGTATCCAGGCCTTCGAGCCGAAGCTCGTCGAAGGTAAGGCCATCCAGCTGCACCCGCTGGCTTGTGAGGCTTTCAACGCCGACTTCGACGGTGACCAGATGGCAGTCCACCTGCCGCTGTCCGCCGAGGCACAGGCCGAGGCCCGCGTTCTGATGCTGGCTTCCAACAACATCCTGTCCCCGGCCTCCGGTAAGCCGCTGGCTATGCCGCGTCTGGATATGGTTACCGGCCTGTACTACCTCACCATGGACAAGGGTGAGGACGAGATCGGTGGCGAGGGCCGTTACCGCCCCGCCACGGAGGATCGTCCAGAGCAGGGCGTGTACTCCTCCTACGCGGAGGCCATCATGGCCCGCGACCGCGGCGTTCTTGGCCTGCAGGCCCCGATCAAGGTCCGCATCTCCCACCTGCGTCCGCCGGCAGACATCGAGGCAGAGCACTTCCCGGATGGTTGGCAGAAGGGCCAGGCCTGGCTCGCTGAGACCACCCTGGGCCGCATCATGTTCAACGACCTGCTGCCGTGGAACTACCCGTACCTTGAGGGCGTCATGGTCCGTAAGGGCGGCGCCGGCAACAAGATGCTGCTCGGTGACGTCATTAATGACCTCGCCGCGAAGTACCCGATGATCACCGTTGCCCAGGTTCTGGACAAGATGAAGGACGCTGGCTTCTACTGGGCCACCCGTTCCGGCGTGACCATCACCATGCACGACGTGCTGGTCCTCCCGAACAAGCACGAGGTGCTCGAGTCCTACGAGAAGGAAGCCGAGCGCATCGAGCGCAAGTACTGGGAGCAGGGTGCTCTGACCGAGCGCGAGCGCTACGACCGCCTGGTTGAGCTGTGGAAGGACGCCACGGACACCGTGGGTAACGCCGTCGAGGAGCTGTACCCCGACGACAACCCGATTCCGATGATCGTGAAGTCCGGTGCTGCCGGTAACATGCGTCAGATCTGGACCCTGGCCGGCATGAAGGGCATGGTTGTGAACTCCAAGGGTGACTACATCACACGTCCGATTAAGACCTCCTTCCGTGAAGGCCTGTCGGTTCTGGAGTACTTCAACAACTCGCACGGTTCCCGTAAGGGCCTGGCGGATACCGCTCTGCGTACCGCTGACTCCGGCTACCTCACCCGTCGTCTGGTGGACGTGGCGCAGGACGTCATCGTCCGCGAGGAGGACTGTGGCACCCGTCAGGGCGTGCGCGTTCCGCTCGGCGTCGAGATCGCCGAAGGTTCCTACGACCTGCACGAGCTGTGGGAGACCTCCGCATCCGGCCGCGTCGTGGCTAACGACGTCAAGGATGAAAACGGCGAGGTCATCGCTGAGGCAGGCGCCGACCTGACCGAGGAGCTCAGCCGCAAGATCGTCAACGCTGGCGTTCTGGAGATCAAGGTCCGCTCCGTGCTGACCTGCCAGACCCCGGCCGGTGTCTGCGCCAAGTGCTACGGCAAGTCCATGGCTTCCGGCAAGCTCGTCGATATCGGCGAGGCAGTCGGCATCGTGGCTGCACAGTCCATTGGTGAGCCGGGTACCCAGCTGACCATGCGTACCTTCCACCAGGGTGGTGTCGGTGGCGATATTACCGGCGGTCTGCCGCGTGTTCAGGAGCTCTTCGAGGCCCGTAACCCGAAGAACCGCGCTCCTATCGCCTCTGTCGATGGCACCGTGTCCCTGTCCGATGAGGGCAACTTCTGGACCCTGACCATCACCCCGGATGACGGTTCCGACAACGTGGTCTACGAGAAGCTGTCGAAGCGCCAGGGCCTGGCTCAGGTCCGCCGCCCGATGGAGTCCAACCCGGACGCCATGATCGAGCGCTCGCTTCGCGACGGCGACCATGTCACCACCGGTGACCGCCTCATGCGTGGTGCGGCGGATCCGCACGACGTGCTGGAGGTCCTCGGTCGCCGCGGCGTGGAAAAGCACCTTATCGACGAGGTTCAGGCCGTTTACCGTGCACAGGGTGTGGCCATCCACGACAAGCACATCGAGATCATCATCCGCCAGATGCTGCGTCGCGGTACGGTCATCGACGCCGGTACCACCGACTTGCTGCCGGGCAACCTCATTGACCTCTCTGAGGCCAAGCAGGTTAACGCCGCTCAGGTTGCTGAGGGCGGCCAGCCGGCTCAGCTGCGCAGTGAGATCATGGGTATCACCAAGGCCTCCCTGGCTACGGAGTCCTGGCTGTCCGCGGCCTCCTTCCAGGAGACCACGCGCGTGCTTACCGACGCCGCCATCAACAAGCGCTCGG
Organism: Corynebacterium sp. MSK004; assembly: GCF_030232515.1. Classification (NCBI taxonomy): domain Bacteria; kingdom Bacillati; phylum Actinomycetota; class Actinomycetes; order Mycobacteriales; family Corynebacteriaceae; genus Corynebacterium; species Corynebacterium sp. MSK004. The sequence goes on along the minus strand of NZ_JASPKB010000001.1, from coordinate 370,563 downwards.
ATCAGCTCATTGGTCTGAAGGAGAACGTCATCATCGGTAAGCTGATCCCGGCCGGTACGGGTATTTCCCGCTACCGCAACATCAGCGTCAAGCCGACTGAGGCCGCACGCAATGCTGCGTACTCCATCCCGACCTACGGTGACTCCATCTACGGCGACGATGGCTTCGGTGAGTTCACCGGCGCTTCCGTCCCGCTGGAGGAGGACTACACCTTCTAGTCCTTCGACGCCAAGGGAACCGAAGACCCGCGCCTCCTCACCATTGCATGGCCGTGTGAAGCGCGGGTCTTCCGCTTCTCTGTAGGTGCGGAAGTGCTCAGGGTACGCGCGGTGCGGTTCATTGTTTGATTGTGTTTGTTTGATAATTCCGAAATACACAACGCTATTTCACATAGTCTTGGGTCTCTGCCGAAGCTTTTCCTTTCCTTAAGCTGTAAGAGTGGAGGCTCATGGCACCGGAGTTTTGCCGGTGTGCAGGCACCCCGTCGCGTAGGTCAGAGGACGCGGCGGGGTGCTTTCGTTTTCTGCAGAGAGAGTCCTAATGCGGCTTTGCACATCAGGTAGAGGTAGATGTGCTCTTGTGGGTGGGGCTTGCTAAGCTGACTATGCTTTTAAAGAGCATCTAGCCAGCGCTTTTGGCAGCTGGTGGCTTTAATTACACATCGTCACGGGTGCTTCCTCGTTGATCCCGATTGTGCTTAGTCCGATTTCACTTCACTTGTATTTTCCGGGCTTTGCATGGGTTGGCTGAGGAGGCTGAGACGCCGCGTTGCAGCGGCGAACCGTCGAACCTGATCCGGATAATGCCGGCGAAAGGGAGGAATAATGAACTCTGTCTCTCATGGCGCGTCTGTTAATGGCGGCGCGACTGCGAATGGTGCTGCCCCGCGCAAACTGAACTGGCGCATTGTTGACATCGTGGTGGCTTCGGTGCTGGGGGTGGCGTGCGGATTCGTGTTCCTGGCATGGAACACGGTGGGATACGCCTGGTTTGAGGCTATGGATGCGCTCACGCCGGGCCTGGGTGGTATTGCTACCGGTATTTGGTTGATCGGTGGTGTCGTTGGTGGCCTGATTATCCGCAAGCCGGGTGCGGCACTATACGTGGAGTTGCTGGCGGCCATCGTGTCCGCGGTGTTGGGCTCCCAGTGGGGGCCGAGCACCGTGTACTCCGGTATTGCGCAGGGCATTGGTGTGGAGATTGTCTTGGCTATCTTCCTGTACCGCCGCTTTGGCCTGAGCATTGCGATGCTTGGCGGCATGGCTGCGGGCTGGGGTGCGTTCGTGCTGGAGCTGTTTACTTCCGGAAACCTGGGCAAGACCCTGCAGTTCAACATCATCTACCTGGTGACGCTGAGCATCTCCGGGGCTGTGTTGGCGGGAGCCGTGGGCTATTTCGTGGTTCAGGCACTTGCAAAGACCGATGCGCTGGACCGCTTCGCGGTTGGGCGCGAGCAGCACAGGGCTTAGACGAGTGTTGGTTTAAGTGTTGGTTTAGTTGATGGCTGATCTGGGTAGTACTGGGGCCACGAAGCTTGTGGCTCGTGGCTATGGCTGGACGCACGCGGGGAGGCGTGCGCCGGCGCTGGCGGATATTGACTTGGTTGTATCGCCGGGGGAGAAGGTGCTGCTGTGTGGTGATTCCGGATCCGGGAAATCCACGTTGCTGGCGGCCATTGCAGGTGTGCTGGGCGGTGATGATGAAGGCACACGCGTAGGCGAGATTCTTCTGGAGGATTCCTCCGGTCACGTCGAGCCACCCGGGCGCACGATTCCGGTGGGGTTGGTCCTGCAGGACCCGGACTCGCAGGTGATTGCCGCGCGGGTGGGTGATGATGTGGCCTTTGGCTGTGAGAACTTGGCGTATCCGCGCTCGGAGATTTGGCAGCGGGTGACGGCGGCGCTATCGATGGTGGGGCCATCGGTGGACTTGTCATTTCCTACTGAGCAGCTCTCCGGCGGGCAGAAGCAGCGTTTAGCCTTGGCCGGTGTTATTGCGATGGGTGCGGGCATGGTGTTGCTCGATGAGCCGACGGCGAACCTCGACCCAGAGGGCGCGCGCGAGGTCATCGAAGCGGTATCCACCATGGTGGAGCGCACGGGTGCCACGCTCATCGTGGTGGAGCACCAGCACGCGGCGTGGAAGGGGGTGCTCGACCGAGCGGTTGAGCTGAAGGATGGGCGCATCGTCGCTGACGGTCCAGTGGAGTCTGTTGTGGCTTCGCGCTCTATTAGCGGTTTGCCGCGGGCGCGGGGGATTGATGGGCCGGCGTCAGGCAGCGTTGGGGTCGTGCCGGAAGCGGCAGAGTCGGAACCGGCGGCGCTGTGGAGCACGGACTTGGTCACCCGCTTCGGGCCGCCGCGCAGCTACGCGTTGCCGCGGGGGATGTCCACCGTGATTACTGGGCCGAATGGTGCGGGCAAGACCACGTGGCTGATGACGGTGGCGGGGTTGCTTCCGGCAGTGTCCGGAGAGATTGGTGTGGCGGAGTACGTGCGGCGGGGGCTGAAGGGCTCGCCGCTGACGTGGAAGTCACGGGAGTTGGCGGACCGTATTGGGTTCGTCTTCCAGAACCCTGAGCACCAGTTCGTCGCTCGTACGGTGGCGGAGGAGCTGCGCGTGGCACCGCGGGTCATGCGCCGCGAGGTGCCGGAGAAGCGTATTGATCAGCTCGTGGAGTCGCTGCGTCTGGGGCATGTGCTCAACGCTAATCCGTTTACGCTCTCCGGAGGGGAGAAGCGCAGGTTGTCCGTGGCCACGGCGTTGGTTACGGCGCCGGAGGTGCTGCTCCTTGATGAGCCCACCTTCGGTCAAGACCCCCACACCTTCACTGAGTTGGTGGGGTTGCTGCGGCGCATGGCGGATGAGGGGACGACGATTGCGTCGGTGACCCACGACCCGCTGTTCATTTCCGCGTTGGGGGACCACCGAGTGGAGGTGAGCCGTGGCTAGTACAGATCTTTTGCGCGGGATGAATCCGCTAACGCGCATCTTCCTGATGTTCGTGTGGGTTACGCCCTTGTTGCTCTCCGTGGATTGGGTCTCCGCGGCCGTGTCCTTGGGAATGACGTTGCTCTTCGCGCCGCTGTGTGGGGTGTCGTGGACGCGGTTGTTTAAGGCAGGGTGGTTCCTGTTTCTTATTGCGCCGCTGTCGGGAATCTCGATGCTGCTCTATGGCGAGCCCGGCGGGCGGGAGTACTTCAGCTGGTGGCTGATGACGGTCACGGATAACTCGCTGGAGCTGGCCCTCGCCATCACCCTGCGCGTTCTGGCGGTGGCGCTGCCCATGGTGGTGTTGGCGCGGGATATTGACCCGACGGAGCTTGGCGACGCCCTCTCCCAGATCCTCAAGCTGCCCTCCCGGTTTGTCATCGGGGCGGTGGCCGGGGTGCGCATGATGACGCTGTTCAAATCCGACTGGCAGTACCTCGCCATGGCGCGGCGCGCGCGTGGGCTGAGCGACGAAGGCCGCATCAAGCACCTCATCACCATGTCCTTCGGCCTGTTGGTGCTAGCCCTGCGCCGTGGAGGCAAGCTGGCCACGGCGATGGAGGCGCGCGGATTTGGCCGCACCCCGCCGGGCGGTGGCCAGCGCACGTGGGCGCGGCCCTCCCGCCTAGTCGCGCGGGACTGGCTAGCCATGGTGGTGGGAGCCGGCCTCGCGGCGCTACCGGTGGTAGTTTCGGTTCTCAGTGGGTCCTGGAGATTCTTCGGACTCTAGGACGAACTCTCGCAACGCTGCTCGCTAGACGTACCCAGAAGTGGTGAAAGAACACATGCAGGACACGGACCGTACGGACCATCGGGAAGGCGGTAAGGACACTGCCCAAACTCACGCCGCGGAGATGGACAGGCTCTTAAACGATGTGCTGTCGCTCGCCGCAGCGCGCAAGCGCCCGATGCGCCCGGTCACCGTGCTTATCGACGGCCCCTCCGGCGCCGGCAAGACCTGGACCGCTGCGGCCCTGGCGGAGCGTACCGGGTGGCGGGTAGTTCACCTGGACGAGTTCTACCCCGGCTGGCACGGGTTGGAAGAAGGCTCCGCTATGGTGGCGGAGCAAGTGCTGCGGGAGAATAACCCGGGGTATTGGCGCTGGGATTGGGAGGCCAACGCGCCGAAGGATTGGGCCAGCGTGGATGAGCGCGATGATCTGATCGTCGAGGGCGTGGGTTCAGTCACTGGGGCCACCGTGGACGTCGCCAAGCAGCGCGGCTGCGTGGTAACCGTGCACATCGACGGCCCACGCGAGAAGCGCCGCGAGCGCGCCCTCGAGCGTGACCCCGGTTATGAAGAGTGGTTCGAAACGTGGGAGCGGCAGGAAAAAGAGCACTTTGCCGAGCGCGCAGTAGACGCGGACCTGACCTGGGAGTGGCGCTAGTACGCGCCGGTTACTGAGGCAACTGGGGGAGCCACAGGCCGGATTTGGGCAGATCAGCGCGCCGGTGGTAGTCTGTCCAAGGTTTCATCTTTATGGATGAAAAGTCTGATCGACATCTCAGCCGGCATCTGGTTGAGGAGCGTTCTGGACATGCGGTAGGGCCCCGGAGAAGAGCCCCTATTTTTGCATGTTTGGGCGAGTCAAGCGGTCAGTTCAAGCCGAAGTCATAGAGAAAGACTAGATTTATGCCAACTATTCAGCAGCTGGTCCGCAAGGGCCGCCACGACAAGAAGGCCAAGGTTGCTACGGCCGCCCTGAAGGGCTCCCCGCAGCGCCGTGGCGTGTGCACCCGCGTGTACACCACCACCCCGAAGAAGCCGAACTCGGCTCTGCGTAAGGTTGCCCGTGTGCGCCTGACCTCCGGTATCGAGGTTTCCGCCTACATTCCGGGCGAGGGCCACAACCTGCAGGAGCACTCCATGGTGCTCGTCCGCGGTGGTCGTGTGAAGGACCTCCCGGGTGTTCGCTACAAGATTATCCGCGGCGCACTGGATACCCAGGGCGTGAAGGACCGTAAGCAGGCTCGTTCCCGCTACGGCGCAAAGAAGGGACAGTAATCAACAATGCGTAAGAATGCTGCACCGAAGCGTCCTGTAGTTAAGGACCCGGTTTACAACTCCGAGCAGGTCACCATGCTCGTCAACAAGATCCTCCAGGACGGCAAGAAGTCCACCGCTGAGCGCATCGTCTACGGTGCTCTCGAGGCTTGCCGCGAGAAGACCGGCACCGATCCGGTCGGCACCCTGGAGAAGGCCCTGGGCAACATCCGTCCGGACCTCGAGGTTCGCTCCCGTCGTGTTGGTGGCGCTACCTACCAGGTCCCGGTTGAGGTTAAGCCCGCCCGTTCCAACACCCTGGCTCTGCGTTGGTTGGTGACCTTCACCCGCCAGCGTCGTGAGAACACCATGATCGAGCGCCTCGCAAACGAGATTCTCGATGCATCCAACGGCCTGGGCGCTTCCGTTAAGCGTCGTGAGGATACTCACAAGATGGCTGAGGCCAACCGCGCCTTCGCCCACTACCGCTGGTAATACCTGCGGTATAACCCGCCACACGGCATTATGGCTCGAACAGCGATATCATCGTTTACCTGCGCTGACAGTGCGTGCACGCGCTCCCTTCGGCGGAGCAGCGCACGCTAGTCGGTGCGGAATCTAAACCTTAATAGCGTTGTTCGGGCCATTTTTTATGGCGTAGGGCTTAAAGCCCTGCGACCTCACGCTGACGCGAAAGCCTGGACGTGGCAAAATAGACCAAGACCTATCCATGAAGACGTCATTTTATGTGAGTCGGTCACAAGCTGGCTCGGGCGTCGACGACAATTAAGTTGGGGTATTTACTGTGGCACAACAAGTGCTTAAGGACTTGAACAAGGTCCGCAACATCGGCATCATGGCTCACATCGATGCTGGTAAGACCACTACGACTGAGCGTATTCTCTTCTACACCGGCATCAACCGTAAGGTCGGCGAGACCCACGACGGTGCTTCCACCACCGACTGGATGGAGCAGGAGAAGGAGCGCGGCATCACCATTACGTCCGCCGCCGTTACCTGTTTCTGGAAGAACAACCAGATCAACATCATCGACACCCCGGGCCACGTTGACTTCACCGTTGAGGTTGAGCGCTCCCTGCGTGTTCTCGATGGTGCTGTTGCCGTCTTCGACGGTAAGGAAGGCGTCGAGCCGCAGTCCGAGCAGGTGTGGCGTCAGGCCGCTAAGTACGACGTTCCGCGTATCTGCTTCGTCAACAAGATGGACAAGATGGGTGCGGACTTCTACTTCACCGTCCAGACCATCATCGACCGCCTCGGCGCTAAGCCGTTGGTTCTGCAGCTGCCGATCGGCGCTGAGGATGACTTCGACGGCGTCGTCGACCTCATCGACATGCAGGCCGTGACCTGGCGCGGCAAGGTCGAGACCGGCGCTGAGCCCACCATCGAGGAGATCCCGGCCGACCTGCAGGAGAAGGCCGAGGAGTACCGCGAGAAGCTGCTCGAGGCCGTTGCTGAGTCCGACGAGGCCCTCATGGAGAAGTACTTCGGTGGCGAGGAGCTGACCAAGGAAGAAATCCAGACCGCCATCCGCAAGATGACTGTCGCCTCTGAGATTTACCCGGTCCTGTGTGGTACCGCTTACCGCAACAAGGGCATCCAGCCGCTTCTCGACGCCGTCGTGGCATACCTCCCGAACCCGCTCGACGTCGGTGAGATCACCGGCCACGCTGTGGGCAACGAGGATGAGGTCATCACCCGTAAGCCGTCCGTGGAGTCCCCGTTCTCCGCACTGGCCTTCAAGATTGCTGCTCACCCGTTCTTCGGTCAGCTGACCTTCACCCGCGTGTACTCCGGCCAGGTCCTGCCGGGCACCGAGGTTATGAACTCCACCAAGGGTAAGAAGGAGCGCATCGGCAAGCTGTTCCAGATGCACGCCAACAAGGAGAACCCGGTGGAGCAGGCGGATGCCGGCAACATCTACGCCGTCATTGGTCTGAAGGAAACCACCACCGGTGACACCCTGTGTGACAAGGACAACCAGATCATCCTGGAGTCCATGGACTTCCCGGACCCGGTTATCAAGGTCTCCATCGAGCCGAAGACCAAGGCCGACCAGGAGAAGCTGGGTACCGCTATTCAGAAGCTGGCTGCCGAGGACCCGACCTTCACCGTCGAGCTCGACGAAGAGACCGGCCAGACCGTTATCGGCGGTATGGGCGAGCTCCACCTCGACGTCCTGGTGGACCGCATGAAGCGCGAGTTCAAGGTTGAGGCAAACATCGGTAACCCGCAGGTTGCCTACCGCGAGACCATCCGCAAGAAGGTCGAGTCCCTGGACTACACCCACAAGAAGCAGACTGGTGGTTCCGGTCAGTTCGCAAAGGTCATCGTCACCATCGAGCCTTACAACCCGGATCCGGAAGAGCTGGAAGAGGGCGAGTCCGCAACCTACAAGTTCGAGAACGCCGTCACCGGTGGCCGCGTTCCGAAGGAGTACATCCCGTCCGTCGACGCTGGTATCCAGGACGCTATGCAGTACGGCTTCGTCGCTGGCTTCCCGTTGGTGAACATCAAGGCCACCCTCGAGGACGGCGCTTACCACGACGTGGACTCCTCTGAGATGGCCTTCAAGCTGGCCGGTTCTCAGGTCCTCAAGGAGGCCGTCGCCAAGGCTAAGCCGGTTCTGCTCGAGCCGATCATGGCCGTTGAGGTCGTCACCCCGGAGGAGTACATGGGCACCGTCAACGGTGACATCTCCTCCCGTCGTGGCCAGGTCTTCGCCATGGAGGATCGCTCCGGCGCGAAGGTGGTTAAGGCTAAGGTTCCGCTGTCCGAGATGTTCGGCTACATCGGTGACCTGCGTTCTTCCACCGCAGGCCGTGCAAACTTCACCATGGTCTTCGATTCCTACGCTGAGGTTCCGTCCTCCGTGGCACAGGCCATCATCGAGGAGCGCACCGGCGCCAAGGCCTAAGGTTTAAGGGGGTCCGATGGACTCCCTACCTTGTGGGGCTGGTAGTCTTCGCCAGTAGGCACCAGCCCCAGCGCTGGGGAGGTAGCGGTCCGCTGAGTGCGTAAAGATTTTGCGCGTTGAGCCGGCCGTTACCCTCCCAGGATCCTTTAAATTGATTCTTGTCGAGGGTCAACGTCCGCACCTGATGGGCGGGGTTACCTCCTATTTGGGCAGTTTGAAAAAACTGCGGCATAAATCTAGGATCGTGTAACTGGCACGTAAGAAAGCGTCATTAGCGCTTATGAGCTTCGGCTCGAAGTGCCAATGGCAATACAAACCACGTGGCTGCGAAATACGTAGCCGCCATAGAGTCCAGGAGGACAAACAGTGGCAAAGGAGAAGTTCGAGCGTACGAAGCCGCATGTGAACATCGGCACCATCGGACACGTCGACCACGGCAAGACCACCACCACCGCAGCGATCACCAAGGTTCTGGCTGACGCTTACCCGGAGGAGAACACCGCTTTCGCCTTCGACATGATCGACAAGGCTCCTGAGGAGAAGGAGCGCGGTATTACCATCAACATCTCCCACGTTGAGTACTCCACCCCGAAGCGCCACTACGCACACGTGGACGCCCCGGGCCACGCCGACTACATCAAGAACATGATTACCGGCGCTGCTCAGATGGACGGTGCCATCCTGGTTGTTGCTGCAACCGATGGCCCGATGCCGCAGACCCGTGAGCACGTGCTCCTCGCTCGCCAGGTTGGCGTTCCGTACATCCTCGTTGCACTGAACAAGTGCGACATGGTTGACGATGAGGAAATCATCGAGCTCGTCGAGATGGAGATCCGCGAGCTGCTCGCCGAGCAGGACTACGACGAGGAAGCTCCGATCGTTCACATCTCCGCTCTCAAGGCTCTCGAGGGTGACGAGAAGTGGGCACAGTCCATCGTTGACCTGATGCAGGCTTGCGATGACTCCATCCCGGATCCGGAGCGCGAGCTGGACAAGCCGTTCCTGATGCCGATCGAGGACATCTTCACCATTACCGGCCGCGGTACCGTTGTTACCGGCCGTGTTGAGCGTGGTTCCCTGAACGTCAACGAGGACGTTGAGATCATCGGTATCCGCGACAAGGCTACCAACACCACCGTTACCGGTATCGAGATGTTCCGCAAGATGATGGACTACACCGAGGCTGGCGACAACTGTGGTCTGCTTCTGCGTGGTACCAAGCGTGAGGACGTCGAGCGTGGCCAGGTTGTCATCAAGCCGGGCGCTTACACCCCGCACACCAAGTTCGAGGGTTCCGTCTACGTCCTGAAGAAGGAAGAGGGCGGCCGCCACACCCCGTTCATGGACAACTACCGTCCGCAGTTCTACTTCCGCACCACCGACGTTACCGGCGTCATCAAGCTGCCTGAGGGCACCGAGATGGTTATGCCGGGCGACAACGTTGAGATGTCCGTAGAGCTCATCCAGCCGGTCGCTATGGACGAGGGCCTGCGCTTCGCTATCCGCGAGGGCTCCCGCACCGTCGGCGCTGGCCGCGTTACCAAGATCCTCGACTAATTCTCGCTAAGGCTAAAGGCCTTTCCTGATTAGCAGGTCTGAAAGCCGCTCAATCCCTGTTGGGGTTGGGCGGCTTTGGTGATCGCGGGCCTACTAGGCTTAAGTATCATGTTTGACCCAACCCGCATTGACCGCACCCTCGCCGCCTTGCGCGCTGCGTGGGAAGGTCAGCCGGATCTTCCCCTGGGAACCCTGTTTGGCATGCTGGCGGCTGAAGGGTACGGGTGGGGCGTGCCTGACGACGACCTCACGGCCCGCTTGGAGTCCATGGCCGCCGTCCACCTACCGCTTGTGCCTCTCGACGCCAACTTGGTCACCGAAGGTCTCTGGCTCGTCATCACGCCGACGCACCGGGTGACGTTGGTTCCTCAGGCGCCTACCGCATCCACCTCGACGCAGCCGTCCACCGCACCAGCCCCGACTCAAGACCGGGCGAACATCGAGCCCACTTCCCCGTCCGATTGCGTGGCGGTTGTGCGACCGGTCTCTAAGGAAGGCCAGCTCGGGCAGCCGGTGGCTTGGCGGGTTTCTGCGTTGCGCCCTGTCGGTCCAGGCCGGCCGCTCGTCATAACTGATGCCGAGGGATTTGAGCACCGCTTCGGTGTTGTCGAGTCCGTCACCCGCCTGCGCGAGGATCATCGAGCCCTGTCAGGCCTCAAGCGCCGAAGCGTGGGGGACCGCGTGTGGTTCATCCGCACCGACGCTGAAACAATCCTCCTCGACCACGGCCTGCACATCATCGAGCGTAAGAATCGAGAGCTCGTCCGCACTGACTTCTCCTGGCACCGCATCGAGGAGGGCGAAGTCGGAAAACCTTTCCGTGTCCACCTCTCACGCGGCACCATGCACACGTTCGGCACCATAAAGGAACTCATCCTCGCGGAGTCTGAGCCGTGGAGCTCCTCCGAGTAGTCCGCGTGTGTGGGAGTCTCGACATGGATTGCGACTAGGGATCACCGATGTGCCCGTTAACCTTTATCCGGTTGGCGGGTTTGGCCCTTTAAGGGCTTAACTCCCGGCGGGAAGCGCGTGAATCGTGCTCAAGGATCGCCGATATGCCCGCGTGCCTTGATGTGGTCCGCGGGTGGCAGTGTTGTCACTGGTGGTTAGCTGTTTCCTTTCTGCCGTTGCTGCGTGTGGTGGCTGAGGGTGTTAGCTGCTGTCGGGTGGTTCCTCTGGTGGTTGTCCTGCTTGTTCGGCGTTGAGCCTGGCTACTGCTTCTTGGTATTCGGGCATTGCGGTGATTGGTGTTCCCCAGGGTGGGATGAAGCTGACCCCGGTGTTGAGCCGGTACATGTAGCCACGCCCGGTAGGCCTTTGTGGGTCATCATCATTGATCCCGTTGTGGTAGGCGCACAGGAAGGTCAGGTTCTTGATGTTGGTGTAGCCTCCCGCCTGCCAGGGGATGAGGTGATGGACTTGGCAGTAATCAGCGGGCTTGTTACAGCCTGGTCTAGAACATGTGTGGAATTCAGCGTGCAGGGTAAGGCGTTGTTTGAAGTTTGCTCCACGCTCTAGCCGCCAGGTGTCGATGGGTCCTTCAAGAGGGTGCACGATGGTGGCATACCCAATCTCGGCAAATTTGTGGGTGAGGAATTCTGCTCCGGTCATGCGCCCGCCGTTAGTGAGGTTGAGTTCGATGTCGTCCCCGTCGCCGTTGATGATTTGGTCGAGCTCGTTGAGGGTGACGATGACTTGGGTGCGCACCGCAGGTTTAGAACCGCCTGCTTCTTTGAAGAAGATGTCGTTGGCGGCTTGAAGCAGGTCGGTGGTGTTGGTGGATTCGAGTACGCCGCGCATGCTGGCGATGGTGGTGGCGTCGTCAGTAATGGAGAGCGTGTTGGGGCCTTGTGCACGGTAGGTGATGCGCACGCCTGGTTTGGCTATGCGCTTGGAACGTAGTTCTTTCAGGCGTGTGGCGGCGACGGTGGGGATGCGGTGTGCGGGTGTTCCTGCGAGTTTGACTCGCAGGTTCCAGGCGTCGAGGGTTTTCTTGACTTTTGCGGTGTAGGACTCGATCAGTGTGAGGGTGCCGAGGCTGTGGCGTTGTTGAAGGGCTGCGGTACGGGCTTTGCGTTGTTTACCGCTAAAGCGGGTGGGACCGAAGTACACCTGGTTAAGACTTGCTAGTTCGGCGGCATCGGAAGCAGAGGCTCCGAGCGCGCGGAGCTCATCGGGTGAGCCAGGAATGTTTTCCACCAACGCAATCCCCGAATTGCGAAGGCGGATGTAGGTTTCAATATCCCCCATGAGCACAGAGACTAAAACAGCACCCTGGGCCCCGCAACCGGAACGGGCAAAATTCCTGCTCAGAGGCGGGGTTAACGCCGACTAAGGGCAGGGAAAGGGATTGGTTGGGGGGAACGGCAGCTGTGGGGAGGGACGGAACGAGAAAAGCCCCTCAGGTGAGGGGCTTAAAGGCGCAACGTGCGTGCTGTGCTTAGGCGGACTGGACCTTCGTGAAGTGGACCTTGTACCGCGTATCCACATCCATCCCAGGGAACGCCGCGCGGAAGTCACTGTCATTAACCTCAATGGCGTCCTTGATACGCAGCAAGGGCGTATCAGGATCCGCCAACACTTCATACTGCAGCGTCGGCCGCGAGCGGTCATAGGCCACGAGCCGCGAAACCTTCTCAACGCCCTCTACCGCCGCGAGGGTATCCGCCACCGCACCCGCAATCGCAGACATCTCCGTTTTAATCGCGCCTTCCTCATCGGAGGCATCCGAGGGCACCGCGTTAAACCGATGGTGCCGCAGGTTGCTAATGACGAGCCACAGGCCGGCGAGGCTGCAGATGATCGTCGCCAAGCACAGCGCATACGGCCACCATGACTGTTCCGGCAAACCAGCCCACGTATCGTGGTCCACCCAGGACGCCAAATATGTGGCGAAGGGGACCTCGAAGTGTATAAGGATCGGCCACGCGCCCAACGCAATGAGCAGGAGCCCCAAGACAGCGAGAATCGTGCGGTCTATACCCGCGAGCGTCTTAGACATTGGCAACCTCCTCCTCATCATTCTCAATCACCACGGTGATCTCCGGGGGCGGAGTAATCGCCGCAAGCGCCGCCGTTACGGCTTCAGTGACGCGGCCCTTGAGCTGGGCGTCGTCAGTATCGCCCGTCGCAGTCACCGTGATCTGAGAGCGGCCTTGTGAAATCTTCGCCCGACTCCGCGCCGCCACGGTTCCCGGCACCCGACGCGCCGTTGCCGACGCCACGCGGGCAATGTCCACCGCGCGCAGCCACATCGACGCCTCGTCGGAACCGATCTGCACGTGCAGGGCCTTGCGCGGCGCGCACGCCGCCCACAGCAGAATCAACCCGACAACGATGGCGACGCCCCCGGCTATCAGCATCCAGGTGTCGACAGTCGGCGTGGACATCACGTCGATGAATGGCTGTAGCCACGAGACACCGCCCTCCTTGGCACCCACGACCCAGGCTTCGCGCCCCGCGACGACGGCCGCGGCGAGCAGCAGAATGCCGACGATGATGGTCCACCCGCGCGCCGGCGGGGATGCCTTCGGGCGCTGGCCAAAGCCAACGGGAAGGGAGCTCTCACTCATGATGGACTCCTTCGCGGATAGTGATGGCACGCAGCGGCGTCGGCCGTGGAATGTCGACCCGGCGTGTGAACTCGGCGGAAGGCCGAATCTCAATGGGGCGTAGCTGGAGCGGCTCGGCGTGCGGGGTGCGCAGGGGAGCAGCGTGCGGTACCTGAACCCGCCGCGGCTGGACGGGGCGGGGCGCCTCAACGCGGCGCAGCGCGAATTCCCGCGGAGCCGGTACGGAACGGACCGCCACGGGTGCAGGGGCAGCGACAGTGCGCAGCGGCTGCGGCGGGGCTGTGCGAACGGGGCGCAGCTCGTCGTAGCGGTGCTCGCCAGGGCCGAAACCTTCCGTGCGCACCTCAACGTCCGCCTGCTTGCCGACGCCCCTCACCTTCACCGCCTCCGGCACCGCCACCGCACGCACCGACACCGGTGAAGGAACCGCAACCTGGCGAACCTTTGCGTGCGGTGAGACCTCTACCGGCTTCAAGGCACGTTCCGGAACGATCGCGGGAATCTGCGGGGTTAGCGGCGCGCGGGTGTCGACCGCCAGTGCGGTCGTGCGCTCGCCCGCGACCGCGCCGGCGACCGTCACGTTGACGCGGGTGGTACGAAAGCCCGTGAAATCGCGGACGGCTTCCCGAATCGTCGTGCGGACGGCCTTCGCCACTGCGGTGACGGGGGAGGGCCAGTACACAGCGATGTCGACGTCGACCGCCACCATTTGCGTATCCGGGTCCATCTGCGCCATCACACGCGGAAAGGCGCGGCCGGCGAGGCCGGCTAACTTAGCATCGACAGCCGCGGTTCCCGGCACACTCGCGATGGCGGCGCTGATGACCTTTTCCATCGCACGCAGGGAAAAGCGGGTCTGCCCGCCGAGGGCGACCCCAGTGGAATCGGTGCTCACTAGCCTCGGCCTCTATCCTGGCCGACCACGCCCTTCCACACCGCGGTGAGGTCAATGCGGCCGTCGAAATGCGCGCCGATGACGCCGCCGACCGCGGCGAGCAGCACCGCCAGCGCGACGTACCACACGCCGAGGTAGATGAAAAAGGCCAGAACCAAGCCGGCAATCACGCCGAGGGAGGTGTAGTTCTTCATGGTTTTCCTTTAGTTCTGTGTGTCGGTTCCTCTACACCGCGTCGTCGAAGACAACGTCCACGCGGCGCGCCGCGGGCCAGGTGTTGCGGACGGTGGTGCGAGTGACGGCGCCAAGCTCGGCGAGCGGAACGCCGGCGCTGACATCAACGACGACGCGCAGCTCCAGGTGCGTGTCATCCTGCGGGGTGGGGCGGCGGATGCCATGCACGCGCTCGCCGGGAAAGAGCAGCGCGACCTCCCCGAACCGGCCGGGCGAGAGCTTGGCGACGCCCCTCAGATCCGTCACCGCCGCCACTATGGACTGCGCGATGGAGAGGGTCAGCTCGGCAGGGGCCACGTTATGCCTGGCCCTGGGTAACCGCCGGGGCTGACTCGGTGGAATCCTGCTCTTCCTTCGGCAGCTTGACGTCGTGGACGACGACATCAACGCGGTCTACGCTCAGGCCGGTCATGCGCTCGACCGCGTTCATGATGTTGCGGCGGATGGCCTCGGCGAGCTCGTGGATGGCCACGCCGTACTCGGCGATGATGGCGATATCAATGGAAGCGGTGCCGTTGTTCACCTCGACGGTGACGCCCTGGCGCACGTCCTCGGAAGCACCGAAGGATTCGCGGATGGAACCCATCATGCGGGCGCCGCCGCCACCGAGGGCAGCGACACCGGAGACCTCGCGGGCGGCGATTCCGGCGATCTTGGACACGACGACGTCATCGATGCGGGTGGTGCCGAAGTCGGTCTCCAGGTTCTTGTTGCGCTCCGGTGCGGGTGCCGGGGTGGCGTCGCCAGCCTGAGTGTTCTGCTCGGCAACGTCCTTGGGGGTGGTGTTCTCAGCCATGCTCAATCCTTTTCGTTGTGTAGTTGGTACCTACGTCACGAGCTTATCGCCGAATGCAGAACGCGGGGCGGCGAGAAGGAAATCTTTGGCCAAAACGTGATGTTACCCACTGTTTCGGCAGGAGTTTGGAAAACGCGAGGTTACGTGCTTAAATACAGGGGTTGCTTTAACACAGCAACGTAGCCGCAGGCGCAAGCTTGTAGGGCGTTGTTGCTGGTAAGGCGAACATGACACCTTTGTTGTGGAGTTCGTTTCAGAGCTGCACGCGAAGGTCATCCGATCGGGCTAGGTCCGCGCTTGAGCAGAGACACCCCCGAGAAGATGGACCGGAGAAGGGGCATGGCAAATAAACAGCGGCAGTATATGAATAAGACTTTGGTTGCGGATCGATAGTGATCTAACGCCCCAGTCTTCTTCCTATTTACTTTGACTACGGGTCTTGTACCCCGTCACGAGCACTGCACTCTGGGCTTTGCCTTAAGTCACTCTCGTGGTCGTCATGACAGTCAGACAACTGGCGTTGAGCCATGGCTTCCAGCCCGGACAACGTTATAGAGAAATCGAGAAGCAATTTCCCACCGCTTCACGCCCCGGATAGGCCGGGTATGTGAAAGTGGGGAAGCGAGGAAGAGGATAAGCGTGGCGGGACAAAAAATCCGCATTCGGCTGAAGGCCTACGACCACGAGGCCATCGACGCTTCTGCTAAGAAGATCGTCGAGACCGTTACCCGTACGGGTGCTCGTGTTGTCGGCCCGGTGCCGCTCCCAACCGAGAAGAACGTATACGCCGTTATTCGTTCTCCGCACAAGTACAAGGACTCTCGCGAGCACTTCGAGATGCGCACTCACAAGCGCCTCATCGACATTCTCGACCCGACCCCGAAGACCGTTGACGCCCTGATGCGCATCGACCTTCCGGCAAGCGTCGACGTGAATATTCAGTAAGCGATCGACACAACGTATTTGGTGGAGAACAAACAATGAGTGAAAACGAGATCAAGGGAATTCTGGGCACCAAGCTCGGCATGACCCAGGTCTTCGACGAGGAGAACCGCGTTGTGCCGGTGACCGTTGTCGAGGCTGGCCCGTGCGTGGTTACCCAGATCCGTACCAAGGAAACCGATGGCTACAACGCCATCCAGATTGCCTTCGGCGAGAAGGACCCGCGCAAGGCCAACAAGCCGGCCGCTGGTCACTTCAAGAAGGCTGGCGTGACCCCGCGCCGCTACGTCGCTGAGATCCGCATGGACGATACCTCCGCATACGAGGTCGGTCAGGAGGTCAAGGTGGACATCTTCGAGGGCGTGACCTTCGTTGACGTCACCGGCACCACCAAGGGTCACGGCTACGCCGGCGCCATGAAGCGCCACGGCTTCGCAGGCCAGGGCGCTGCCCACGGTAACCAGGCTGCTCACCGCCGCGTTGGTGGCATCGGTGGCGCTTCGTTCCCGGGCCGCGTCTTCAAGGGTAAGCGCATGGCTGGCCGCATGGGCCAGGACCGCGTGACCACCCAGAACCTGAAGATTCAGAAGATTGATGCCGAGTCCAACCTGCTGCTCATCAAGGGTGCTATCCCGGGTGCGCGCGGTGGCCTCGTCACCGTTAAGACCGCAGTGAAGGGCGGTGCACACGCATGAGCAACCTCAAGCTAGACGTCCAGACCGCTGACGGTAAGACCAACGGCACCGTTGAGTTGCCGGCCGAGCTCTTTGACACCGAGGCATCCATTGCTCTGATGCACCAGGTTGTCAACGCACAGCTCGCCGCCGCTCGTCAGGGTACCCACAAGACCAAGACCCGCGGCGAGGTCCGCGGTGGTGGTCGCAAGCCGTTCCGCCAGAAGGGCACCGGCCGCGCCCGCCAGGGTTCCATCCGTGCTCCGCACTACACCGGCGGCGGCACCGTGCATGGCCCGGTCCCGCGTGACTACTCCCAGCGCACCCCGAAGCGCATGATCAAGGCTGCTCTCTACGGCGCACTGTCTGACCGTGCACGTAACGAGCGCATCCACGTCATCGAGGAGCTCGTCCCGGGCCAGACCCCGTCCACCAAGCAGGCCAAGGCCTTCATCGAGCGCCTCACCGACCGCAAGAACGTTCTTCTGGTCATCGGCCGCGAGGACATCAATGCTCGCCGCAGCGCCAACAACCTGCCGAACGTCCAGATCCTGGACGCCGGCCAGCTGAACACCTACGACGTCCTCTACTCGGACGACGTTGTGTTCTCCGTTGAGGCTCTGCACACCTTCGTCGAGCGCGCTACCGGCGCTGCCGAGGAAGCTAAGGAGGAGAAGTAATGGCTAAGCTCGCTAACCCGCGCGACGTCATCATCGCACCGGTTGTGTCCGAGAAGTCCTACGGCCTCATGGAGCAGAACGTGTACACGTTCTACGTCTCCACGGACTCCAACAAGACCCAGATTAAAGATGCCGTCGAGCAGATCTTCGGCGTGCAGGTTGCTTCCGTGAACACCGTGAACCGTGCAGGTAAGCGCAAGCGCACCCGCACCGGTTTCGGTCAGCGTAAGTCCACCAAGCGCGCCTACGTGACGCTCCGTGAAGGCAGCGACTCCATCGACGTCTTCGGCGCAGGCGCTTAAGCCCCACCGAAGAGCCGAAAGGAAAAGGAAGAATTATGGCTATTCGTAAGTACAAGCCGACAACTCCGGGTCGCCGCGCATCCTCCGTGTCCGAGTTCGAGGAAATCACTCGCTCGACCCCGGAGAAGTCCCTGCTGCGCCCGCTGAGCAAGACTGGTGGTCGTAACAACTACGGCCGCATCACCACCCGCCACATCGGCGGTGGCCACAAGCGCCGTTACCGTCTCATCGACTTCCGTCGTACCGACAAGGACGGCATCCCTGCAAAGGTCGCTCACATTGAGTACGACCCGAACCGTACCGCTAACATCGCCCTCCTGCACTACGCAGACGGCGAGAAGCGCTACATCATCGCCCCGAAGGGCCTGAAGCAGGGTGCCATCGTTGAGGCTGGTGCGAACGCAGATATCAAGGTTGGCAACAACCTGCCGCTGCGCAACATCCCGACCGGTACCACCATCCACGCTGTGGAGCTCAAGCCGGGCGCTGGCGCTAAGCTGGCCCGCTCCGCTGGTGCTTCCATCCAGCTGCTGGGTAAGGAAGGCAAGTACGCCATCCTGCGTATGCCGTCCTCCGAGATCCGTCGCGTCGACATCCGTTGCCGCGCCACCGTCGGTGAGGTTGGCAACGCTGACCAGATGAACATCCGCTGGGGCAAGGCCGGCCGTATGCGCTGGAAGGGCGTCCGCCCGACCGTCCGCGGTGTCGTTATGAACCCGGTCGACCACCCGCACGGTGGTGGTGAGGGTAAGACCTCGGGTGGTCGCCACCCGGTGTCGCCGTGGGGCCACAAGGAAGGCCGCACCCGCAACCCGAACCGTTACTCGAACAACATGATCGTGCGCCGTCGTCGCCCGAACAAGAAGCGCTAAGAGGAGGTAAACAATGCCACGCAGCCTTAAGAAGGGCCCGTTCGTCGATGAGCACCTCCTCAACAAGGTTGATGCTCAGAACGAGGCCGGCACCAAGCAGGTCATCAAGACCTGGTCTCGCCGCTCCACCATCCTGCCCGATTTCATCGGTCACACCTTCGCCGTCCACGACGGCCGCAAGCATGTGCCGGTGTTCGTCGAGGACTCCATGGTTGGTCACAAGCTCGGTGAGTTCGCACCCACCAAGACCTTTAAGGGTCACGTCAAGGACGACAAGAAGGGACGTCGATAAGCGATGAGTGACACCATCACCTCCGCATCCGCAACGGCTCGCTACGTCCGCGTTACCCCGATGAAGGCACGCCGCGTCATCGACTTGGTCCGCGGTAAGTCCGTAGCCGAGGCACTTGCAATCCTGAAGTACGCTCCGCAGGGCGCCGCTGAGCCGGTTGCCAAGGTCGTTGCATCCGCAGCTGCCAACGCTGAGAATAACTTCGGCCTGGATCCGCGCACCCTGGTCATCTCCGAGGCATACGCCAACGAGGGTCCGACCATGCGTCGTTTCCAGCCGCGCGCACAGGGCCGCGCATTCATGATTCGTAAGCGCACCAGCCACATCACCGTGGTTGTCGAGAGCCAGAAGGAAGGGGCCAAGTAATGGGCCAGAAGATCCATCCTCACGGCCTACGTTTGGGCATCACTTCCGACTGGAAGACCCACTGGTACGCCGATAAGGACTACGCAAACTACGTAGCCGAAGACATCAAGATCCGCGAGTACTTGGAGAAGGGCCTCGACCGCGCCGGCATTGCCGACGTCGTCATCGAGCGCACCCGCGACCGCGTCCGCGTGGACATTCACACCGCCCGCCCGGGCATCGTGATTGGCCGTCGCGGCGCTGAGGCTGACCGCATCCGCCGCGAGCTGGAGAAGCTCACCGGCAAGATGGTTGCCCTCAACATTCTAGAGGTCAAGCAGGTCGACGCCAACGCAACCCTGGTTGCGCAGTCCATCGCGGAGCAGCTGGTTAACCGTGTCGCATTCCGTCGTGCAATGCGCAAGGCTATCCAGTCCGCTATGCGCCAGCCGCAGGTCAAGGGCATCAAGATTCTGCTGTCCGGCCGCCTGGGCGGTGCAGAAATGTCTCGCGTTGAGCGCTACCACGAGGGTCGCGTTCCGCTGCACACTCTTCGCGCCGAAATCGACTACGGCACCGCAGAGGCCCACACCACCTTCGGCCGCATCGGCATCAAGGTGTGGATCTACAAGGGTGACGTTGTCGGTGGCGTGCGCGAGTCCGAACTGAACGCTCCGGCGCAGGGCCGTGGCCGCGGTGACCGTAACGGTCGCTCGCGCCGTGGTGGCCAGCGTCGTCAGCGCGCACAGCAGAAGCAGGAGGGCTAATCCATGCTGATTCCTAAGCGCGTCAAGTACCGTCGCCAGCACCGCCCGACCCGCTCGGGTGTGTCCAAGGGCGGTAACCGCATCAACTTCGGTGACTACGCCATCCAGGCTCTCGAGCCGGCGTACATCACCAACCGCCAGATTGAGGCCGCACGTATTGCCATCAACCGCCACGTTAAGCGCGGTGGCAAGGTGTGGATCAACATCTTCCCGGACCGCCCCCTGACCCAGAAGCCGCTCGGCGTGCGTATGGGTTCCGGTAAGGGTCCCGTCGAGAAGTGGGTTGCCAACGTTAAGCCGGGCCGCATCCTCTTCGAGATGACCTACCCGAACGACGAAGTTGCCATCGAGGCCCTGCGCCGCGCTGGCCAGAAGCTTCCGTGCAAGGTCCGCATCATCAAGAAGGAGGACCAGTTCTAATGGCTACCGGTACCCCCGCCCACGAGTTCCGTGAGCTCGACAACGCTGAGCTGGAGACCCGTCTGAAGGATGCGAAGGAAGAGCTCTTCAACCTTCGTTTCCAGAAGGCCACTGGCCAGCTGACCAACAACCGCCGCATCGGCACGGTTAAGCGCGACATCGCCCGCATCTACACCGTTCTGCGCGAGCGCGAGCTGGGCCTGTCCGTTGCTCCGGGAGCTGAGGCTTAATCATGAGTGAGGCAAACGTGAACACTAAGAAGGAAAAGGGCGCTCGCAAGACCCGCACCGGCATCGTTGTCTCCGACAAGATGGACAAGACCATCGTTGTCGAGCTCGAGGACCGCAAGCAGCACGCCCTCTACGGCAAGATTATGCGCACTAACAAGAAGGTTAAGGCGCACGACGAGAACGAGACCGCCGGCATCGGCGATCGCGTTCTCATCGCCGAGACTCGCCCGCTGTCCAAGGACAAGCACTTCCGTCTCGTCGAGATCGTGGAGAAGGCTAAGTAAAATCTAGCCCTCCTCGATATCAATGGCCCCCACGGTTTACGTGGGGGCCATTTTTATGCGCTTTTCACTTCCGCATCCGGCACGCCACAGACAACAGCCTGTCAGGGGAGCGGTCTACAGTTCTACGGTTTAAGCTGCGGGAACGTGTTAGGGTAAGGCCGTTCATCTCCTGAAAGGCCAAACTCTCTATGTCCGCGTTCTCTCGCTCTCTGCATACCCTTGTCTGCGCTTCCTCTGTGGCAGCCCTCGTCGGTTGCACCGCGGAGGAGCCTGCTCCTGTTGCTGCCGATGCTCCGGCGGTGGAATCCACTGGCGACGTTTCAACGACGCAGGCCGAGCCGGATTCGGACGGGCAGCCACAACCGAGCATCGAAGCGGCCGGCCCGAACCCGACGCTGCCAGCCGGCTATACACCTGGCGCCGCTGATTCTGGCGCGGCTGAAGGCGCGAAGACGTCCAACGCACAGGACGTAGGTAAAGGCGGCGCGGGCACCTCCGCCGCCAGCGGCATTGAGAAGTGCGTGTACCGGAAGGACCGCGTCCGTAGCGAGGGCAATCCTGCCGATGTCCCGTCTACCGTGTCGGGTACCGTACACAAGGCAAAAGCAGGCGACCTCGACGGTGGAGAGCCCGGCATCGTCTTGCCCGAGTATGCCTCGGAAGAGGTGTGGGTCCTGGTCTTGGACGCACCCACCACGTTGAGCGGCAGCATGAGCGGCAGGCCGGGTGAGGTGGAGGTTCGTGCAAACCAGGAATGCATCGGAATAGTCGGCAGGGGGGATTTGTGGGACGGCTACGAAGGCATGAAGGTCACCTTGCCGATCGATGCCACGAGCGGATTCTGGCAAAGCGATGTGAGTGTCCCGATGGGCACGCTGCGCATGCCCTACATACCGGCAGACATTCTTTAGCGCACCCGCCGGTGCGTGAGCGCGATAGCGATGCTAAAGACGCTAAGTACCGCGCCCACCGCGAGAAGAAACGTGCCGATACGGTAGGGCGCGGCGCTGGCCAGGTCGACGGTGCGAAAGACCTTGAGCCACACCAGCCAGCCCGCGATGAGCGCAACCGCGCCCAGCGCGGAGATAGCGCGCAGCCCCCGGGTGGGGCGCTGGGCGGGGGAGAAGGCGTGGTAGGAGGCGTCGACAAGCGCGGCGCCTCCCAACAGCACCGACAGCACCACCGCAGCTGGCACCGGCAGAAGCGCGCCCGTGCCGAAGACGACGGGCAAAATGAAGGACACCGTCACCACGAGGAAGAGCAGGCCGTGGAGCCCGGTCGTGCGCAGGGGATAGCTCATAGTAGTTCCTCCACCTCAGAAAGCGTGGGCGGCTGCGCGCCCGTGCGGGAAACAGTAATGGCTGCGGCCGTCGCCGCAAAGTGCAGGATCTCCTGCCACTCCTCGACGCTCAAAGCGCTAATGTCCCGCTCCACCAACTGTCTTAAGAGCGCGGCCATCACCGTGTCGCCCGCGCCGATGGTGTCCGCCACCTCCACCGTAACCGGCGGGACCTGCAGCGACACCGAGTCCGTGCGCACGCTCAGACCTTCGGCGCCACGCGTGGTCACGACCACGGGCACCTGCGAAAGCGCGTCCTCACCGAGGAATTCAACTTCCTCCTCGCTCAGCTTCAACAGCGTGACGTGCGGCAGCAAGGACAACAAAAACTCGCGGTGCGCCGGGGTGGCAAAGAAGGGGCGGATGTTCGGATCCAGCGCCACCTTTGTGCCCTGCGCCGCAAGCGCCTGAAGTAGCGCGGCATAGCGGGATGCGCCCGGCTCCAGGGCGAGGGAGACGGTGCCGAAGCAGGCCCAGGGGACGTCAGCAAGCACAGGCTCCACCAGCCGGTCCGCCGTGCCCTCCGTATAGAAGGAGTAGGTGGCCGAGCCGTCCTCCCCGATGTTGCAGACCGCCAGCGTTGTGGGCTCGTCACCGCGCTGCACGAGCGAGGTATCCACTCCTTCTTTATGTAGGCGCTCCACGAGCGCCTGCCCGAATGCATCCCGCGAAAGCCGCGATTGAAAACCCACGCTTGCGCCCAAACGACCCGCCGCGACCGCCACGTTGAAGGGGCCGCCGCCCAACGCTGGGGTGAGATCTGCCAGCCGCCCGCGTCCGCGCGGAACGAGGTCAACGAGGCCTTCGCCACACACCATAATGTCCATAGAGCCCATACTATCGGGAGCATGAACTACCGTCCGCACTTCCATCTCTCCCCGCCGTCTGGTCGCCTTAACGATCCAAACGGGGTCTTCTTCGACGGCGATAACCTGCACGTTTACTATCAGCACGACCCCTGCTTCCCACACGCGCCGAAGCAGACGGGCTGGGGGCACGCCGTGACTTCCCTGAGCGAGCCGCAGCCCTGGCGGCACTTCCCGGACGCGCTCTATCCCATCCGTGAGCACGACGCCCACGGCTGTTATTCCGGTGGCGCGGTGGTCGACGGCGAGGATGTCTGGCTGTTTTATACCGGCAACCTCAAGCGCGATGGCGTGCGGATTCCCTCGCAGAACCGTGTCCGCGCGGTTGATGCCGGCGGTCCGGAAGGCGGCTTCTATGAGCACGACGCCGCGAACCCGCTCATCGACGGGCCCGCCGCAGGTTTCACCGGGCATTACCGCGATCCCCAGATCACCCGCGACAAGGACGGCTGGCGCATGGTGCTCGGCGCCCAGGCGGAGGATGAAACCGGGCACGTGGTGCTCTATCGCTCCACGGACTTGGCGCAGTGGTCCTTTGAGGGTGCGCTCACCTTTGACACCTCGGGCGCTGAGCCGGGCCTGAGCCCCGACCTGGTGCCGGGCGGCTACATGTGGGAATGCCCGAATTTGCTCACGCTGCGGGACCGCGCCACGGGGGAGGACAAGGACGTCCTGGTCATCTGCCCACAAGGTTTAGATCCCGTGCGCGGTAACGCCACGCACTACGCCTCCTCCGACCAGTGCGGCTACCTCGTGGGCCGGCTTGAGAGCACGGTTTTCCACGTGGAGCGCGGTTTCAGCGAGGTGGACTATGGCCACCAGTTCTATGCGCCGCAGCTGGTGGAGAAGGATGGCGAGGCCATCATGCTGGGGTGGATGGGGCTGCCCGCGCAGGATGACACCCCGACTGTCGCCCAGGGCTGGGTGCATACGCTGACGCTTCCGCGGCGCGTCTGGCTGGAGGATGGCTGGTTGCGCCAGGCACCGCTGTGGTCGCTAGGGTCTGCGCCGACGGAGCCGGCGCGAGAGGGGTTCGGTTCGGCGGCCACACTGCAAGCTGGGGAGGGCACATATGCGCTTGTCGACGCCTCCGATGCCACCGCCTTCCTCGTAGCTTACGGCGGGGGAGAGCTGCGGCTCACGTCTGGCGAAGATGAACGCGTCGTGCCGTGTCCAGCAGGAACACTGGAGCTTATCGCTGATGGCTGCGCGGTGGAGGTCTTTGCAGGTGATGGGCGGATTGCGGGGGCGTCGGCAGTCTTTGGTGCCGGTGACGCTCGCTGGCGCGGCTGGGAAGCCCGGTAGGGTGTGAATTTTCCTATATTTGCGCCCGAATGATTGGTTTTATGTTGGGTAACGTGTCTAATGGGAGGTGAAGCTATTTAATTCATCTCACTCTCCGAGGAGGCACGCCGACATGGATCACAAACAGGTCGCGGCGCGAACACTCAAAGCAATCGGCGGCGAAGACAACATTGTGGCGCTCGCGCACTGCGCCACCCGCCTGCGCATGGTGCTGAAAGACAGTAAAAAGGTCGATACGGCCGCACTAGAAAACGATCCGGACCTCAAGGGCATCTTTGAGGCCGGGGGCATGTTCCAGGTCATCGTCGGTCCGGGCGATGTCAACATCGTATTCGACCAGATCAACGCGATGACCTCGAAGGATATCGCAGTTTCTACTGACAAGCTCAAGGACATCGCCGCCGACTCCGGCAATTGGTTCTCCCGGGCAGTGAAGGTCCTCGCGGATATCTTCGTGCCGCTCATCCCGATTCTGGTCGGCGGCGGTCTGCTCATGGCGCTCAACAATGTGCTGACCGCCAACGGGCTGTTCGGCGAGCAATCCGTCATCGAGATGTTCCCGGCCATGGCGGATGTCGCCGGGCTCATCAACCTCTTGGCTTCCGCGCCGTTTGCCTTCCTGCCTATCCTGGTGGGCTTCACCGCCACCAAGCGCTTCGGCGGCAACGAGTTCCTCGGTGCGGGCATGGCCATGGCCATGGTGATGCCGGACCTGGTGAACGGGTATCAGGTGGCCGCGACCATCGAGGCGGGGGAGATGTCCTACTGGAACATCTTCGGCCTCGATGTGGCCCAGGCAGGCTACCAGGGTTCCATCCTGCCGATCCTGGTCATCGCGTGGATTCTGGCCACGATTGAGAAATTCCTGCACAAGCACCTCAAGGGCACCGTGGACTTCATGCTCACCCCGTTGCTCACGTTGCTGGTGACGGGCTTTATCACCTTCATCGCGGTTGGTCCTATTCTGCGCACGGCGGGCGACATGCTTGGCGCTGGGCTCAACGACCTTTACACCTTCGCCGGCCCAGTGGGCGGCTTCATCTTCGGTTTGTTCTACTCACCGATCGTCATTACCGGCCTGCACCAGTCCTTCCCGCCGATTGAGACGATGCTGTGGAACGAGGGCGGTTCCTTCATCTTCGCGGTGGCCTCCATGGCCAACATTGCCCAGGGTGGCGTGGCCTTGGCGGTCTACTTCCTGACCAAGTCGGAAAAGCTCAAGGGCCTGTCGGGCGCCTCGGGCGTTTCCGCGCTCTTTGGCATTACCGAGCCCGCCATCTTCGGTGTGAACCTCCGCCTGCGCTGGCCGTTCTACATTGGCATGGGCGCGTCCGCAGTGGCCTCGACGCTCATCGCGCTTCTCGACGTCAAAGCTACCGCCCTCGGCGCCGCCGGCTTCATCGGCTTCGTCTCAATGCGCCCGGAGGATTACACGCAGTTCTTCATCTGCGCCTTCGTCTCCCTCATCCTCTCCTTCGGTGTGGCCTTTGTATATGGCCGCTACCTCATCTCCAAGAACGGCTCCATCGATCCCGATGAGGTCGGTACCGCCAGCGCCGACGTGGGCGGGGCGGTTCCTGCCGCCACCGCTGATCCGAATGCCTACCGCGTGGCCTCCCCGCTGGCCGGAAAGGCCATCGCGTTGGAATCGGTTTCGGATCCGATGTTTGCCGCCGGCAAGCTGGGCGCGGGCGCGGCCATCGAGCCGAGCGAGGGGCGCCTCGTCTCCCCGATTGATGGCAAGGTCACCGTCACCTTCCCCTCCAAGCACGCCTATGCCGTGCGCGGAAAAGGTGCCGACGGCAACAACGTGGACATCCTCATGCATGTCGGCTTTGACACCGTGAACCTGAAGGGTGAGCACTTTACCTCGCACGTCTCCAAGGGCGACGAGGTCAAGGCCGGCGACCTCCTCTGCGAGTTCGATATCGCCGCCATCAAGGCGGCGGATTACCCGGTGACAACACCTGTGGTGGTATCCAACTCGAAGAAGACGGGCCCGGTCCTCCCGGCCTATACCACCGGTGCGGAAATCACCTTCGGGGATGCATTACTCACCGTGGACCCGAAGCCGAAACCTGCGGCTACAACCGCCGCCGCTTCAGCGGAGAAGGCCTAGAGCTTCCGTCCGCCGATTCCATAAGTGCAGACCTGGAAGTACAGCACGTCGTCGCCAAGCACTGCGCGTGCGCTTGACGACGCCCACCTGCACCTCTGCACTTCCGGGTCTGCACATTTGGTTTTGGGAGGATGGGAAGTCCTGTGGGGGCGGGGAAACAGTGGGGTGCGCGATTTGGGGAAACAGTGGGGGACATGCTTGAATGTATGGGTTGCATATGGTCGGTCGGTGCAGCGCGATGCGTTTCCGAATCGCCACACCGAGACCCTTCGACCGCTGTGAACAGCGCGTTCGTCGCACAGCCTATGCCACGCAAGCAAGTAGACCAGGTGTGTCAAGGACGGAAATCTTGACGCACGTTAATCCAGGTCAGGAGACCCATAGTGATTCAGCAAGAATCGCGTCTGCGCGTCGCCGACAACTCCGGTGCACGAGAGCTCCTCGTCATCCGCGTTCTCGGCGGCTCCGTTCGACGTTTCGCTGGCATTGGTGACGTTGTCGTTGCCACTGTCAAGGAAGCCACCCCGGGTGGCAACGTGAAGGAAGGCGATGTCGTCAAGGCCGTCATCGTCCGTGCCAAGAAGGAGACCCGTCGCCCGGACGGCTCCTACATCGCATTCGATGAAAACGCCGCAGTTATTCTCAAGGGCGACAATGAGCCGCGCGGTACCCGCATCTTCGGCCCGGTTGCTCGCGAACTTCGTGATAAGCGCTTCATGAAGATCGTTTCTCTCGCACCGGAGGTGATCTAATCTTATGAAGATTCATAAGGGCGATATGGTGATCGTCATTTCGGGCCCGGACAAGGGCGCGAAGGGCAAGGTCATCGAGGCATACCCGAAGCGCGACAAGGTCCTCGTTGAGGGCGTCAACCGCGTCAAGAAGCACGTTGCTAACTCCGCTACCGAGCGTGGCGCCGAGTCCGGCGGAATCGTTACCCAGGAAGCTCCGATCCACGTGTCCAACGTTGCGATCGTTGACTCCGAGGGCAACCCGACCCGCGTGGGCTACCGTTTCGACGAAAACGGCAAGAAGGTCCGCATCGCACGTAGCAACGGGAAGGACATCTAACATGAGCGAGAACTACACTCCGCGTCTGAAGACCCGCTACCGCGAGGAAATCAAGAAGACTCTGAACGACGAGTTCAAGTACGACAACGTGATGCAGATTCCGGGCGTCACCAAGGTCGTTGTCAACATGGGCGTGGGCGACGCTGCCCGCGACTCCAAGATGATCAACGGCGCTCTCGAGGACCTTACCGCTATCACCGGCCAGAAGCCGCAGGTGCGTCGCGCTAAGAAGTCCATCGCTAACTTCAAGCTCCGTGAGGGCATGCCCATCGGTGCACGCGTTACCCTGCGCGGCGACCGCATGTGGGAGTTCCTGGACCGCCTGCTGACCATCGCGCTGCCGCGTATTCGCGACTTCCGCGGTCTCTCCGACCAGCAGTTCGACGGCCACGGCAACTACACCTTCGGTCTTACCGAGCAGACCATGTTCTACGAGATCGACATCGACAAGGTGGACCGCCCGCGCGGTATGGACATCACCGTCGTGACCACCGCTACCAACGACGAGGAGGGCCGCAAGCTCCTGCGCGAGCTCGGCTTCCCGTTCAAGTAAAGTAGCGCTTGAATCATTCCCTCGGCACTCCGTCAAGGAGGTCCGGGGGAATTTTTGTGTCTGCGTCCGGTGGTGCTCGTCGTCACCCCTGAGCGCAGATGGTGTCTCACACGGGGAGTAGACTACGAGCGTCTGAGAAGTCTGCGTCCCCCAGTGAGGTAAGAAATGTCCCTGAATGATGCTTCGGCAGCCGCGGTAAAGAAAAAGGTTGCGTTGCTCGACGAGTCCTTTGGCCGGTTTGCCGTGCGCTCCACCCTGGCGGGTGTGTACCTCGCCATCGGTACGGCGTTTGCTGCGGTGATGGGGATGGGCGTCGAGAAGCATGTGGAAGGCATGGGCTCGCTGGTCTTTGCCTGCCTGTTCGGCTTGGGCCTGTTTGCCATCGTCCTTCTCGGCGCGGAGCTGGCCACCGGCAACATGATGTACATGGTCTATGGCGCCGTAACTAAACAGGTGGGCTGGGGCAAGGGCCTGTGGCTGCTGGTGGTCACGACGCTGTTTAACCTGGTTGGTGCTGCTCTCTTTGCCGCAGCTATGGGAATGTCGGCCAAGCTGGGCGGAATCGACCCCAACCATCTCATTGCCAACCTCTCGATGGGCAAGCTGACCAAGGGCCCAGGCGGGCTGCTGGTGGAGGCCATGCTGGCCAACTTCGTGGTCAACATGGCTATCGTCGGCGCGGTCTTTGCCAAGGACCTGGTGTCCAAGTTCTTCGTCATCGTGCCGATCATCGCCTGTTTCGTGGGTCTGGGCCTGGAGCACGTTATCGCCAACTTCTGCCTGATGACCCTGACCTTCTTCTGCGCCAGCCCGCTGCCGGAAGGCTTTACCCTCGGCGCGGTGTTGGCCAACTGGTCCATCGTGTGGGTGGGAAACCTCATCGGCGGTGGCTTCCTTATTGGCGGCGTGTACGCCTGGCTTAACTCTGGCCCGGAGGCGTACCGCGACTAAGTTCGCCCGAGTAGAGGTTGAAGCGGTCGCCGCGGGCAAAGCCCACGAGCGCCATGCCGGTTTCCCGGGCGGTTTCCACCGCCAGCGAGGAGGCCGCCGAGACCGCCACGAGCATGCCGA
The DNA here is from genome assembly GCF_030232515.1 of Corynebacterium sp. MSK004. Taxonomy (NCBI): domain Bacteria; kingdom Bacillati; phylum Actinomycetota; class Actinomycetes; order Mycobacteriales; family Corynebacteriaceae; genus Corynebacterium; species Corynebacterium sp. MSK004. Next base: position 341,467 of record NZ_JASPKB010000001.1, on the reverse strand, counting down.
AGCCGGCCATAGCTGCCTTGTTGACCAGCTCGAAGCTGGCGCGCGAGCTCATCACCAGAATGAGGTCGCTGGCAGGCAGCATTCCTTCCATCAGTAGGTGGCCGATGACCTTGTCGGCGGCGTTGTGCCTGCCGACGTCCTCACGTACAACGACGGGTTCTCCCTCGAGCGTGAAGGCGCCCGCGGCGTGGATGCCGCCGGTTTTGCGGAACTGCTTCTGCTCCGCTTTCAAGGCGCCGGGCAGCTTGGCGACGACCCCCGGATCCACCGGCACCTGTGGGATTGGGTATCGCGACTGTTTCATTAGCGCCTCGATAGAGGAGGTACCGCACACTCCGCACGCAGACGTGGTTGTCGTCAGGCGGAGATCGGCGAGGCTGATCGCGTGGGGGTTGGCTAGCTCAACGTCGAGCAAGTTATAGGGGTTGCGCCCGTCCACTGAGGCACCGGCGCAGTAGCGCGCCTCGGTGACATCGCTGGCCTTCTCGATGTGGCCCTCTGAATGAAGAAAACCGTGGGCCAGCTCGACATCGTGGCCAGGCGTGCGCATCGTGGTGGTCAGCGTTTGTCCGCCCACGCGGATCTCCAAAGGCTCTTCGCCGGCGACGGTATCGCCGCGGGTATCGACCTGGATGACCTCTCCGTGCTCATCGAGGCGCACCTTGGTCACGGCGAAGGTGGCGTTGACGCGCCCGCTCATCGGTTGAGGGCCTCCTTGAGCGTGGCGATGTGGGCGCGGGCCTCGTCGACGTCCTTCGAGGCCAAACCGACCAGGTACGCCGTCAGCGGGGCAGCGGGGCGCGATTGGGTATGCGCGACGTCCTTAGTCAGATCGAGGAGTTCTCTAATCAAGGCGGTGGCGTCGGCCGGGGCGACGCCGACAAGCTCGGCAGCCTCCTCAAGCCACTGGTGTGCCGTGCGGATGGGGTCCTGTTCTTCACTCATGACTTCCCATGCTAACGCGTTTTGGAAAACAGCATGTCAGCGGGTAGAGTAAGCCGACGGACTTGCATTTTTCCTCCTCCGCGCCGCAAAAATGGCGCTGGAGGTGCGCAAATGTGCCAAGCCGGAAGAATTGAACACATCTACTTTGTTGTAGGCCCCTCGCCGTAGACAGCGGACCGTTGTCTGTATCAAAGGGTGGCGAGCGCCTCGCGGTATTGACCGCGGGGAGCGTGAGTAGCCCGAAATCACACGGAAAACGCTTTGGTGAGCTTTAAGGGAACCGCAACGAGAAAGGTTACAGGTCACTCATATGACTATGACTGATCCTATTGCCGACATGTTGTCGCGCGTGCGCAATGCATCCAATGCGCACCACGATTCCGTGTCGATGCCGACCTCCAAGCTCAAGGCGAACATCGCCGAGATCTTGAAGCAGGAAGGCTACATCGCTGACTACTCCGTCGAGGGCCGCGAGCTGTCCCTCGAGCTTAAGTACAACAATCGTGAGCGTTCCCTCTCGGGTCTGCGTCGCGTGTCTAAGCCGGGTCTGCGTGTGTACGCAAAGTCCACCGAACTGCCGCAGGTTCTGGGCGGCCTGGGCGTGGCCATCATTTCCACGTCTCAGGGTCTGCTTACCGACCGTCAGGCTCAGGAGAAGGGTGTAGGCGGAGAAGTTCTCGCCTACGTCTGGTAAGGGAGGATTGACACATGTCTCGTATCGGTCTAGCACCTATCGCCGTCCCGAAGGGCGTCGACATCACCATCAATGGCCAGGTTGTCAACGTGAAGGGGTCCAAGGGCTCCCTCGAGGTTGAGCTGCCGGAGCCGATCACCGCAGCCGTCGAGGACGATGAGATCAAGGTCTCCCGTCCGGACGACGACCGCAAGAACCGCGCACTGCACGGTCTGGCCCGCTCCCTGGTCAACAATGCCGTTGTTGGCGTGACCGAGGGCTACACCAAGAAGATGGAAATCTTCGGTGTTGGTTACCGCGTCCAGCAGAAGGGTAAGGACCTGGAGTTCTCTCTGGGCTACTCCCACCCGATCCTCATCAAGGCTCCGGAGGGCATCACCTTCGCTGTGGATGGCGCAACCAAGCTCTCCGTATCTGGTATTGACAAGCAACTGGTTGGACAGGTCGCCGCGTACATCCGCCGCCTGCGTAAGGACGATCCTTACAAGGGCAAGGGTATTCGCTACGACGGCGAGCAGATCCGCCGCAAGGTCGGAAAGACGGGTAAGTAAGCAATGGCTAACACTGAAAACGCAAAGCGCACCCCGGTTGGCAAGGACATTTCCTCGCGTCGTCGTGAAGCACGCGCGCGCCGCCACTTCCGCATCCGTAAGACCCTCCGCGGCACCCCTGAGGCACCGCGTCTGGTCGTTCACCGCTCCTCCCGCCACATGCACGTTCAGGTCATCGACGACCTGGCCGGCCACACCCTGGCCGCTGCTTCCTCCATGGAAGCCGACGTGCGTGCACTCGAGGGCGATAAGAAGGCCAAGGCTGCCAAGGTAGGCCAGCTCATCGCTGAGCGCGCCAAGGCCGCTGGCATCGAGAAGGTCGTCTTCGACCGTGCAGGCTACAAGTACCACGGCCGCGTTGCTGCGCTGGCCGAAGCTGCTCGTGAAGGTGGTCTGCAGTTCTAATGATTAAGGCATACGGAAACATCAACGGAAGGAACGCCTAATGTCGGACCGTGAACAGCGTGACGGCGGACGCTCCGCCGAGAACAACAACGACCGCAAGGGTCGCAACAACGGCCGTCGTAACGACCGCCGCAACCACCAGGACAACGAGCGCGATAAGTACATCGAGCGCGTTGTGACCATCAACCGCGTCTCCAAGACCGTTAAGGGTGGCCGCAACATGTCCTTCACCGCTCTCGTCGTCGTTGGCGACGGCCAGGGCATGGTTGGCGTCGGCTACGGCAAGGCCAAGGAAGTCCCGGCCGCAATCCAGAAGGGTGCAGAAGAGGCTCGCAAGAACTTCTTCCGCGTCCCGATGATTGCCGGCACCATTACCCACCCGGTTGAGGGTCGCGACGCAGCTGGCATCGTCATGATGAAGCCGGCCGCTCCGGGTACCGGTGTCATCGCCGGTGGTGCTGCTCGTCCGGTGCTTGAGTGCGCCGGTGTGCAGGACATCTTGTCGAAGTCCCTGGGCTCCGACAACGCTCTCAACGTCGTCCGCGCTACCGTGGACGGCCTCAAGCAGCTGGTTCGCCCGGAGGAAGTTGCTGCACGCCGCGGCAAGTCCCTCGAGGAGGTCGCACCGGCCCAGATGCTGCGCAAGCGCGCAGGTCAGGAGGCATAAGCAATGGCTCTGAAGATTACTCAGGTAAAGGGCCTTGTGGGCACCAAGCCGAACCACCGCGCCAACATTGAGGCTCTTGGTCTCAAGCGCATCGGACACTCTGTTGTAAAGCAGGACACCCCGATTATTCGCGGCATGGTTCACAAGGTGCGTCACCTGGTCACCGTCGAAGAAGTGGCAGGGGAGTAAACCATGGCTGATATCATCAAGCTCCACGACCTGCGCCCGTCCGCAGGCTCCAATAAGCCCAAAACCCGCGTCGGCCGCGGTGAGGCATCCAAGGGTAAGACCGCTGGTCGCGGTACCAAGGGCACCGGTGCTCGCAAGCAGGTTTCCGCTGCTTTCGAGGGTGGCCAGATGCCGATCCACATGCGTCTGCCGAAGCTCAAGGGCTTCAAGAACCCGAACCACGTTGAGTACCAGGTAGTCAACGTTGCTGACCTCGCAGAGGCTTTCGCTCAGGGTGGCGACGTCACCGTAGCGGACATCGTCGCTGCTGGCCTGGTTCGCAAAAACCAGCCGGTCAAGGTTCTGGGCAACGGCGACATCAACGTTAAGTTGAACGTCACCGCTGACAAGTTCTCCAAGTCTGCTGTTGAGAAGATCGAGGCTGCTGGCGGCACCGCCACCACCACCAAGTAAATCTCTACTCAGTAGATTTCTTCCCCCCTGTCCACCGCATTCGTGCGGGGCAGGGGGATTTTTCATGCCTATTGTGCACGCGGAGCTAAGAAGAGTAGTATCACCCTTGGTTAAATCTTAGTAAGCATTAAGGAGATTGTTATGTCGTCCGTATCTTCCATCGTGGCAACCGCCATCGCCGCACTTCTGCCCCTAGCTGGCGTTACTGGTCCCGTCGATGCACAGGAGATGCTCTCCCAGCCAGAGTCCGCCACCAGCACGGAAAACCTGCCCAGCGGCGAGCTGGCGGTGCAGCGCGAGCTGGCCCTCGCCACCCAGGAGCTGGGCCACGATTTCATGACCATCCGCTTTGAAGGCAATGACACCGCGCACATCGTCTTCCTGGAAACCTACAACCCCGACACCGACCAAGCCGCCGTGGACCGCGTGATGAAGGCCCTAGCCACCAACGGCTTTGATCGCGTCGATGCAGTTGCCTAAGAAGACAGCGCGCTAAGCGTCGTTGACCGTCTTTTCATAGAGGCCGGGGAAGCGGCTGTCCGGGTCAGTGAGCGCTTTAATGCGCTCCGGCAGGTCACCGCCGTAGAGCTCGGCAAATTCTTCGGGGGAGTAGAAGGCTTCTGAATACAGCGACTTATGCCCGCCGAGCTCGCTGACTTTAGCTTCGATGACGCGGTTGAAGGCGCCGTTGCCCGGGGCGGAGGGGTCGACGTGATTGCCCTCCACGCCCGACCAGAACCCCACGTTGACCCAGGTTTGGTCCGGGCGCAGCGGGTACAGCGGCCACGGGGCGGGGGAATCAGCCGCGAGAGAGCCAGTGCCGACGAGCGCTTCGACGCCCTCGCGTAGCCTAATCGGGCACAGCCACACCGGCTGTATATCGGAGGCCGCAAAGAACCAGTCCAAGAACTCCGGCAGGTTCTCCGGGGTGACCTCGATGTCCTGCACCACGCGCTCACCCCGCGGCAGGCCCTTTGGCTTCTTGATGAAGTTGTACTCCAGCTCGTATTTCCGGTCCAGGCGCACGAGCTTCCAGTAGAAAGAGCTGCGCCGCAGCTGCCGCGGCCACACCTTGCGCACCCGCGGGTTCTGCGCGCCAAAGGCTCGCGAGCACCAGAACCAGTCAGTATCCCAGCGCCAGATGTAATCGCGCACCGTGAGGCGGTCGCGGCGAATACCCCGGGCGTGCTGGAGGCTGCGATAGAAAATCTCCTCCCTCGTGTAGTCGGAGGTTGGGCCCTCCTCCTCCGTGAAACGGGCCATGACCAGGTAGGATTCCTCCGGAGAGAAGACCACGCCATCGAGGCCGTGGACATCGAGGCCGTCATAGGAGTGGGAGCGGGAGACGTCGTCAAGCGCGCGTGCCAAGGACTCAAAGTCGTGGAAGCGCACCTCCCTCAGCTCCACGTAAGGCTTCACCGCGCGCAGCTCAATCTTGAGGCGCACCGCATAGCCCAAGGAGCCATAGGAGTTGGGGAAGAGACGGAAGAGATCGACATTCTCCTCGCGCGAGCACGTGAGAATCTCGCCAGTACCGGTGAGGATGTCCATCTCCAGCACGGATTCGTGCGGCAATCCATCGCGGAAGCTCGTGGACTCCACGCCCATGCCCGTCACCGCGCCGCCGAGCGTAATGGTCTTGAGCTGCGGCACCACGAAGGGCATAAGACCGTGCGGCAAGGTGGCGTCCACAAGGTCCTCGTAGGTGCACATGCCCTGAACCTCGGCGGTCTGCGCAATCGGATCGACCTCAATGACCCCACCCAGACCGGACACGTCGAGCCCCACCTGCTCGCCGCTGCGCCCGCGGAAAAGGTTCGAGGTTTTCTTCGCCAGACGTACGCGCTTATCCTTCGGCACCGCGCGGAAGCTACGCAGGAGCTTATCGACGCCTTGCCTGTGCGCCCGCCAGCCCACCGGCGGGATCTCCACGGCATCGACGCTGCGGTGATTGCGAATGAGATTAGTCAGCATAGAACTCCCTTAAGTCTTTAGAAGCAGGAATCTTCCCACCAGCGGCGCTCGGGCACGCCGGAACGAGAACCGGCCTCACCCAGCTTGACGCCCAAGAAGTGGTACAAGTTGATGATGTTGTGCTCGAAGCCCCACTCGGAGCCGGCCATATAGATGGCCCACAGGCGCGCGGTGGGAAGGCCCACCAGAGAGCAGGCCTCCTCCCACGTCTCCTTAAGGTTCTCGCACCAATCGTGCAGAGTGCGCATGTAGTCGAAGCGCAGGGATTCCGTGTGGACAACCTCGAAGCCGGCATCCTGCATGCACTTCGTAATGGTGCCGGAGCCGGAGAGCTCACCGTCGGGGAAGATATAGCGGTCAATGAAGCCGCCCTTCGGAGTCTTGTGATTATCCGGGTAGGTAATGCAGTGGTTGAGCATCAATCCACCCGGCTTGAGCTTGCCGTTGAGGAAGCTAAAGAAGTCCGGGTAGTTCTTGACGCCAATGTGCTCGAGTAGCCCGATGGCGGAGATAGCGTCGAAGCCTTCCTCGGTGACATCGCGATAGTCCATGAAGCGGATTTCCGCGAGGTCCTCGAGACCCTCCTCCTTGATCTTGGCCTGGCCCCACTCAGCCTGCTCCTTGGAGAGGGTTACGCCGAGGGACTTCACACCGCGCTTGGCGGCGTAGCGCACCATGCCGCCCCAGCCGCAGCCGACGTCCAGGTGGCGGTCACCCTCCTTGAGCCGCAACTTGTCGAAGATGAGGCGATACTTGTTTTCCTGGGCCTCATCCAGCGTGGCGTCGGGGGAGGGGTAGTAGGCGCAGGTATACGTCATCGAGTCACCGAGGAAAAGCTCGTAGAAGTCATTACCCACGTCGTAGTGATCGGAGATGACGTCCGCGTCGCGTTCCTTGGAGTGCTTGGACAATCCTTCGTGCAGCTTGCGGCGCAGCCACGAGGCTCGCTCGACTTCCGGGACCGGCTGGATCTGGAAAGCTCCCATCGAGGCCAGGGAGCGTGCCACCCTGGCCAAGGTCTTCGCGTCCGGGCGGGTGAACTTGTCATACATGGCGTGCAGCGCATCGAAGATGCCGTAGGGGTGCGCCGGGTGTTCGCCCTCGACAGTGATGCCGTCGGTGACATAAGCGCGGGCAAATCCTACATCCCCTGGGTGAGTCGCGATATAGGCCAAGCCCTGGAGGTTGTTGATCTTGACGGTAAACTGCGCATCGGCTGGGCCGGTGGCGGAACCATCGAAAGCCTCCCAGCGGAAGGGGTTGGGGCTGGGGACGAATGCATCGATAATCTCGGCCACGGTCATTGGAGAGAATCGCTTACTCATAAAACTACATACTTCTTTCGGTTCATTGGCTGGCAGAAAAAGAACGGCCATACTCCGAGACGCCCCGGGCGTCTCGGGGGAGGTCGAAAAGACGTAGAAATCTTGTAAGGACATTGCCTTCAGACAACACAGGCAATGGTAGGCCCAATCCGGGGATAGCGCTAAGGGAGAAACCAAAAAGGGGACCTCCGGGCGGCCATGTGCGGGGTTAATGTGGCGAAAGTGGCCAAGGCTGGTAGGGTAATGGGGTCAAAAGTGTTCAACCGTTCCTATGAGATGCCTTAAGAGGGCTCTTAGCTTTTGGGAACAGATGAGATCCACCCCCGTGCGCGGCGAATTCGAACCGCACAACAAGCGCGGTAGGCCAGGAGGATTAAGTAGTGTCCGCCATTTTGCAGGCTTTTAAAGATGCCGACCTGCGTAAGAAGATCATCTTCACGCTCGTGTTGATTATCCTCTACCGCGTTGGCGCGCAGATCCCGTCGCCGGGCGTTGATTACGCCACCATCGCCGGCCGCCTTCGTGACCTCACGGAGGAATCCGGCAACCTCTACTCGGTGATCAACCTGTTCTCCGGTGGCGCGCTGCTGCAGCTGTCGATCTTCGCCATCGGCATCATGCCGTACATTACGGCGTCGATTATCGTGCAGCTGCTCACCGTGGTGATTCCTCACTTCGAGCAGTTGAAGAAGGAGGGGCAGTCCGGTCAGGCCAAGATGACGCAGTACACGCGCTACCTCACCCTGGCGCTGGCGCTTCTGCAGTCTTCGGGCATTGTGGCCCTGGCGGACCGCGAGCAACTCTTGGGGCAAGGCGTACGCGTCCTGGCGGAGGACCGTAACTTCTTCACCCTCGTCGTGCTCGTTATCACCATGACCTCCGGCGCCATCCTCGTGATGTGGATGGGTGAGCTGATTACGGAGAAGGGCATTGGTAACGGTATGTCGCTGATGATTTTCGCCGGTATTGCTACCCGCCTTCCCACCGATGGTGTCAGCATCATGCAGAACAACGGTGGCCTCGTCTTCGCCATGGTGGTTGCCGGCCTCATCGTCCTCGTCGTGGGCATCACCTTCATCGAGCAGGGCCAGCGCCGCATTCCGGTGCAGTACGCAAAGCGTATGGTTGGCCGTCGCCAGTACGGTGGTTCGTCGACCTACCTGCCGCTCAAGGTCAACCAGGCCGGCGTTATCCCGGTTATCTTCGCTTCCTCGCTGATCTACATGCCAGTGCTTATCACCCAGATCGTCAACTCCGGCTCTCCGGGCGTGTCCGATAACTGGTGGCAGCGCAACGTGATTGCGCACCTGCAGGCACCGAGCTCCTGGCAGTACATCGTCCTCTACTTCGTCCTCACCATCTTCTTCTCCTACTTCTATGTCTCGGTTCAGTATGACCCTGCTGAACAGGCGGAGAACATGAAGAAGTATGGTGGATTTATCCCGGGTATCCGCCCGGGTCGGCCGACCGCCGAATACCTGGGATTCGTCATGAACCGCCTTCTGTTCGTCGGTTCGATCTACCTGGCGCTCATCGCTGTTCTGCCGAATATACTTCTGGACCTCGGCGTGGGCCGCGCAGGTGCCAGCGGCACTTCCGCCTTCGGCGGTACTGCCATCCTCATTATGGTCTCGGTGGCCCTGACCACGGTCAAGCAAATCGAGTCCCAGCTCCTACAATCCAACTACGAAGGACTGCTTAAGTAATGCGTTACGTACTCCTTGGCCCTCCCGGTGCCGGCAAGGGCACCCAAGCCGCCCTCCTCAGCGAAAAGCTCGGCGTTCCGCACATCTCCACCGGTGACCTCTTCCGCGCCAACATTGGTGAGGGCACCCCGCTCGGCGTCGAGGCTAAGTCCTACATCGACGCCGGCAAGCTGGTGCCGACTGATGTCACCGCCCGCATGGTGGAGGACCGCCTCAACCAGGATGACGCCAAGGATGGCTTTCTTCTCGACGGCTTCCCCCGCACCGTGGAGCAGGCCGACATTCTTGAGAAGCTCCTCTCCGACAAGGGCCTGAAGCTCGACGGCGTGCTGAACTTTGAGGTATCCGAGGACGTCGTGGTCGAGCGCATGCTCGCCCGCGGCCGCGCGGACGACACCGAGGAGACCATCCGCACACGCCTGGGCGTCTACCGCGAGGAGACCTTCCCGCTCATCGAGCACTATGGCGATGCCATCATCTCCATCAAGGCTGAAGGAACCGTTGAGGAAATCAACGAGCGCACCCTGAAGGCAATGGGCAAGTAGCCCGTCTTTTTGTCATGGCTTTTCGTCGACGCACTAAAACGATTCCGGCCCGCACTCCGGGCGAGCTTGATGCCATGCAGGCGGCTGGCGAAATCGTCGGCCGCGCCCTGCAGGCGGTGCGTGCCGCCGCTGCAGTTGGCGTGAGCACGCTCGAGCTCGACCACGTGGCCGAGCAGACCATTCGGGATGCCGGTGCCGTGCCCACCTTCAAGGGCTACGGTGGCTTTCCGGGATCTATCTGTGCGTCAGTCAACGACATCATTGTCCATGGCATACCCAGCAAGGAGATCGTCCTCGCTGAAGGGGACCTTGTCTCCATCGACTGTGGTGCCACGCTCGACGGCTGGGTGGGGGATAGCGCGTGGACGTTTGGCGTCGGCAAGCTCAGCTCTGAGGCGCAGGCGCTGTCTGATGCCACCGAATGGGTCCTGCACGAAGGCCTCAAGGCTATGGTCCCCGGCAACCGGCTTACCGACGTCTCCGCAGCCCTCGAGCAGGCCACCTACCGCGCCGAGGATAAGTTTGGCGTTGACCTGTTTATTGTTGACGGCTACGGCGGCCACGGTATCGGCCACGAAATGCACGAAGACCCCTACCTGGCCAATGAAGGCAAGGCAGGGCGCGGTCCCATCATCCAGGAGGGCTCCGTCCTGGCCATTGAACCTATGCTGGCGCTGGGCACCGAAGATAACGCCGTGCTTGACGACGACTGGACCGTTGTCACCCTCGACGGTTCGCTGGCTGCCCACTGGGAGCACACCGTGGCGGCAACGGAGAATGGTCCTCGAATTCTGACGCAGCGTTACTAAAACGCAACATTCAGGTAGGAAAACCGTGGAGGAAGGTTTATACTTCTCCACATGTCTAAGATTCGCTCCTTTGTTAGCGCTCGTTCCCTACGCCGTGCCACCGCAATTGGCCTGGTAGCCGCCACTCTCTCGGTTGCCCCCGCCGCAAACGCACAGACGGTCCCTTCGATTGATTCCCTGTCCTCCGACGTTCAGTCTCAGATTGATGAGTTCGCCGGCCAGACCCGTGAGAACGCGTGGAACAGCCGCAACCAGATGCTGGAGACGCTGCAGAACGTTAACCCGCAGGCCGCTGATGCCCTGCGTCCCGTCATCGACGGTGCCATTGAACTGGTCTTCCCGGGCCTCATTGAGCAGAAGAACGCCGAGATTCGTGCGGCTCGCGAAGCTGCAGAGCGCGCTCACGCTGAGCAGGTTGCACGCGAGAAGGCTGCCGCTGAGGAGGCTGCCCGCAAGGCCGAGGCTGAGCGCCAGGCTCAGCGCTTCGATGTTGGCCCGTGCCCCGCGGATGCCCGTATCTGCGTGGATCGTGATGGCCGCCGCTCGTGGCTGCAGGATGGCAACGGCAACGTGACCTATGTTGCTCAGGGCATGTCCACCGGTATGCCGGGCCAGGAGACCCCGGCCGGTACGTTCTACATCAACCGCAAGATCAAAGACGAGATTTCTTGGGAGTTTGGCAACGCTCCGATGCCCTACGCCATGTACTTCACCAATAACGGCCATGCTTTCCATGAGGGCTCCCCGGCATACCAGTCCAATGGCTGCGTACGCCTGACCCACCAGGATGCTGTGCGCTACTGGAATGATGTGCCGATGGGTTCCAAGGTCTTCATCTACTAGAACCGCAGCGGCTAGTAGCCGACTCTCTCGCATACCTCCCGCGCCTTTGGGCGATGGGAGGTTTTATATTTGGAAAACGCGTATCCGCAGCGTATGCTTTAGAGCTGGTGTCTGTACGCAGCCAAAGTGGTTGTGGAGGACACCAGGCAGTAGACACCAAACATGCAGGTGGGGGCGTCGTCAAGCGCGGCGCGAAGAACCCCACCAGAAAAGTAGAGGTTATGGCTAAGGAAGGCGCAATCGAGGTTGAGGGTCGCATCGTCGAACCCCTGCCCAACGCAATGTTCCGCGTCGAGCTCGACAACGGGCATAAGGTACTTGCCCACATTTCGGGCAAGATGCGTCAGCACTACATCCGCATCCTCCCGGAGGATCGCGTTGTCGTGGAGCTGTCTCCTTATGACCTAACCCGCGGACGCATCGTCTACCGCTACAAGTAAAGACAGTAAGCCTCCTCACCCACGGGACGCACTTGGTGCGTCCCTTTCTACCTCAGGCTGCGATGGCCTGAGCCCACGCTGCTAAGCATGCCCACAGTTCCCCGGCACGGCCCGGGGCGAAGCGTATGCGTGGCGGGGGACGGATGAGGAGAAAACCATCGTAACAACCCGAAAGGACTAGCCATATGGCACGTCTAGCTGGTGTTGACCTCCCGCGCAACAAGCGCATGGAGGTTGCTCTCACCTACATCTACGGCATCGGGCCTGCCCGTGCCAAGGAGCTGCTGGAAAAGACCGGCATTTCTCCTGACCTGCGCACCGACAACCTCGACGACGATCAGCTGTCGGCGCTGCGTGACGTCATCGAAGCTACCTGGAAGGTCGAGGGTGACCTCCGCCGCCAGGTTCAGGCTGACATCCGTCGCAAGATTGAAATCGGTTGCTACCAGGGCATCCGCCACCGTCGTGGACTGCCTGTTCGTGGTCAGCGCACCAAGACCAACGCTCGTACGCGCAAGGGTCCGAAGAAGACGATCGCAGGAAAGAAGAAGTAACACATGCCACCTAAGACTCGTTCCGGCGCGCGCCGTGGTGGTCGTCGCGTCGTAAAGAAGAACGTGGCCGCTGGCCACGCATACATCAAGTCCACCTTCAACAACACCATCGTGTCCATCACGGACCCGCACGGTGCTGTCATCTCCTGGGCATCCTCCGGCCACGTTGGCTTCAAGGGTTCCCGTAAGTCCACCCCGTTCGCAGCGCAGATGGCTGCTGAGAACGCGGCCCGCAAGGCCATGGACCACGGTATGAAGAAGGTTGACGTTTTCGTCAAGGGTCCGGGCTCCGGCCGCGAGACCGCCATCCGTTCCCTGCAGGCTGCAGGCCTCGAGGTTTCCTCGATCACGGATGCCACCCCACAGCCGCACAACGGCTGCCGTCCGACCAAGCGCCGCAAGGTTTAAGGGAAAGGAAGAGGTAAGAAAATGGCTCGTTATACTGGCCCCGCTACCCGCGTATCCCGCCGTCTGCGCGTCGACCTGGTCGGCGGCGACATGGCATTTGAGCGCCGCCCGTACCCACCGGGACAGGCTGGCCGCAACCGCATCAAGGAATCTGAGTACCTGCTGCAGCTCCAGGAGAAGCAGAAGGCAAAGTACACCTACGGTGTGCTGGAGCGTCAGTTCCGCCGCTACTACGCCGAGGCTAACCGTCTCCCGGGCAAGACCGGTGACAACCTCGTCGTTCTGCTCGAGTCCCGTCTCGACAACGTGATCTACCGCGCTGGTCTGGCCAACACCCGCCGCCAGGCTCGCCAGCTTGTCTCCCACGGTCACTTCACCGTGAACGGCAAGAAGATCAACGTTCCGTCCTTCCGCGTTACGCAGTATGACATCATCGATGTTCGTGAGCGTTCCCAGAAGATGGAATGGTTCGAAGAGGCTCAGGACCGCCTGGTAGACGCCAACGTTCCGGCGTGGCTGCAGGTCGTTCCGGACACCCTGCGCATCCTCGTGCACCAGCTGCCCGAGCGCGCTCAGATCGACGTTCCGCTGCAGGAGCAGCTCATCGTCGAGCTTTACTCGAAGTAATCCTTCGACATTTTCATCTTTACCCCTTCTACCGGCGTCATATAGCGGGCGCCGACAAGGAGAAACTCCATGCTTATTTCCCAGCGTCCTCAGCTCACCGAGGAATTCATTGACTCGTCTCGCTCCAAGTTCGTCATCGAACCGCTCGAGCCGGGTTTTGGTTACACCCTCGGTAACTCGCTTCGTCGCACGCTGCTCTCGTCCATCCCGGGCGCGGCAGTAACCTCCATCAAGATTGATGGTGTGCTCCACGAGTTCACCACCATCAACGGCGTGAAGGAAGACGTTTCCGAAATCATCCTGAACATCAAGGGTCTGGTTCTGTCCTCCGACTCTGACGAGCCGGTGGTTATGTACCTGAGCAAGGAAGGCCCGGGTGAGGTAACTGCAGGCGATATCCAGCCGCCGGCTGGCGTGGAGATCCACAACTCGGATCTGCACATCGCATCGCTGAATGATTCCGCCAAGCTGGAGATGGAACTCGTCGTCGAGCGCGGTCGTGGCTACGTCCCGGCTGCCTCCACCTCCGGGGAAATCGGCCGCATTCCGGTCGACCAGATCTACTCCCCGGTGCTGAAGGTCTCCTACAAGGTCGAAGCTACTCGTGTTGAGCAGCGCACCGACTTTGACAAGCTGATCATCGACGTCGAGACCAAGAACTCGATTTCCGCACGCGACGCCCTGGCTTCCGCCGGTGGCACCCTGGTCGAGCTCTTCGGCCTGGCCCGCGAGCTGAACACCGCTGCTGAGGGCATTGAGATTGGCCCGTCCCCGCAGGAGACGGAGTACATCGCCGCCTACAGCATGCCGATCGAGGATCTGAACTTCTCCGTCCGCTCCTACAACTGCCTGAAGCGTCAGGAAATCCACACCGTTGGTGAACTCGCAGAGTGCACCGAATCGGACCTGCTGGATATCCGCAACTTCGGTCAGAAGTCGATCAATGAGGTAAAGATCAAGCTGGCTAACCTGGGCCTGGCTCTCAAGGACACCCCTGAGGACTTCGACCCGACCCAGCTCGAAGGCTACGACGCAGAAACCGGCGACTTCAAGGACCCGGCTTCCGACGATTCCGAGTAAAGAATTCCACTGAATCGTGACGGCGCGACTTGTGCGCCCCGTCGCGCGCTCACTTAATCCGCACACGAGGAGTACACAATGCCTACCCCCAAGAAGGGTCCGCGTCTCGGCGGCTCCGCCAGCCAGCAGAAGCACCTGCTGAGCAACATGGCTGCGAGCCTGATCGAGCACGGCGCAATCAAGACCACCGACGCTAAGGCGAAGCTGCTTCGTCCTTACGCCGAGAAGATCATCACCAAGGCGAAGGCCGGCACCGTTGCTGACCGTCGCGCAGTTCTCAAGCTCATCCCGCACAAGGATGTCGTTGCCTACCTCTTTGATGAGCTGGCACCGAAGTTCGAGAACCGTGAGGGTGGCTACACCCGCATCATCAAGCTGGAGAACCGCTCCGGCGATAACGCCCCGATGTCCCAGATCTCCCTCGTTCTCGAGGAGACCGTGACCTCCGAGGCTAACCGCGCTACCCGCGCTGCTGCTTCCAAGCAGGCCGAGGAAGCTAAGGCCGAAGAGGCTGAGGCTGAATCCGCTGAGGAAGCAAAGGCAGAGGCAACCGAGGCAGAGGTCGAGGAGACCGCTGCTGAGGAGTCCGAGGAGAAGTAAACTTCTCTCGCCTTAACTAGGCCGCAGTACCACCTTAGGTGGGGCTGCGGCCTTTTGTTATGCTTTCTGGGCTATATAACCCCGACCAGAACGTATACTCTATGACCCCGCTGTTTACTGTGCTGTACGTAATCGGCATCGTCTCCGAGGCGATGACCGCTGCGCTGTCCGCTGGCCGGCAAAAGATGGATCTGTTTGGCGTCATCATGTTGGGCGCAGTCACCGCATTGGGCGGCGGCACGATCCGCGACATGGTGCTGGGCGCCTACCCGTTGACGTGGGTGGCGGAACCGCGCTTCCTCTTGGCCGTGGTGGCCGCCGCCGTCGCCACGGTTTATATGTCCTTCCTAATGCACTATTTCCGGCATGTATTCTTGCTTCTCGACGCCCTGGGCCTTGCGGTATTCAGTGTCCTTGGTGCTCAGAAGGCCTTGGAACATGGCCATGGGTTGGTTATCGCTGCCGTGGCTGCGGTGCTGACCGGTGTCTTTGGCGGTATTTTGCGTGACTTGTTGTCCGACCGTATCCCGCTGGTCTTGTCCGCCGAGCTGTACGCCTCCATTTCTGTTCTTGCAGCCTTTTCTTATGCGGGATTGATGGAGCTGGGGCTCAGCGATGAGGTCGCTGGCGTCGTGACGGTATGCCTAGCGCTGGCGCTGCGCGTGGCTGCGATCTACTTTGGATGGTCGCTGCCGGTGTTTGAATACCGGGGAGCCGAACAACCCATGGACCCGCGCCTGCGCTTGTCTGCCCGCATTGTTCGGGATGGCGCCCGCAAGGCCAAGCGCAAAGCCGGCCAGGCCAAGAAGAATCTAAAGCACCCCAAGCGGGCTGGCTATGCCGCTTTGAGCAAGCTGGGCGTGAGCAAGAGCGCGAAGCGCCAGCACGCGGCCCAGGATTGGGAACTCAATCGCGAGTGGAATGCCAACGACTAGGTAGAATCAGCATCCATGACTAACGTTCGCCTTCGCCTAGACTTGGCCTACGACGGCACCGACTTCCACGGGTGGGCCAAGCAGAAGGGCGGCCTGCGCACTGTTCAGCAGACCGTTGAGGAGAAGCTGAGCATGGTGCTGCGCCACCCAGTGGAGCTCACCGTGGCTGGGCGCACCGATGCCGGAGTGCATGCCAGCGGTCAGGTGGCGCACTTAGATACCACGCGGTCGGCGCTGGGACAGCGCAGCATCGACGGCGACCCCTCCAAGCTGGTGAAACGCTTGGCCAAGTTGCTGCCTGCCGACGTCCGCGTCCACGCCTGCACCGAAGTCCCCGCAGATTTCGACGCGCGCTTTTCCGCCTTACGCCGCCGCTACGTCTACCGCATCACCACCCATCCGCGCGGTGCACTTCCGACTCGCGCACGCGATACCGCGACGTGGTTCAAGCCAGTGGACCTGGAGCTAATGCAGGCCGCGGCCGATCAGCTGGTGGGGCTCAATGACTTCGTGGCTTTCTGCAAGGCGAAGCCGCACGCCACGACCATTCGCGAGCTCCTTGCCTTTGAGTGGAAGGACGTGTCGACGCCCGCGGAGCCGCAGCTCTACGAGGCGCACGTAACCGCGGATGCCTTTTGCTGGTCCATGGTGCGCTCGTTGGTGGGCTGCTGTTTGCGGGTGGGGGAGGGCTCGCGCGGAGTTGACTTCGCCGCCCATATGCTGCGGGAAGAAAGCCGGTCCTCCGAGATCCCGCTTGCTGATGCTCAAGGTTTGAGCCTGGTGGGCGTGGATTACCCCGATGCGGACCAGTTGGCCGCGCGGGCGGAGATGACCCGTGGTCGTCGCGCTGCGGAGGACACCGAGTTGGGTTAATCTAGAACCCACTGCGCCGTGGGAGGGTGGCGCTGCGATTCGGGGGAGGATTCTCATGGCACGCGCGTTGCCAACTACCAAGGCCCAGGTATCGGGCCACAAGTTTCTACTGCGCCGCCTCGAGCACGGACTCGTGTTCGGGGATATCCGTATGATTCATGATCCATTGAAAAGGCGCCAACGCGCCCTGCTGGGCGGGGTAGCCGCAGTAGCCTTCTTGAGTCTTGGCTCGGGGCTTATCGCCTGGATGCAGCCGGACCCGCAACCCGGCGATGCGCCCGTCGTGCGTTCCTCCGAAGGGCAGCTCTTAGCGCTGGTCAACGGCACTTATCATCCAGTGGCTAACTTGGCTTCGGCCAGACTCATTGCCAACGAGCCGGTCGAACCGCATGTGGCAGGGGATAGCTTCTTAGAAGAGATGAGCCTGGGCACCCCGCTGGGGATTGCAGACGCCCCCAACCTTCTTGCAAGCGCAACTGGGCAGGAACCAGGATGGTCGGCCTGCTTGGAAGAATCAACACAGGGCGCGAACTGGCAATCCAGCAGCCGCGTTGGCACCGTGACCGTGGTTGCGCACCGCGCTGTTCCCAGGTTCGATGAAGAGCACGCCGCCGTAGTGGAAACTGAGGGCACGCAGTGGCTGCTCACCGGCCAGGGGCGCGTCGTGCTGCCCGAGGCTACGAGCACACAAGGCCGGGTTCTGCGGCGCGCGCTGGGGATGACCGCGGAGACCGCCGTGTGGGCCATGCCCGCGGAGCTGCTCAACACATTTGCCGAACTGGAGCCGCTGAGCTTTCCGGCCGCCCCGCCGGAGATTCTGGATACTGGTGAGCAGCTCTGGGCGCGCACGGAGCAGGGTGTTTTCTCCATCACCCCCACACAGGCGGAAATGCTGGTCGGCCTGGGCGCACAGCGTTTGCCTGCGCAGGCGCAGGAGGTGGCCGCGCTGGGGGACGTCCCACCGTCCTTCAACCTCCCCACCACCCGTGTGGACTTCCTGTCCCCTGAGCAAGGCTGGTTGTGCGCAACTCACGAGCAAGGCGCCGGAACCATGCGGCCGGTGGCGGCCACGGTGGACTTGCCGGGGGACTCGGCCGCGCAGCGTTTCGCCGGCCTCCAGGCCGGCGTGGGCGTGGACAGCGGGCACGGCTACCACGTGGTCTCCGTCACCGGAAGGCGCCACGAGGTGGCTGGCACTGCGGAGCTTAAAGCACTGGGTGTGGGGGAACCGGAGCGGGTGCCGTGGGAGATCCTGCGGCTGCTGCCGGAAGGCTCTGCTTTGAGCCGCGCGGAGGCCTTAGAGTCTGAGCACTGAGGGTGGCTACGAGGGCGAGGAAGGCCACGGCGCCGAGGAGAAGGCGAACAATCGGCCAGCCCTTGGCTGGTGGCGCCGTCTGCGGCCTCACCGCGACGGCACGCTCCTCACGGGATTCGCTCGCGGGCCGATAGGTCACTGCTGTGAGAGGATCAACCACCCCATGCCCGGGCTCTGCTGAGTCAATGATGCGCTGGCGCAGCTGTGCTGGGGAGTCCCCAGGGTAGCGCTGCGCCAACAATGCGATCGTGCCACTGACCAGGGGAGCTGCAAAGGACGTTCCCTGAAAGACGGTGTCCTCCTTTCCCGTGGCCCATCCGCCGCCGGGCTCCAGCGCGAGGGGAACGCTGCCTTCCGCGCTGAGCGGTGCCGTGATGGAATACTCCGCGAGGTCGTGCGGCGTGGCCAGAGCACCAACCGCGAGGACGGTTTCGGCTTCCGCGGGAAAGACCACGTCATCCTTTTCACAGCCGCCGGCCGTCGCGTTTCCCGACGCCGCCACAACCACCACCCCAGCCCCTTCCGCGCGCTGCAGCGCCGCGTCCAAGGCGGAACGATCGACCCGCGTGGCGGCCTCCGGTGGAACGCACGACACCACGGAGACGTTGATGACCTGAGCACCCGCGCTGACGGCGTCTTCGATGGCGGCAGCCAGGCTGGCCAGCGTGCCGGCCCCGGCGCGGTCCGCCTCACCGTTGTCCGGCGCTGGGGTCCGGTAGTGCGAGCTGGTCTGCCGGATGGAGTAGATTTCCGCATCCGGGGCCACGCCGAGATCCTTGCCAGCGATGACGCCGGCCACCACCGTCCCGTGCAGGTCGCAGTCCCGCAGCGGGTCAGGCTCCTCCGGGGTCACGAAGTCTGCTCCTGGCGTCACCCGTAGTTGTGGGTGGGCGGCCACCCCGGTATCGATGACCGCGACCTTCACCCCAGCACCCGTGGCAAAAGAATGCAGCCGTGCCCGGTACTCCGAGTACTGCGCGGAAGGCTGTGGCCTTGCCGTGGCGAGCGTGGCCTTCGCGCAGGCGGTATCCGGTTCGCGGGCGACGGCTACGGGCGCACACAGAGCACTGGTACCCCAAGCCAGGCAAACACCAAGCGCAGCGCCGACAGCGCCTATTTGGGTCAGCGTATTCATGATCCCAACCCCCGAATGAGCTCGAAGAGCCCCGCCACGTGCGCGGCCAGCGGCAGGCACGCGGCCAGGGCGAGAGCCTCGGCGCGCTCGAACCACACGATAGTGGTCGGCTCAATCTGCCGTAGCTTGCCTGCCCACACAGGCACGGACAGCATGGCCGCGATGACTAGACCCGCCACGACGCTAAGAACCCACGTTCCCGTCGTTGGGGCGGAAAGCAGCTGCCACTCGCGTAGAGGTACGGCCACCGCGGCACACGCAGCAGCAAGGCCATAGATTCCCAGCGCCCACGCAGCGACGGGCCGGGCGTGGCGTGCCGCATGCACGATGACACCGCCCGCGACACTCAGGCACAGGGCTTGGGAAACAATGACGGTTGCGCCCTCGTGAGCGTTGAGCGCGACGAGGAGAAGGGAAGGAACGCCCGCCAGCGCGCAGCCCACTGCGATTCCCTCGTAGGCCTGCCCGGCGCGCCGGGCTTTGAGCGAGTTATCCGTAGGGTCCTCATCGGAGATGCTCAGGTCTTGTCCGGCGGTGGGAAGTTGTGGCACCCGGAGGCCAGCGAGCCGTGTGGTGAACAGGGGAGCGCCTGCGAGCAGGGCCACGGTGGCGGCAAGCAGCGGGGCGGGGCCAAGCAGGCCGATGAGCACGAGCAGGCACCACGTCGCGGCACTTGCCCGAGCACGTATTCCGCCGATGCGCACCAGATGGGAGAGCACCGCCACGGTACCCACGGCCGCCGCCGCAGCCACGAGTGGCGCGGCCGGAATCGCGGTTCCGGATGGGCCAGCAAAGAAGGGCACCCCAGTGGCCAGCGCCCCCGCCAGCCCGGCAGCCACGTGGGAGGCCGCGAGCAGGGAGCCGCGCCGGGTCCACGCCGCGAGCACGAGGCCGATTATCGCAGCGGCGGTGCAGCCAACCGCGGGAGACAGCGCAGCGGCGAGCAACGCGCCGACGGCGATGAGCCCCGCTGCGCCCCAGAACCCGGCCAGGCCGGAAAACTGCGCTGCAGAGACGTCGGCAGCGAGCGCCTCCGCGGCATCGCGCACAATCGGCGCCGGCGATGGCTCATCGGGGCTGAGCACGAGGACGGAACCGTCTTCCACGCTGGTGCGGTCCAGTGGTGCGGTCATCGAAATGGTCTTGCCCGCCGCGGTGGTAGCGCGCCACAGGATGGGGGCCGGTGGGACGTCGACAAGCACGAGCAGTTCCCCCAGCACCTCCCCGAGGCTGGAAGAAAGCGGCAAGGATATGTCCGCCTCTTTGCGGGTATGACCTGCGTGGATACGGACGGTGACGTGGACAGAATGCGCGAGTGCGCGAGTCATGGAATGTACCTCCCCCGAGAAAAATTTCTGGGCAACCCCTTGCCCATTGCCTCACATTGTGGCTTACTAGTGGCACGCTGTCCACCGCTTCAGGAGGCGGTGGAGTACTTCGGGGGGAAGGACTTTGACATGCGCGTACCCACACGCGTCGTGGACACTGGGCAGCCGGCCTATCGGGAGCCGGCACCGCCGTTGCCGCAGGGCAGCATCAACGCCG
The DNA here is from genome assembly GCF_030232515.1 of Corynebacterium sp. MSK004. Lineage (NCBI taxonomy): Bacteria > Bacillati > Actinomycetota > Actinomycetes > Mycobacteriales > Corynebacteriaceae > Corynebacterium > Corynebacterium sp. MSK004. The sequence goes on along the minus strand of NZ_JASPKB010000001.1, from coordinate 320,849 downwards.
AGGCCGTGCCGGAGGCGGCTCGCGCTCAACCCGTGCCACTGGTTCGCCTACTTATGCCGCTGGTCATGATCGCGGCCATGCTGGGCATGGTGGCGCTCATGGTTCTCGGGGCGGGGGACGCCCGCCGGATGAGCCCCATGAGCCTCATGTTTCCGCTCATGATGCTGGCCAGTATGGCCATGATGTTTAACCCGCAGGGAGGCGGGCAGGATCCGGATGAGACCCGCCGGACCTACCTGCGCCACCTCAAGGCGCTGCGGGAGGAAGCGCTGGAGCGCGGGGCGGCGCAACGCGCGCATGAAGAACACCGCAACCCTGACCCTGAGCAGCTTGGCGCATTGATTCCGACAACGCGCCTGTGGGAACGGGACGCGGATGCCCCGGACGCCTTGGAGGTGCGGGTGGGGACGGGGCCGATGGCCCTGTGCACGCCCATTAACGTGCCGGATTCGGGCGCGGCGGAGGACCTCGATCCGGTGTGCGCGGTGAGCTTGCGCCAGACCGTGCGCGCGGTGGGAACGCTGGCGGACATGCCGGTGGTCATCCAACTGCAAGCCTTTCCCATCGTTGGCCTGGCCGGCGAGGATGCGGCCGGGGTTGCCCGCGCGCTGCTGCTACACCTGGCCGTGCTGCACGGTCCGGAAACCGTGGGCATTGAGTACCACGGTGAGGAGTGGAACTGGCTGAAGTGGCTGCCACACGTTAGGGATCCGGGCCAAGCCCAGTTCCGCATCCGCGTTGTTGAGGAGGACCAGGCAAGCGGCGTTGCCGTGCCGCGCAGTGACGAGCTGGAGGATGCCCCCACAACCACCATCGCCGTGGGCGTAACACCTCATTCGCCGCTCGGGCGCCGCGCTGAGGAAGAAGGCATCTACCTGCGGGCGGAGGGCGCGCTCTCCGTGGTTACTGCCGCGGGGGAGGAGGAGCTGGGACGCTGTGCGCTTGTCGACGATTCCACGGCCCTCCTGCGCGCCCGTACGCTTGCGCCCTATCACCGCCCCTTTGGCAGTGATGCTGCGGCAGCGCCCCGGCACGGTCGCGATGCGGACCTGCCGACCTTGCTGGGCTATCGGGACGTGGATGCGCTTCAGGCCTCCGGCATGTGGCAGGGACGTAGCCCGGCTGAGCGGCTGCGCGTGCCCATCGGCGTGGACGAGTCCGGGCACGCGCTGATGCTTGATGTGAAGGAGTCCGCGCAGGGCGGGATGGGGCCGCATGGTTTGTGCATTGGTGCTACTGGCAGCGGAAAGTCGGAATTACTTCGAACGCTTGTCGTAGCGCTGGCCGCCACCCATAGCCCGGAGGAGCTCAACCTCGTGCTCGTTGATTTCAAGGGTGGCGCAACCTTCCTAGGGTGTGAGGAGCTGCCGCATACCTCCGCCGTGATTACCAACCTGGAGGAAGAATCGACCCTGGTGGAGCGCATGTATGATGCCATCTCCGGCGAGATGAACCGCCGCCAGGAGCTGCTGCGCAAGGCGGGCAATTTTGCGAACGTGGGCGAGTTCAATGCCTCGGCTGCTGCGGTGGCCGAGCACGGACCTCTGCCGGCGTTGGTCATCGTGGTGGATGAGTTCTCGGAGCTCTTAGGCCAGCACCCGGACTTCGCCGAGCTCTTCGTCGCGGTGGGAAGGCTTGGCCGCTCGCTCCATGTGCACCTGCTGCTGGCCTCCCAGCGCTTGGAGGAAGGGCGCTTGCGGGGATTGGATTCGCACCTGTCCTACCGCATCGGATTGAAGACCTTCTCCGCGGGGGAGTCCCGCCAAGTTCTCGGAGTGGTCGATGCCTATCACCTCCCCGCCCAGCCGGGAGCCGGCTACCTCAAGACGGATGCCGATGCCCCCACTCGCTTCCACGCCTCCTATGTGTCTGGCCCGGTCACGCGCCGGGTAGCGCCTGATGATTCTGAAATGAATGCGCGGCACGCCGCGCGCGTGGAGCTTTTCACAGGGCAGCGCGCGGTGGAAGAAGAACTCGGCTTTGCAGAGCTCGTAGATTCCTCGAGCACGCTCCTGGACACCGTTGTGGCCGCCGCCCGGGATGAGGCTGCTCGGCGTGGCCAGTCGGCGCGAAGAATCTGGCTGCCTCCCCTGCCGCCCGTGGTGGAGCTGTCCAGCGTTGCCTCCTTGCGGGAAGATTCTCCCGGCGCGGGCGGAGAGTTGCGCGCCGAGGTGGGGCTTATTGACCGCCCCTACCACCAGCGCCAAGACCCGCTCACCGTGGACTTTAAGGCAGGAGGCGGGCACCTGGCGCTGTGCGGTGGACCGCAGTCGGGTAAGTCGATGGCGTTGCGCAGTATCGCCTCCGGTCTGGCGCTGCGGCATTCGCCGGACCAGGTGCGTTTCTATGTCATTGACCTGGGCGGCGGGCAGCTGCGGGTGCTGGACCGGCTGCCCCACGTGGCCGGGGTGGCCGGCCGTGAGGAGCCGGAGAAAATCCGTCGCATCGTTGATGAAGTCGCCGGCCTCGTGCGCCGCCCGGAGCCCCGCCACACCTTCCTCATCGTGGACGGCTGGCACCACATCGGCACCTCCGGCGCGGATTTTGAGGACCTTGCTGAGCCGATCACCCAGCTGGTGGCCGACGGCGCCTCCGCCCGCGTCCACGTCGTGATCGCTGCAGCGCGGTGGACGAGCCTGCGGCCGTCTATTCGGGATCTCATCGCGGCCCGTATCGAGCTGCGGCTGGGCGAAGCAATGGACTCACTCATCGACCGCAAGGCGCAGCAGAAGCTCCCGGCAACGCCCGGACGGGGAATCACACTGGCAGGGGAGAACCTGCTGTTTGCCGCAACGTCCCCGCAAGACATCGCCCACATCTGCGGTGTGCATGCTGGTGCCGAACCGGTTCCACCGCTGAAGATGCTGCCCGCCCTTCTCACCGAGTTGCCCGAGCCAGATGACGGCTCGCCACTGGACGGGGTGGCCTGGGGAATCGGCGGGCCGGACCTCGAAGTCCTTAGTTGGGATCCAGTCACACAGCCGCACCTGGTGTGCATTGGTTCCCAAGGCTCCGGCAAATCGAACTTCCTCAGCGTAATCCTGGCCGGAATTAGCCACCTGGGCAGGGAAGCCGCCCGCCTCGTGGTCATCGATGAGCGCCGTGCACATTTGGGGACGTTGGATGAGGAAATGGTGGCGGCGTATGGGGCGTCGGCAAGCGCGGCCACCCAAGCCATCCTCGATACCGTGCGCACCTTGGAACAGCGCCTTCCCGGCCCCGAGGTCACCCCCGCCCAGCTCGCAGCGCGCAGCTGGTGGGAGGGGCCGGACATCTACCTCGTTATCGACGACCTCGACCTGGTCAGCGACATTGCCCTGGCGCCCCTGCTCGAGCTCCTCCCACACGCCCGCGATGTGGGGCTGCACCTGGTGCTCGCGCGCAAAGCCGGCGGCATCGGGCGCGCGATGTTTGGACAGTTCCTCTCTGCGGTGCGGGACCTGCAGCCAGCGCTGCTGCTTCTCGACGCCGACCGCGAAGAAGGCACCATCTTCGGCATCAAGCCAACAGCGCTGCCGCCAGGCCGCGGCCAATGGGTCCTGCGCGGCATATCTCAGGGCTTGGCGCAGGCGTATGTGCCGAGCGCCGATAGTTCACACAACTCACCACAGACCACAGGCAACAAAGGAGACAACCAATGACCGCGACGCACGCACTGCGAACCCCGACAACCGCGCCAGAGACCACGCTGATCGTCACGGTGCTCGATGCCGCCACGATTTATGAAGGCCCGGAAACGATCTATCGCTATGACCTGCCCGGCACGGGAATCGCCGAGGGGTGGGCGCTGGAGGCCGTCCTTGACCAAGCAGAAAAAGTCTGCGGGGCGGAATGGCCGGACGCCACCGTTGAGGTGGTGGCGGATCCTTCCGGAACGGATGTCAGTGTCGAAGCTGTGAGTATCCTGCGCCGGCAACTCGCTGGTGCCGGTGCGACGGTCCTAGAGCCAGAACCATCGCCGCCGCCGGCACCGGTTGCGGCCAGCGCATCACAGGCTGCTTCCCACTCGGCGGTGGGGGAGCAACAGTACGACTATGACGGTGCGAAGGAGATAACTGCTGAGCGGCCTCGGGCAACTCGCCGTTTGCGCTCCCATCGCGCAGCGCAATCCCGTTGGACGGCGCTTTTGGGAGGCATCGATCCCTTCTACATCGCGATAGCGGTCATGGTGGTTGTCGTCGCCGGGGTGTCCTGGTGGGCGGTGGGGCGCAAGGATGCGGCCGTGGCGGCGTCGACTTCCGAACAGGTGGATGAGAATACGTCTGTGGCTGCCGGCGCGCCGGGTACGGCTGCAGCACCCGGTGGGGATGAGCGTCCTAGGGGTGCCGCAACGGAGGCGGAGTCCGAGGGATCCGGCAGCACGCAGCTGCGCCCTGGCCAGCAGGCCATCGAGGTGGAAGGGATGTCCCTGGTACTCCCGCAGGGATTCCGGACCAGCGTGGAGGACGGGCTTGTCACTGCGGCCGGCGAAGACCCCAATTTGCGCATCCTTTTGGCAGCCGATCCGCTCTTCAACGTTCCCGTCGACGTCCTTTTCGCCGAGATTAAAGGACAGATCGACTCCGATCCCGCCCTCCGTGATCCGGTCGAGGAATCTGGGCGGCTGACGTATACCGAGGGCCCTGGAGACGGTTCGCAGGTGACGTGGATGATGTGGGAGGACAAGGGCCATCAGATGTCCGTGGGGTGCCACACCAAGTTTGAGCCCAACGTGGTGCAGAAGGCCGCCTGCCGGATGGCTGCGGAATCTCTGGTCAAAAAGGAGTAGGCGGGAGCACGCCGCGAAGCTAAAAGATTTTTGAACGCGGCGGGAACCGATGAGCCACTAGCTCAGTCCAATAAAGGTGAGAAGGACACAGGGTGCTTCTCGGGGGGAAAGAAACACACACCAAGCCCTTGGAAAAGGGATATACCCCAGGTAGGGAACAAGACAGAAAGAGAAGAACATGACTCAAACGTTCCGCACAGAAGCCGACGTAATGGTGGCCACCGCCGGCCGCGTCGACTCCACCAATGACGAGGTACAGGGTGAGCTCACCCGTCTGCAGGGTGTTGTGGATTCCGTTCGCGGCAGCTGGGCAGGCCGCGCGCAGGTTTCCTTTGACAACCTGATGCAGCGCTACAACTCCTCCGCGCAGCAGCTGCGTGAAGCGCTGACCGCCATCAGCGAAAACATCAGGGATAATGCCCGCAACTTCGACACGGTTGAGGCGGATAACGCCCAGTCCTTCGAGAACGTCGGCGGCGCGGGACTGGCCTTGTAGCGCTAGCTGCGTTCACTGACTACAGCACACGTTGAATTACACACGAGCACACAGAAGATAAGGAACACGCAATGTCTGGAATCAAGTATCAGTTCGGTGCCATCGCCGGCGCCGCAGCCGACATCAACTCCACCTCCGGTCGCATCAATGGACTCCTCGGTGACCTGAAGGCCACCCTGCAGCCGATGGTATCGACCTGGGAGGGAGATTCCGCTGCGGCATATAACGCGGCGCAAGCTAAGTGGGATAAGGCGGCCGCCGAGCTCAACACGGTGCTGGCGACCATCTCCACCACGGTCTCCCAGGGCAACGACAACATGAGTGACGTCAACCGTCGCGCTGCCGCAAGCTGGGGATAAACCGACCCGGCTGTGAGTCTTGAACTGGGTGGGTGAGCTTTTTCTTTAACACCATTCACCACCATGAGTGATGAGCGGTAGGTAGGAAGGCGCGGAGGCTAGGAAAGGAAGGCGCAGGGAATGGAAGGGCTGGACGCGCCGCCTTGACTCAGCTTCCACCGCCCGCCCAGTGAAGGCGCCGGTATCGCTTCTCATCAACGTTTCTGTCTCTACCCCCACCCCGAATGAATTGAGGTGGAGGCGTTGGTGAGGGGCGATATCGGCGTTTTGGGTTTTCAAACTGCTGCGTACTAAAGTGAAACACCTATGTGTCCGCACCCCGTCGTTAGTGGGTGCGCGCGGGCTGCAGGTCTCCACCGGCCGCTGTATGTACCGCGTCAAGGCTTACATAGCGATGGCCGGCAGTTCCGAGACAGACTTTCAAGGAGTCATTTTGTCTACTTTCCACCCGAAGAGCGGTGACATCACCCGCAAGTGGTACGTCATCGACGCTACCGACGTGGTTCTGGGCAAGCTCGCTTCCACCGTGGCTGACATGCTGCGCGGCAAGCACAAGCCCCAGTACGCACCGAACGTTGATTGCGGCGACCACATCATCATCCTGAATGCGGACAAGATCCACATTTCTTCCAACAAGCGCGAGCGCGAGATGCGCTACCGCCACTCCGGTTACCCGGGCGGCCTGAAGTCCATGACCCTTGGTCAGTCCCTGGACGCCAACCCGGTCCGCGTTATCGAGGAAGCTGTGAAGGGCATGATGCCGCACAACAAGCTTTCCAACGCCTCCATCAAGAAGCTGCACGTTTTCGTGGGCGAGGAGCACCCGTACGCCGGCCAGAAGCCGGAAACCTTTGAGTTTAAGCAGGTGGCACAGTAATGACCGAGCAGAACATCGACAACAATGTAGCCGACGCTGCCGACATCGCTGCAGCAACCGCCGCTACCGAGGAGTTCACCAACACCATCGGTGATTCCCTGGCAACCGATACCGAGGCTGAGGTTGAGACCGCTGCCCCGGCTATCCACGAGGGCCCGATCCAGACCGTTGGTCGCCGTAAGCGCGCCATCGCTCGTGTTCGCCTCGTTGCTGGTTCCGGAAACATCTCCGTCAACGGCCGTGCCTTTGACGAGTACTTCCCGAACAAGCTGCACCAGCAGGACATCCTGCAGCCGCTGACCATCCTTGAGCGCGATGGCCAGTTCGACATTAAGGTCACCGTCAACGGTGGTGGCCCGACCGGCCAGGCCGGCGCTCTGCGTCTGGCTATCGCCCGCGCACTGAACGTCTACAACCCGGCTGACCGCCCGGCCCTCAAGAAGGCCGGCCTGCTCACCCGTGACGCTCGTGCCGTGGAGCGCAAGAAGGCTGGTCTGCACAAGGCACGTCGTGCCCCGCAGTACTCCAAGCGTTAATCTTCGCGCATTGCATTTTCGAAAGCCGCTGCTTCCCTTGTATGGAGGCGGCGGCTTTCGCTATGCGTAGGGCCTGCACAACGTGAAGCCGCGAGTCATAGACAGACATCGTTGGTGGCCCGATCTGCGGAAGCTATGGGGTAGCAGGCATAATGAACAACTATGACTCGACTTTTTGGAACCGATGGAGTTCGCGGCTTAGCGAACAAGAAGCTCACTCCGATCCTGGCCTTGCGCTTGGGACAGGCGGCGGCGGAGGTATTGACCTCGGACCGCGAGTCCTATGAGCGTCGACCGCTCGCGATTATCGGGCGCGATCCGCGCGTGTCGGGTGAGATGCTGGATGCGGCGATCGCATCGGGCTTAGCATCGCGTGGCGTCGACGTCGTACGCGTCGGCGTGCTGCCTACCCCGGCTATCGCGTTCCTCACCGATGACTTTGGGGCAGATCTCGGCGTGATGATCTCCGCCTCCCATAACCCGATGCCGGACAATGGCATCAAGTTCTTCTCCGCGGGCGGTAAGAAGCTGCCTGATGAGGTGGAGGATCGCATCCAGGCTGCCATGGGAAGCCTCACCGAAGACGGACCTACTGCGACCAAGATTGGTCGCATCATTTCGGAGGCCCCCGATGGCCGCGAGCGCTACCTCAAGCACTTGGCCGAGGTTGTCACCACGGATCTGAGCGGCATCAAGGTTGTCGTCGATACCGCTAATGGTGCTGCCTCCAAGGTGGCACCGCAGGCCTACGAGGCTGCGGGTGCTGAGGTCATTGCCATTCACAACAAGCCCAATGCTTTCAACATCAACGAGGACTGCGGTTCGACGCACATCGAGAAGACCCAGGAGGCCGTCGTCGAGCACGGCGCCGATCTGGGCTTGGCTCACGACGGCGACGCTGACCGCTGTTTGGCCGTGGATGCCGAGGGCAACGTTGTTGACGGCGACCAGATCATGGCGATCCTCGCCGTGGGCATGAAGGAAGACAACGATCTCCGCTTCAACACCTTGGTGGCTACCGTCATGTCGAACCTGGGCCTGAAGCTGGCCATGCAGGAACAGGGCATCGAGGTCAAGGAAACCGCCGTGGGTGACCGCTACGTGCTAGAGGAGCTCAACCGTGGCGATTATTCCCTGGGCGGCGAGCAGTCCGGCCACGTGGTGTTGCCGGATGACTGCACCACTGGTGATGGCACGCTGACCGGCCTGTCCATCATGGCGCGCATGGCGAAGTCCGGGAAGTCCATCAAGGAGCTGGCTTCCGTGATGACGGTATTGCCACAGGTGCTTATTAACGTGCCGGTATCCGATAAGGCCGTCATTCTTAAGGCTCCTGAGGTCAAGGAAGCAATCGCTGCTGCCGAGTCGGAGCTTGGAAACACAGGCCGCGTTCTGTTGCGCCCGTCCGGCACGGAGGAGCTCTTCCGCGTCATGGTGGAGGCTGCTGAAGAAGAACAGGCGCGCAAGGTGGCGGGCAAGCTCGCTGCGGTCGTTGCTGCAGTCTAGTTCTACGCACCCACGCTAAACCCCGGGCCATGTGGCCTGGGGTTTCGTGTTTTGTGGGTGATGGGGGAACCGGAGGGGAGGTTTCTCAGTCCAATAAGGGCAAGAATCACTGTTTGTTGTGGACGAGAAGGAGGGCGCTCATGCCCGACGTATTTTTTGATGAGGACGAAGCCACGCGGCTTCTCGACGCCGTCGTGGACCAAACCCGCGCCCAAAGTGACGCGCATCGTGGGGACAGACCGAACTTTCCCGCGTCATCCGCGGGCAGGGACTTCGGCGGGCATGGGGCGCAGATTCAGGCGTTGCTGAGCCAGCTGCATGAGCGCGGAGCGTGGCGGTTGGACAACATATCGGCCACAGCGGATGCTGCACGCGCACAGCTGCGTGCTTTCGGGGAGATCGACCGTGGTCTTTCTGGCCAGCTTGGTGAGCAGGAAGCGGGGATGAACTGATGTCCACGATGGTCAAGTCGCTTTTGGGTGATTATTCACAGGCGGTGTCCCAGTTCCAGGCCGCTAGCTTAGGGGGCTACTCCGGCCCCAGCACACCTATTGGTCTGCTGGGGGACATGGTGGGCTCGGTCGATGGGATAAAACCGGATGACCTGGTTAGCAGTACTGCATCGGCGATGGGTGCTCGACGCCCGCGGCGCGGCGGCAATGGTTTGCGAGATTTCCTTTTAGGAACGGTCCTATCGCTGGCCGGGGGAGCGCTCATGGATCACCTGCGCGGCGTGCAGGATGACTTTGAGAAGGAAAGGGAGGAAGCCGATGACCTGGTGGAATCCGCGCAGCAGTGCTCTGAGGCCATCGAGGATGTGGTCGATGTTTCCGATTCTGCGGTAGCAGAGCTCATTTCCGCTGTCATTCCTCTGCTCAACATCCTGACGATGCTGTTGCAGCGGCACCCTTTGGGAAAGGCCATCGTTCCAATGATTTCGAGCATTGGTGGAGACCTTATCGATCAGACGAATGACACTATTACGCAGACCTGCCGGGACCGCGATACTGCCATCGAGAATTGCTATGGCGAGTTTGAGAGGCGCTGTTCTGAGGTGTGTGAGCGCGAGCTTCCGGAAACCCCGCCGGAACCCGAATGTGGCTGTGAGGACAAACCGAAGCAGTGCCCACAACCTGAGCCTGAGCCTTGTGCACCGACGAAGCTGGCCCAGTCCACTGAACCTGTTGCGCCAGCGCAGCCTTCTCCCGCACCGGCTCCTTCCACACCTGCCCCGCCGCAGCAACCGGTTGAGCAGGGGGTTGAAAAACCGGTAGCGCCACCGGAGGAACCGGCGCCGACTCGTCCCGCTGCGGCGCAGGAAAAAGAGTGCCCACCGGATGAAGAGAAGCCACAGCCTGCGAAACCGAGCCAGCCTCCAAGCGCACCAACTGAGGCGGTAGCGCAGCCTAAGCCGGAATCCACTGCGCCAGAAGCGCAGCACACACCGTGCGGCTGCCATGCGGAGAAAGAAGCGCAGTCCTGCGGTTGCAGTGAGCAGCAACGTGAAATAGAAACCACGAAGCCAGCCGATGCAGGGGTGGAGAGTCCCACCGAACCCCTGCAACAGAAGGTGATTGACTGCCCGGAGGATATGGAGCCGGTGGCTGAGGAGAAGGAGTGCACTGAGGAACCGGTAGAAGGTGAAGACTGTGAGGCGCCAGAGCAGCCACCAGTTGCGGAGCCGGGTGAGTGCAAGCCTGAAGAATCCTGCTGCGGAAGCTTGGGAATCCTCGGCGTAGGGGTTGCCATCCTGGGGCTGGGCCTCTTGGCCGAGGCGGCTGTGGACTTCATCGAAAACCTGCCGGAGCCAGAACCTGTACCGGAGGCGGTGCCTGAGCCAGAGCCCGAACCCCAGCCAGAACCAGAGCCCTGTCCGCCGCCTGCGCCGGAACCTGCTCCTGACAATGGTGTTACGCCGCCACCGCCGGAGCTGAACAACGTCCCGGAGCCAGAAGCACCGCCGGAGAAGCTCGCACACATGCAAGCAGCGGAAGCACCGGTGCCAGCACCGGATCCTGCGCCAGCACCCGCATCCGAGCCAGCGCCAGGGCCCGCTCCCGCAACTGAGGCCGCACCAGACATAGCGCCGCAAGAAAGCTCAGAGACATCGTCTGTACACGCACGAAAGGCAGGGCAGTGGTAATGCCGCACAATGATTTTGATGAGTTCGCGCGCGGATTCCGCGAGCGCACAGCAGCACGGCTACTGGAGTTTGAGAAAGCCATGGCTAAGGCACAGGATGAGCTGGAAAAATCTGCGCAGCGTGCTGCCCAAACCCAAACGCACCCGGACCCACAGAGGCGAAGCCCAGCCGCCAGGGGCGTAGCGCACAGCCAAAGCCAGGGGCAGGGGCGAGGCCGCCCGCGCGGTCAAGTGCAATCGGTGCTCAGGCGCGGGTGACACGGAAACCGGGAAACTCCTCTGTGCGCCAGCAGCCCCAGGTGCTACCGTGGCGTGAGTAGTCGCTGTACGTATCAACCAGGGTTTGGGGGAAGACCGCATGACAGTTCCTTGGCTTTATGACGTCTTGTGGGGCGTTCTTCCCATGCTGTACCTCTTGGTGGCTTTTGTTGTGCTTGGCATTGAGATTAAATACGACAGAGAAATGGCCCACATAAAACTGTGGACGGCCGCTCAGTTGCTTCTGCCGGGCATTGCACTTATCGCCTGGCTTTTCATTGAGGTTCCTCGGTTAAAACGACTAAAGCAGGACGAATAAACGATCGTCCTGCTTTAGTCGGAGTACATGTGCGCCTTGTGGTGCTAGCTCGTCGAAACCTTTCCTGTTGCTAGAAGCCGGCGCGTTTGGTGAGGTCTTCGCCGACGAAGCTCTCGACGCCTTTGGCGGAAGCGTCGGCAGCCGCAAAGTCGTCGTACTTGGATTCGCCAGCGAGGGTGGACAGGAAGAAGCCAGTGACAAGGCCGCGGGCAGTTTCGACTGCGGAACCTTGGAAGAAGCCGGAGCCAAGCGCCAACTTGAAGAGCTTGTCCTCGCTGAAGCCGGACTGCGTGCCCTTAGCAATTTCGCGGTAAGCCACCGGACCGCCCCAGGCGTTGGCCAGCTTCGCGGGGTTTCCAGCGCGGAAGATATCATCTTGGCCCGCGCCAATAACGAGGCCGCGTGCCTTCACTGCGTGTGCGGCCTGAACCGCGGACGGGGAAGTATCGGCAGGGTAGAGGGCCGCGACGGCGCGGACCTTCGGGTTATCCACGGCAGCGAGGGTAGCCACGCCGCCGCCCATGCCGTGGCCAAAGACACCCAGCTTGGAAGCGGAGACCGAAATCTTGCCAGCGCCCAGCCTGACGCCGGCGGCAATTTGCAAGGCCGATTCGAGGTCGGCAGCCAAGTCGCGGTGTTTGGCAAAGACGCCCGTCTCCGTATCCGGAGCAACCACTACGATGCCCCAGCTGGCCAAGTGGCGCAGGGTGGCGTGGTAGTCCTTGATGCTCTTCGTCCAGTCGTGGGCAAACGCCACGGCGGGCAGGCCCTTGCCCTCAACCGGGGTGTACACCTTGCCCTCAAGCCCTGCATAAGACAGGTCTCCGACGAGGACGCGGTGCGGGCCGCGCTTAGACAACGTACCGAGATGCTTCTTCAAATTCGCAGACACGCTTTACAGAATAGAGCAAAGAGTAGGTAAAGCGGTGGACACTATAAGGCAGTGGGGGAGAATCAAACGCGATCCTTGAGATTCCGCATGATAAATCATGCTGTAAAATTTCGACCTATGTGTGGAATCGTTGGATACATTGGCCATAACACCGATGGCCGTGAGTACTTTGCCTTAGACGTTGTGCTGGAGGGCCTGCGTCGACTGGAGTATCGCGGCTATGACTCAGCAGGCGTCGCAATGTACGCCGATGGCAAGATCGGCTGGCGCAAGAAGGCCGGAAAGGTCGCCGCGCTGGAAGCCGAAATCGCCGCGCGTCCGCTTCAGGATTCCGTCCTGGGCATCGGGCACACCCGCTGGGCCACTCACGGTGGCCCGACCGATCTGAACGCCCACCCGCACGTGGTGGATGGCGGCAAGCTCGCCGTCGTTCACAACGGCATCATCGAGAACTTCGCCGAGCTCAAGACCGAGCTGGAGGCCAAGGGCCACAACTTCGTTTCCGAGACCGACACCGAAGTCGCCGCCACCCTCCTGGCGGATGTGTTCCACAACGAGGCCGGCGGTGACCTCACCAAGGCCATGCAGCTGACCGGCAAGCGCCTGGAAGGCGCGTTTACCCTCTTGGCTATCCACGCCGAGCAGGCCGACCGCATCGTGGCCGCACGCCGCGATTCGCCGCTAGTTATCGGCCTGGGTGACGGGGAGAACTTCCTGGGCTCGGACGTCTCAGGCTTCATCGACTACACGAAGTCTGCCGTGGAGATGGACAACGATCAGGTCGTCACCATCACCGCGGATGATGTCGAGATCACCGACTATGAGGGCAACCCCGCCCAGGGCAAGCCCTTCGAGATCAAGTGGGACGCCGCCGCGGCCGAAAAGGGCGGCTTCAACTCCTTCATGGAGAAGGAAATCCACGACCAGCCGGCAGCCGTGCGCGATACGCTGCTGGGCCGCCTCGATGAGACCGGCAACCTGGTCCTCGATGAGATTCGCATCGAGGAGTCGGTGCTCAAGTCCATCGACAAGATCATCGTCATCGCCTGCGGCACCGCCGCCTACGCAGGACACGTCGCGCGCTACGCCATCGAGCACTGGTGCCGCATCCCGTGCGAGGTGGAACTGGCCCACGAGTTCCGCTACCGCGATCCGATCGTCAACGAAAAGACCTTGGTTGTGGCCCTGTCCCAGTCGGGCGAGACCATGGATACCCTCATGGCCGTGCGCCACGCCCGCCAGCAGGGCGCCAAGGTAATCGCCATCTGCAACACCCAGGGTTCCTCCATCCCGCGCGAGTCCGACGCTGCCCTCTACACCCACGCCGGCCCGGAGATCGCCGTGGCCTCCACCAAGGCCTTCCTGGCGCAGATCACCGCGACCTACCTGCTGGGCCTCTACCTGGCTCGCCTGCGCGGCAACATGTTCTCCGATGAGGTCAACTCCGTCCTCGAGGATCTGCGTGATATGCCGGATAAGGTTCAGGCAATCATCGACAACGAGCAGCAGGTCTACGACCTGGCCAACGCCATGGAGAATGCCAAGTCGGTGCTCTTCCTGGGCCGCCATGTCGGCTTCCCCGTCGCGCTGGAGGGCGCGCTCAAGCTCAAGGAGATCGCCTACCTGCACGCGGAGGGCTTCGCCGCCGGCGAGCTCAAGCACGGCCCCATCGCGCTCATCGAAGAGGGCCAGCCGGTCTTCGTCATCGTGCCTTCCCCGCGCGGCCGGGATTCCCTGCATTCCAAGGTCGTCTCCAATATCCAGGAGATCCGCGCCCGTGGTGCCATCACTATCGTCATCGCGGAAGAGGGCGACGAGGCCGTCGAGGCCTACGCCAACCACATCATCCGCATCCCGCAGGCGCCGACGCTCATGCAGCCTCTGCTGGCTACCGTCCCGCTGCAGATTTTCGCCTGCGGTGTGGCAACTGCCAAGGGCTACGACGTGGACCAGCCGCGCAACCTGGCGAAGTCGGTGACCGTCGAATAGCGCCGCACCCTTAAGTGGCACAATGGTGGGCATGTTGAAAACCACCGTTGACCTCAACGCTATTGCCCACAATGTCGCTCGCGTGAAGGAGGCGGTGGCCCCGGCCCGCCTCATGTGCGTGGTCAAGGCGGATGCCTATGGCCACGGCATCGAGCGCTGCGCCCCGGTCATGGCGAAGGCGGGGGCGGACGCCTTCGGGGTGGCCACGCTGGCCGAGGCCGTGGCGCTGCGGAAGGTCATTGATACCCTTCCCATCGCTGCCTGGCTGTGGGAGCCGACGGAGGACCTCGCCCCGGCCCTAGCCGCCGGAATCCAGATCGGCATCCCTTCCTTGGCGCATGCCCAGGCGCTCATCGCCGCCACTGATGCGCCCACCGAGGTCTTCGTGATGGTGGAGACGGGGATGCACCGCTCGGGCGTCGACAAGCACGCGTGGGAGGAGACCTTCCGCCTGCTTGCCGACGCCCCCCACATCACCGTCCTCGGCCTCATGTCCCACTTTGCTTGTGCGGACGAGCCGGAGCACCCGCACAATGATCATCAGGAATCGGAGTTCCGCCAGGCCCTAGCGCTTGCCCGTGAGCTCGGGCTTGAGTGCCCGCTGAACCATCTGGCCAACTCGCCCGCGGCCTTGACCCGCCCCTCGGCGCGCTTCGAGCAGGTGCGCGTCGGGCTGGTCCTGTATGGGCTCGAACCGGTGGCCGGGCACGACCATGAGCTGAAGCCCGCCATGACGTGGGAAGCGTCCGTCGTCGCGGTGAAGCCGATTTCGGCGGGGGAGTCCACCTGCTACGGCCTGACCTGGACAGCAGACAGCGACCGTCAACTCGCCACCGTCAGCGTGGGCTATGCCGATGGCCTGCCGCGAGCCTTTCAAGGGGCGCTGCAGGTAGGGATCGGCGGCGAGCTCTACCCGCAGGTGGGCAGGGTCTGTATGGACCAGATTGTCGTCGACCTTGGGGCCAATCCCCACGGTGTGCGCGCCGGGGAGACAGCCGTTATCTTTGGCCGTGGCGGCATGAGCGCTACCGAACTGGCCGAGGCAGCCGGGACCATCAATTACGAAGTACTGTGCCGCCCTACCGGGCGCACCCAGCGCACATACCGCGAAGGAGCTAGCGATGCGCAGTGATTTTCCACACGAAGGACACCGCGAGGCGGCCACTCCGGAGGATGCTCAGGCCTTCGGCGAGGAGCTGGGCGCGGCTTTAGAGGCCGGGGACCTGGTTATTCTTGATGGTCCCCTGGGCGCCGGGAAAACCACCTTCACGCAGGGTATTGCCCGCGGAATGCAGGTGAAGGGGCGGGTGACGTCGCCGACCTTCGTCATCGCGCGCGAGCACCCCTCGCGCGTGGGCGGGCCGACGTTGGTGCACGTGGATGCCTACCGCCTCTTGGATCATTCAGAGGATCCGTTGGGGGAGCTGGACAGTCTAGACTTAGACACCGAAATAGAGGACGCCGTCGTCGTCGCCGAATGGGGCGGGGGCTTCATGGAGCGGCTATCTGACTCGTACCTCGCCGTTACAATCAACCGGGATTCGGACGATGACGTCCGCGTATTCACATGGAAATGGGTGAATTAACGTGCTGGCTTTCCTTGCTGAACAGCCCCTGCTCACGCTTTTTCTCATCATGGCGGTGGGATTAGCCGTCGGCAAGATCAATGTCTTCGGCATCTCGCTCGGCGCCGCCGCTGCGATGTTCGTAGCCCTGGGATTGTCCGCGGCCAACCCGGACATCGTGGTCCCGGCGTTCGTGTATCAATTTGGTTTGGCCATCTTCGTGTATGTCATCGGCCTGAACTTCGGCCGTAGCTTCTTCCAGGATTTCCGCCGGCGTGGATGGAAGATGTCCATGGTGGTCATCGTCTTCTTCTTCGTGTTGGCGGGGCTGACCACCCTGGCGATGCGCATGTTTGATCTCGACCCGGCGATCAGCGTGGGCACGCTGGCGGGGTCGGTGAGCTCGACGCCTGGTATGGCCGCGGTCGTCGAAGCCTTGGGCGGCGATAGCACCCCGGTGGTGGGCTATTCCCTGGCCTACCCGGGCTGCATCATCGGAACCATTCTGGTTGCCGCGATTGGCGCCAAGGTGCTGCGCGTGAACCACATTGAGGACGCACGCGCCGAGGGCATGATCGCAGAACCGCTCGAGTGGCGGGCAGTGCGCCTGACCCGTGACTTCGACGCCACGGTGGGGGACCTCCAAGAGGTGACCGGTGAGCGCGTCATCGCCACCCGCCATGTGAACAACCCGCACGAGCACGACCTGGCCTACCCGGAGCTCCCGCTGCGTGCCGGCATGGAATTCCTGCTCAACGGCACCGCGCCCGCGTTGGATAGCGCGATTTCCCAGTTGGGTGAGGAGATCCACATCAACCTTCATGAGGAGGATGGCCTGGTCTACCGGCGCCTGACCGTGTCCAGCCCACGTGTTGCGGGCTATCAGCTCAAGGACTTGGACACTGTGAAGGAAGGCTTCCTCATCGCGCGCGTGCGCCGCGGCGACTCCGACGTCGTGCCGAACGAGGAAACCGTCCTGCACTACTCGGACCGCGTGCGCGTCATCACCGCGCCGGGCAGGCTTGACGACGTCCGCCGTTTCCTCGGCGACTCCGAAGCCAAGCTCGGCAATGTCGATTTGTTGCCCTTTGCCCTAGGCCTCTTCATCGGTCTGCTCTTCGGCGCTATTCCGATCCCGCTTCCGGGCGGCACCACGTTGTCCTTCGGCTTTGGTGGCGGCCCCATCGTCGTCGGCCTCATCTTGGGCGCGCTGGGCCGCTCGGGCCCAATTAACTGGCAGCTTCCCTTCCACGCGAAGCAGACGATTTCCACGCTGGGTTTGACCTTGTTCTTGGCGGGCGTGGGTACGTCGGCAGGCGGCCAGTTCCGGGATGCCTTGTCGGATCCGACCTCCCTGAAGTACATGGGCGTGGGCATTGTGCTGACGCTGGTTTCTGCCATCGGCATCGTTGCGGTGTCCATGCTGGCGCTGCGCCTCAAGTTTGATGAGTCGATGGGCATCGCCGCCGGCATGACCACGAACCCGGCGATCATGGCCTACCTCAACCCGCAAACCGGTACTCAGCTGGCAGAGCGCGGCTATGCCACCGTGTACCCCACAACGATGATCGGAAAGATTCTCATGTGCCAGGTCTTGGCCTTGATTATTGTTTGATCGTTGTCGCGTAGGATGTCCCCGTACTGTTTATTCCCGCTACCCCCGCGTGAGGAGCTAAAACACCTTTATGAACAAGCTTGGTCAATTCATCACCACTGTCGTTATCGGCGGCTTCGCCGTATTCCTTGCCGCCCTCATCGTGCTGCCGATGGTCCGGCCAGCGCAGGCGGAGACGAAGGAGCCGTCGACAGTCGCCCAGTCCCTGAGCGCGTACCCGAAGAACCTGGACTTCGCCATGTTTATCCCGCAGGATGTGTACGGCCAGGAGTGGGGTGCGGTCGCCGCCGTCTGCCCGGGTGCCACCGAAGATCAGCTCAAGAAGGGCGGCGTGGAGACGAAGAACCTGAACATTGACTTTGCCGACGGGGCCGTGCCCAATGACGTGAACTACATCTTGCTGGCTTCGCAGACCGGTGAATTCAAGGCGGAGAAGCTCCCGCGCGCACAGGTGGACCTGTGCGATGGTCTGCTGCAGCAGCTGAAGTCGCCGGAAGCAGCCAAGCAGGACATCCCGCCGCTGCTGCCGTTCCAGCAGGGCCAGCCGCTGCAGTTTATTCGCGATACCCAGGATTACGTGGAGCAGATGGGTAAGAACAACCCCGACTACGTCGACACCGACTGGCACCTCGCAGGCTAATGAAGGTTCTTGCACTCGATACCGCCACCACGGACCTGGTGACGGGCATCGTTGATACCGACACCGGGGAGAGTATCGACCGCGTCATTAGCGGCACGCGCGCTCACAACGAGCAGCTCATCCCCGCTATCGAGGAGCTGCTTGCCGACGCCTCCCTGACCTACTCCGACCTCTCCGCCATCGTCGTCGGCACGGGGCCCGGACCGTTTACCGGCCTGCGCGTGGGCATGGCTACCGCTTCCGCTCTGGGGGTGGCTCTTCACCTGCCGGTGCATGGCGTGTGCACATTGGATGCCATCGCGCACGGGCGCGCGGGGGAGTGGCTGGTGGCCATCGATGCCCGCCGCAAAGAGGTCTACTGGGCCACCTACGCCGACGGTAAGCGTCTCAGCGGCCCGAACGTGTCGAAGCCGGAGGCTCTGGAACTGGGCGCCGCTGGGCTCTCGAGCCCGGAGACCACGCGCCTAGTGTTCCCGGAGTCCATCGCCCCACGCTTGCCGGAAGAGATCGCCGGCCTTCCCCGCGAGTGGGCTACCCCGCGCGTGGCGGGACTGGTTGCCTGCGCTGATCTTTCTGCCGAGCCCGCGCCGCTCGTCCCGCTGTACCTGCGGCGTCCCGATGCCGTGGAGCCGAAGGCGAAGCCGCGCTCGGCCGCTTTGGTCGGCGGCATCGGGGAAACACCGGCATCATGAGGCTGCGCCCGCTCCTGCTTGAGGACGCACCCCGCTGCGCCGAACTAGAAAAAGTACTCTTCCCCGGTGAAACTCCCTGGCCGGCGCGTGCCTTCGAGCAGGAAATCGCGGCGGGGCACACAACCTACTGGGCGGTTGACGCAAGCGTCAACCGCGATGACCACAACGACAACCGCGTGGGCCATAACGTCAACCGCGAAGACCACAGTGACAACCGCGGCGAAGCTCTCGGCTACGCCGGCGTGGGGCGGATGGGGCCCGCCGCCTGGCCGGAGTACGAAATCCGCACCATCGGAGTCGACCCCGCGGCCCAACGGCGCGGCATAGCGCGGCTGATGATGGACGCCATCGTCGAGCTCGCAGATTCCCACGACGCCCCCATCTTCCTCGAAGTGCGCGTGGGCAACGATCCCGCCATCCGCCTCTACGAGGCCTATGATTTTGTCATCAACGGCCTGCGCCGCAACTACTATCAGCCCTCCGGCGCGGACGCCCACACCA
Source organism: Corynebacterium sp. MSK004 (assembly GCF_030232515.1). NCBI lineage: Bacteria > Bacillati > Actinomycetota > Actinomycetes > Mycobacteriales > Corynebacteriaceae > Corynebacterium > Corynebacterium sp. MSK004. Next base: position 301,694 of record NZ_JASPKB010000001.1, on the reverse strand, counting down.
TGTACCGACCACGAAAGAGTGAGAGATGTTAATCCTCGGCATCGAGTCCTCCTGCGACGAAACCGGCGTGGGAATCATCGAGCTGTCTGACAACGGCCACATGGAGATTCGCGCCGACGTCGTCGCCTCCTCCATGGAGCAGCACGCGCGCTTCGGCGGCGTGGTGCCGGAGATTGCCTCCCGCGCCCACCTCGAAGCCATGCCGCAGGTGATGAAGGCAGCGCTGGAGGAAGCGGGCGTCGAGAAGCCAGATGCGGTGGCCGCCACCGTGGGGCCGGGACTGGCCGGCGCGCTCCTCGTCGGGGCGTCGGCAGCCAAGGCCTTCGCTTCCGCGTGGGGCGTGCCCTTCTACGGCGTCAACCACCTCGGCGGGCACGTCGCGGTGGCCAACCTGGAGGGCGAAGAGCTGCCGCACTCGGTGGCCCTGCTCGTTTCCGGCGGCCACACCCAGCTGCTCGAGGTCGAAGCCGTGGGCAAGCCCATGAAGGAACTGGGCACCACGCTTGACGACGCCGCCGGCGAAGCCTACGACAAAGTCTCCCGCCTCCTGGGGTTGGGGTATCCGGGAGGGCCGGTCATCGATAAGCTGGCCGCCCAAGGAGAGCCCACCATCGATTTGCCGCGTGGTTTGTCCAAGGCCGAGGACCTGCGCGGGCCCAACCGCCACAACTTCTCCTTTTCCGGCCTCAAAACGGCAGTAGCGCGCCACGTGGAAAAAGCCGAGCGCGAGGGCGCGACGGTCCAGGTTGAGGACCTGTGTGCCTCCTTCCAGGAGGCGGTGGCAGATGTGCTGACCGCCAAGGCCGTGCGCGCCTGCCAGGACACTGGAGCCAAGGTACTGCTGCTCGGCGGTGGCGTGGCGGCGAATTCGCGGCTGCGCGCACTGGCGGCGAAGCGCTGCGAATCCGCGGACATCGAGCTGCGTGTGCCGCGCTTCAAGCTGTGCACCGATAATGGCGTGATGATCGCGGCGGTGGCCGCCCAGCTCATCCACGAAGGCGCAGAACCCTCCGGCCTGGCATGCGGGACCGATACACAGCTTGAGGTGGAAGTGCCGCTCGTGGCTGCTGCGCGCTAGCGGATGCGCAACCCCCAGGGTGCAGGTAGTGTGATGACCGATAATTGCCTCGCTCGCACATAAGGAGCTCACACCGCTATGACCACTGGATTCCTCGTTAACCCCGATCTGTCCCGCCGCACCATCGAGTTTGAGCTCGAGCACGCAAATCAATTCCTCGGCGGCACCACCGAGGATCGTGTCTCTGTGGCCTTCCAGGATGATGGCCAGACCTACGCGGCGCTGTTTAACCCGAACGCCAAGGCTGAAGGCGCCGACCCGAACCCGGTGGCATCACTGGCGCGCAATGCAGCTGCGACCGGCAATTCCGCCTTCTTGCAGGACCCAATCCGTTCCATCTGCGGTCCGGTTATCTTCGTTGCTGCCGACGGTGACGACAAGAACATCGACGAGGTCGCCGAGGCCGTGGAGCACGGCATCCGCGCGGTGAAGAACTACCACGAGGACAACCCGGAGGAGTACCAGCTGTGGCGCGCGGCTGTGCTGAACTCCCACCGGCAGGTCTAATTCCAGCCCTTGTTTGTAGGGCCTCAGCGCTTTTCTAGCGCTCGGTGTGGCGCAGCCATGCCAATACGGCCTTCACCCGCCGGTTGGAGTCCTCGGGTCGAAACCCGAGCTTTATAAATACATTGGAGACATGCTTGCTTACTGCTCCGGAGGTAAGGACGAGCGTGTCTTCAATGTCTTTATTGCTCAATCCTTGGGCCATAAGCCCCAGTACCTCCCGCTCGCGAGCGGTGAGCCGGGCTAGACCAGTGTGCCTTGCAGAAAGCAGCGCCGTGACCACCTCTGGGTCCACCACGGTGCCGCCGCGGGCGACATCGTCAAGCGTGCGCACGAATTCTTCAACATCAGAAACGCGCTCCTTGAGTAGGTACCCGAATCCGCCGTGCTCCAGGAGGCGGTCGAGATAGCTCGCCGCTACGTATTGGCTCAGCACCACCACGGGTTGGGTGGGGTCGGCTGCCCGCAGATCGTGCACGGCTTGAAGCCCGTCATCGGTCATCGTGGGCGGCATGCGCACATCGCTGATAATGAGGTCGAAGTCTTCCTGCCCTGCGATGGCGCGCAGTGCTTCGGCATCTGTGACCGTCGTGACGCTATGGCCGAGAGCACCGAGTAGTTGCTCCAGACCCGCGCGCAGGAGCGCGGAATCTTCTGCGAGTAATAGCTTCATTTCGCCTCCTTCAGCGGTAGTTTGACCAGCAGCTGGCCGCCGCCTTCACCCGTAGCATTGGCGCTAGCAGCATCAAAGGTCACCGTGCCGCCGAGTGCAGCAGCACGCTCGCGCAGCCCGGCGAGGCCCGTGCCCGAATCCACAGCTGCACTCTCACCGTCCGGCTCTTTGTCCGTGGGTCCCGTGCCATTATCTACGATTTCTAGGCGCAGCATATCCCTAAAAGCGACCATTACCGCGGCTTCGGTGGCTGCGCCGTGCTTAGAGGCGTTTGTGAGCGCCTCGGCGACTGCATGGTAGGCCAGCAGCGCTGTGGTCTCGTCAATCGAGCTCTCAGCGCCCTCTACGCGAAGTGTGGTCTCAAGCCCGGAATGGGCGAGTAACTCGTCGAGGGCGGGGATAAGCCCGTCGTCGAAAAGCACCTGCGGCGCAATGCCACGCACTGTCGCCCGCAATGAAGCCAGAGCCAAAGAGGCATTATGTTCTGCGTCAGTCAAGGCCTGTTGTGCCTGGGGCGGGGCTTGTAGTTTTGCCGCGGCCAAGTTGAGCTTGAGCGCGGTGAGGTACTGCTGCGGGCCATCGTGCAGTTCGCGTTCGATGCGGCGGCGCTCGCCGGAGAAGGCATCGATAAGCGTGGCACGCGAGGCCGCCATTTCCTCGGCCGAAGGACTCAATGCCAGTCGGGTCAGCGAGACCGACACTAAGACCAAGAGGCGGTTGAGACCTACCAGTAACAACACAAGCAACAGAGCAGCCAGCCAGCAGGTTAAGAAAATAAGCGGTCGGTTGGAGGTGGACCACTCGCCAACGGAGAACTCGGCCTTAGGTACGAATGGCGCTATCGCTAGCACACCCGCTGTGAAACCCAGGGCCGTCCACGCGGTAAAGCATGCAGTCGAAATCAATAACTGCAACACGAGGTGATAGAACTGCTGCCAATCAAACCATCGATCTGCGCGCCGGGGTGGAATTTCCACGCCCATCCACTGCGCGCCCAACCGGCCGACAAGTTCCGCGGCGCGACCCACCAACGGGATCCACGGCAGCATCAGCACCGAAATCACCAAGGTTGGGATACACAGCATGCCGAGGAGGAGGCTCCACGCACAGGCTTTGAAGGTTCGCATAGTCTTCGACCCTATCCGCCATGCCGGTGGAAGGGCAGTGGAGCTAGCTCCACCATTTTTCGGGCAGCCCGCCCCATGTCATTGTTGTGCGTGGCCGAGTGGAATCAAAGGCATGTTAAAAGCAGAAAATCTTAGTAAGCGCTACGGCCGCCGCACCGTGCTTAATCGCGTCAATGTGTCTATCGCCCCAGGCGAATTCGTTGCCATCATGGGGCCATCGGGAAGCGGCAAAACCACGCTCCTGAACCTGTTATCCGGGCTCGATAAGCCCACTTCCGGCCGAGTCAACGCGCCGGGGCGCAAGCAGCGTGCATTTGTATTCCAAGACTACAACCTGCTGGAATCCCTCAACGCGCAACGCAATGCCACATTGACGGCGCGCTTTTCCGGCCGGCGCCCTGCACGCGGCCGTGTGGCAGAGGTCTTCGATTCGCTCGGTCTCGCTGGATTGGAGAGCCGCCTGCCCGCACAGCTTTCTGGTGGGCAGCAGCAACGCGTGGCTGTCGCCCGGGCATTGCTGGCCCAAGCGCCCTATATCTTCGCTGACGAGCCCACGGGCGCGCTTGACGACGCCACCGCTTCCACCGTCCTTTCCCACCTTCACGCCGTTGCCCGCGATGGAGCCAGCGTGATCATGGTGACTCACTCGCACCTTGCCGCCGAGGCGGCCGACCGGGTCATTTCCTTGGAGGAGGTGGCCCATGCTGGTGTGGCTTAAGGACTTACAGTCCAATTGGCTATCGTGGCTGGCCGTAGCGCTGACCCTGGTGGTGTCTTCCAGCTCGTGCACCCTAGCGCTAGCCATGCTGGTCGCTTCCCCCGGAGCCGAAGAAAACCCCGCCGGCCAACTGGGCGGCACGGTGCTGGGTATGTCACTGTGCGTGGTGGTGCTAGTGACGCTGTCACAGATGCGCCTTATTATCGCCGAGCGCGAACCGGTCTACCGTTCCTGGCGCATGGTGGGCATGCCTGGGTGGATGATCCTGATTTTCATTCTGGGCCAAGTCGCGGTGGTCAGCGCGGCCGCCGGATTTCTTGGTGTGCTGCCGGCCCGTCCACTGCTCGCGCCGTGCGTGCGCGCCCTGCGCAGCGACGGCATCCCTTTGCCAGACATTGCGATTACAGGCCAGGTCGTTGGTATTGCGATAGTTGTCTGCATGTCCGCGGCCCTAGTCGGAGCGCTGCCTCCACTGCGCCGAGTCTTTCGGCCGCACGCCACCGCACACCCGGCGTGGCTCATGGTGAAATTCCTGCTCGCGTCCGTTGCTGTCGGCAGTACGGTCTATGGATGCCTACACATCGATGATCCCGGCGACCTCCTCTCGGCCGAGATGGGCTTGGTCATCCTTGTCGCGCTCTTTTTGCCCTGGCTTATGCCCGTCCTGGATCAATGGACCCGCGCGGCCGGCATCGCTGGGGCTAATGTGCGCGTGCGCCGAAGCTTTTCCACCCCGCACATCGTGCCGTGGGTGCTCGTCGGCGGCTTTATCGTCGCCGTCGGCTCGGGCCTGCGCTTTGGGAACGACGCAGGCGCCGGAGGCACCCTGTCCTCGTGGCAGGCCTTCCTCGCCCTTTTGGGTCCAGTCTTCGCACCTAGCATCGTGGGCGCCGTGCTTACCTCGCTGCTTATGCACGGGCGCATCGCGGCCGATATTCGTGGCCTCACCTTGGCGGGCGCCGCCCCCTCGGCCTGGGCGCGCGTGCAAGTGGGGGAGGCGGCGTGCCTCACCCTGACTGCGGCCGGCGTGGTCTGGGCGCTGTGTTTGGCGACGCTCCTGCCCCTCCAGCACCTGCTCACCCCACAGGCTTCCTTCGGTCGAACGCTGGTAGAGGAGTTGTGGTGGCCGTCCTTCGCCGTAATATTCGGCGCAATGTTTATTGCCCTGGGCGTCGTCAAGCTGGCGTTGGCCGGCTTTGTACACACCCGAGCCGCGTCGTTCGCGGAGGGCGAACGGGTTAGCGGCCCACAACGTTGAGGGCTAGCAGTCGCGAGGGTAGAGTGCTAGGCAGGTTGTTTTGACCCACAGTTGTTCACCCGCGACGACGGCTGTGCTGGACACCCACAACCGGCACGCGCGCGTCCACGTGGACGCGCACTAGGAACACTTTGGAGGAAATCATCATGGCAAACATTAAGCCGCTGGAGGACAAGGTCCTCGTTCAGATCGTTGAAGCTGAGACCACCACTGCATCCGGCCTGGTTATCCCGGACTCCGCGAAGGAGAAGCCGCAGGAGGCCACCGTCGTCGCTGTCGGCCCGGGCCGCACCAACGACAAGGGCGAGGTCGTCCCGGTTGGCGTCAACGAGGGCGACACCGTCATCTTCTCCAAGTACGGCGGCACCGAGCTGAAGTACGACGGCCAGGAGTACCTCCTGCTGTCCGCTCGTGACCTGCTCGCTGTCATCGAGAAGTAAAAGTAGGCGATTAACCCTATGCCAAAACTGATTGCATTTGACCAGGAGGCCCGCGAGGGCATCCAGCGCGGCGTAGACACGCTGGCCGACGCCGTCAAGGTCACCCTCGGCCCGCGTGGCCGCAACGTCGTGCTGTCCAAGGCTTTTGGTGGCCCGACCGTCACCAACGACGGCGTCACCATCGCCCGCGACATTGACCTCGACGATCCTTTTGAGAACCTCGGCGCCCAGCTGGTGAAGTCCGTGGCCGTCAAGACCAACGACATCGCCGGTGACGGTACGACTACCGCCACCTTGCTGGCCCAGGCTCTCGTCTTCGAAGGCCTGCGCAACGTTGCTGCCGGCGCTAACCCCATCGAGCTGAACAAGGGCATCGAAGCGGCGGCTGAGAAGGTCGTCGAGGAGCTCAAGAAGCGCGCTACCCCGGTGAACTCCTCCGCGGAGGTCTCCCAGGTTGCCACCGTTTCCTCCCGCGATGCGGAGGTCGGCGAGATGGTCGCTGGCGCGATGGACAAGGTGGGCAAGGACGGCGTCGTGACCGTCGAGGAGTCCCAGACCATCGAGTCCACCGTGGACGTTACCGAGGGCATTTCCTTCGACAAGGGCTACCTCTCCCCGTACTTCGCTACGGAAGAGGAGACCTACAACGCCGTGCTTGACGACGCCGCAATTCTCCTCGTCCGCAACAAGATCTCCTCCCTGCCGGACTTCTTGCCGCTGCTGGAGAAGATCGCGGAGTCCTCGCGCCCGACCCTCATCATTGCTGAGGACATCGAGGGCGAGCCGCTGCAGGCGCTCGTGGTGAACTCCATCCGCAAGGTCCTCAAGGTCGCCGCCGTGAAGTCCCCGTACTTCGGCGAGCGCCGCAAGGGCTTCATGGATGACCTGGCTGTTGTTACCGGTGCTACCGTCGTCGACCCGGAGGTTGGCATCAACCTCAAGGAAGTTGGCCCAGAGGTTCTCGGTTCCGCTCGCCGCGTCACCGTGTCCAAGGAAGACACCGTGATTGTGGATGGTGCCGGTACCGCTGAGGCCGTCGAGGAGCGCCGCGAGCAGCTGCGCCGCGAAATCGAGCGCACCGATTCCACCTGGGATAAGGAGAAGCTCGAGGAGCGTCTGGCCAAGCTGTCTGGTGGCGTTGCTGTCATCCGCGTTGGCGCCGCTACCGAGACCGAGGTCAACGAGCGCAAGCTGCGCGTCGAGGACGCCATCAACGCCGCCCGCGCGGCCGTTGAAGAGGGCGTCATTGCTGGCGGCGGCTCTGCGCTGGTCCAGATCTCCCAGGAGCTCGAGGCTTTCGCCGAGGGCTTCGAGGGTGAGGCCAAGATCGGTGTGCTGGCCGTGGCCCGCGCGCTGACCCGCCCGGCCTACTGGATCGCCGAGAACGCAGGCCTGGACGGATCCGTCGTGGTCGCCCACGTTGCCGAGAAGGCCAACGGCGAGGGCTTCAACGCCGCCACCCTGGAGTACGGCAACCTGCTCGAGCAGGGCATCATCGACCCGGTGAAGGTCACCCACTCCGCCGTGGTCAACGCCGCCTCCGTGGCCCGCATGGTGCTCACCACCGAGGCTTCGGTTGTAGAGAAGCCCGCCGAGGAAGAGCCGGCACAGGCTGCGCGCGCGCACGCGCACTAGCAAGTGCGCGTGGGAAGCAGGAGCTTCCCACATTGCCGTAAGGAAGGCCCGCTAACCCGCATATCTGCGGGGCGGCGGGCCTTCGCCGTGTCCGGGGCAGGACCCCGCCCCGTTAGTAGACTGCTGAGCCGTGGAACAAGAATTCATCACCGTCACCGGCGCCCGCGAAAACAACCTCAAGAACGTGGACGTGCGCATCCCTAAGCGCAAGCTCACTGTTTCACCGGTGTGTCCGGATCCGGCAAGACCTCGCTGGTCTTCGATACCGTTGCGGCTGAATCGCAGCGTCTCATCAACGAAACCTATCCCGGCTTCGTGCAGGGCTTCATGCAAGCCCCACCCCGCCCCGACGTGGACCGCTTGGAAGGGCTCACTGCAGCCATCGTCGTGGGTCAGGAGCCCATGGCGGCTTCCGCGCGCTCGACGTTCGGTACCGCCACCGACATCACCGGGCACCTCCGCGTGCTCTTCTCCCGCCTAGCCGAGCCCCGCGCCGGCGGCCCCGCGGCCTACTCCTTTAACGTGCCCTCCGCCTCCGGGCAGGGCGCCATCGAGGTCAACGGTGTGAAGGAAGTCCGTCGCTTCGAGCGCACCGGCGGCATGTGCCCGAGGTGTGAGGGAAGAGGGGAAGTGGGGGACGTCGACAAGCGCCAGCTCGTTGATGAGACTCTGACACTGAACGATGGCGCCATCATTTACCCCGGCATGAGGGTGGGCTCGTGGATGTGGCGCGCCTACGCCGAGTCCGGGCTGTACCCAGCCGACGTGCCGGTCAAGGACTTCACTGAGGAACAGAAGCGGGACCTCTATGAAACCGAGACCAAGGTCAAGGTCGGCGGCATCAACATGAGCTACATGGGGCTGGTCACGCGTCTGAAAACCAACGTGCTGAGCAAGCCCGTGGAGTCCCTGCAAAAGCACATGCGGGCCTTTGTCGAGCGCGCGGTGGTCTTCATCGACTGCCCGGAGTGCCACGGCACGCGCTTGGCGCAGCACGCGCGCGAGTCCTACCTCAACGGAGTCTCCATCGCGGACGTCTGCGCCATGGAGCTTGCCGACGCCTCCGCATGGCTCCGCACCATCAACTCACCGCTTGCCGTGGCCCCGTTGCGCGGGTTGGAGGCCGCCCTGGATTTGGGGCTGGGCTACCTGACGCTGGCGCGCCCGACCGGCACGCTGAGCGGTGGCGAAGCGCAGCGCACGCGCATGGTGCGCCACATCGGCTCGGCGCTGACAGACGTCACCTACGTCTTTGATGAGCCGACCGCTGGCCTACATCCGCATGACGTCACGCGGATGAACGAGCTGCTCCTGCAGCTGCGCGATAAGGGCAACACGGTGCTCGTGGTGGAGCACAACCCGGAGACGATGGCGATTGCGGATTGCGTCGTCGAGCTTGGCCCCGGCGCCGGAGTGGCGGGCGGCGAAATCCTTTCCGTCGGTACCGCACCGTCCGTCAGCGGGAAGGTGGCGTTGAAGGAGGAGGTGCGCGAGCCCACCGGAGCGCTGGAAAACCGTGGGGCGTCCCATAACAACCTCAAGGACGTCGATGTGGACATTCCGCTGGGCGTGCTCACGGTCATTTCGGGCGTTGCGGGATCCGGAAAGTCATCGCTGATGGAGTGCTTGCCGGACGACGACCGCATCCTCGTTGTCGACCAGTCTTCGTTGTCTGGCTCGCGGCGCTCGAACCCGGCCACATACACCGGTGCGATGGACGCGCTGCGCAAGGCCTTCGCCAAGGCCAACGATGGGGCCACGCCGGGAATGTTCTCTTTCAACTCGGAGGGCGCGTGCCCGGCCTGTTCCGGCGCTGGCGTGGTGACCGTGGAGTTCGGTGCGATGGACAGCGCGGATGTGCCCTGTGAGGTCTGCGAGGGCCGCCGCTTTGCTGCCGACGTTTTGGGCTACGAGCTGGCGGGCAAGAACATCGCGGAGGTACTCGCGCTTCCCACGGTTGAGGCCGTGGAGTTTTGCCGCGAGGCCAAAGTTACTGCTGCGAAGCGCGTGTGCGAGCAGCTCGTTGCCGTGGGGCTGGGCTACCTGACGCTGGGGCAGCCGCTCTCGACGCTCTCTGGCGGCGAGCGCCAGCGGCTGAAGCTGGCGGTGCGGCTGTGTGACCGGAAGGCGACTGCGGATATCATCGTGCTCGATGAGCCGACGGTGGGCCTGCATCAGAAAGATATCGACACCTTGCTGCGCCTCTTTGACACGCTTGTCGACGACCACCTCACCCTCATCTGCGTCGAACACCACCGCGCCGTCCTGGCGCACGCCGATCACATCATTGCTCTCGGTCCCGGTGCGGGCTCAGCCGGCGGCGAGGTTGTGGCGGCCTGCTCGCCGCGCGAGTTCCTCGACAAGGACACGCTGACCGCCCGCTACCTGGCGCAGGAGCTGTAAAAACTGGCGTCTTTCACCCGCTGCCCCTTGCCCGTGCTGGCTGTTGGATATCAGTGCAGGTGGGGGAGGGGCGTGATGCTACTTAAAGAAACTTCGCAAAAGGCCCGCTGCGCGACGGCCCACGGTGGGCTCGTCCAGTGGGGAGAGCAGCCTTGTCGCGTCCAGCCAATAGAGGTGGTGGTTTGCCGTCCGACCCCAAGGCTGGGAGCTGGCAGAAGCGGACTAGGCGCCGACGGTCGCGTGGGCGCGACGCGAGCGCAGGGCAACGACGCGCTCCGACTCGCTCATGCCGCCCCACACGCCGTAGGGCTCGCCGGAGGCGAGAGCGTGTTCGCGGCACATCTCGATGACCGGGCAGGTGCTGCAAATAGCCTTGGCGCGGTTCTCGCGCTGGGCGCGGGCGCGTCCGCGCTCGCCGTCCGGGTGATAGAACACGTCAGAGTTTTCCCCACGACATGCGCCATGAAGCTGCCAATCCCAAAAGTCCGTATTCGGCCCGGGGAGCAGGAAGGACTGAGACACGTTCGATTCTCCTTTGCCAAAGATAGAGTGCCCAGGCGCGGGGCGCGTTGCGGGCACGCCCCCGTGAACGCCGAGGCGAAGTGAGACGAGATTGAAGTGTGTCCCCCTTGGGTAAACAGCGCGTTACGCAATGCTGACATGCAGGTATAACTGGCTGAGACTCCTCAACTGGAGCCCCTGTGACCTGCGCTTAAGGCTAAGATGAACGGTGTATGAACTTTTTTGAGTGGGGTCAAAGCTGGGGATGAGACCCGTCGTTTTGGGGTTTCGTCAAAAGGTTATGCCATGATGTTCATACAGAATATGAAGTAATGCATTAAGCAGAAGAGCAAAAGCAGAACGGCAAGGATGGCAGTGGCTACTCAGGCTACAGACGCGGGCGGCTCCTCAACGGCGGCGAAGCGCGACAGCGATAAGGAATTAGCGGACCTCGTTCCGCTGGCCGTCGACGGTAGCCGCCGCGCCCTCCAGCGCATCATGCGGATCATTCACCCGCAGGTCCTGCGCTATTGCCGCGCGCGCATCGGCGGTCACCGCCAGCCCACGGCGGAGGACGTGGCGCAGGAGATCTGTTTGGCGGTGGCGACGTCTATTGGCACGTACAAAGATAAGGGCCGCCCGTTTATGGCCTACGTCTATGGCATTGCTGCTCACAAGGTGACCGATGCCCACCGCGCCCTGAGTCGCGACCACACTCACCCCACGGAAGACCTTCCGGAGGATGCTGCTCAGGACGCTACCCCCGAAGAATCCGCCCTTGCCGTGGACGGTAGTAACAGAGTGCGGGCCATGCTCGATACGTTAAGTGACAAGGCCCGGGACATTATCATCTTGCGTGTGTTCGTGGGGCTGTCGGCAGAGGAGACCGCGGAAATTGTGGAGTCCACCCCTGGCGCAGTCCGCGTGGCGCAGCATCGTGCACTCGCGCAATTGCGCAAATCCCTCGATTCGCACGAGACGCAGTGAACCAACAATGTGAACCAGCAGAGTGAACCAGTAATTGGGCTAGCCCAGAGCTAGCAGTGAGCCATCGGCACTTGGCACCGACAAACTAATAATTCTCTAGTAAGGAAGGGAGGTCATCATGGCAAAGAAGGACGAGCCTCAGCAGGGTGTCGCTGAGCAGCTGCAGCCCTTGGTTGATGATGATGCATTCCTCACCACTCTCTCCGAAGGAACAGATCCCTCCGATGGCGGTGATGAACTGGCGGGGCTTCTGCTGGAGCTGCGCGGGGACGTCGAAAAGCAGATGCCTCCGACCCCTCTCATTGAGGGCGCGGAGGAAGAGCCGGAGATCATTTCCCTCGGCGCGGCACGCCGCCGTCGAAGCAAGCCTTTCATGCACGGACTCATCGGGGCGGCCGCAGCTACGCTGCTCATCGCAGGTACCGGCGCTGTGGTCGTCAACGCCGGCCCGGGATCTCCGCTTTACGGAGTGAACCAGTCGCTCTTCGGCGCGGACGAGCACGATGTGTCCGTAGTGGAGCTTGCCGGAACGCTCGATGAGATGGAGAAGCGTTCCGCCCAAGGCGACATGGATGGCACCCGCCAGTTGCTTGAAGAAGCCCGGAAGATGGTGGACCAGGCTAAGCGGGAACGTGAGGCAGAGGCCCCTCGTACCACGAAGCAGCAGCCCAGCGCCACGGTGACGCAGACGCAGACCGTGGAGAAGCCTGCCCCGGTGGAGGAGCAGCAGCCGCCGGAGCCGGAAACCGTAACGCAGACAGAGACTGCGGTTTCCACCGTCGTGGTGACCCGCACGGTTTCGGCGGGCAACCCGCTGAGCCCACCGGAGCAGAACCAGCCGGAGCCAGGTCAGCAGGGCGGCGATCAGGCAACGCCTCCGCAAGGCGACAACTCCGACGGAGCTTCGGATGGCGCCACGGATAATGGCCAGCTCCCGCCGGCGCAATTCCAGCAATAAAACCACAAAGAACCTCTTCCCCCGCAACAGGAGGGAAGAGGTTCTTTCCGTTTAACGCGCGGTAGTTCTACCGCGCTGACCGCAGCTAGTAGCGCGAGTCCATGCCGTCGAGATAACCCACCGCATAATCCCAAGGGACGTAGCGCATCGGGTCCGGCTCCGCGCCCGGCTCGTGCACGGGGGCGAGCTGGCCTGCCAGCGTGGCCTGCATGTTGGAGGCCATGATGTCCCACTCGTAGAAGTGGTTCTCCTCGCAGTCCTCGCAGAAAAAGAAGATGCCATCGATGCCGCGCGGGCTGAGAACGCGCGCAAACTCTTGGACCATGGCCAGATCGTGGATGACGGCGAGACGGTCCTCCTCGGACAGCGGCTCGACGTGATCATCCTCCTCGAGGAAGGAAGCTGGGTCGTTCGGGTCGTCCGCGAAAGGATCGCGGGGCATGTTGGCGAAAAAGTTCACGCCTGCGAGCCTATTGACTCCGTGCGCGCATGGCAATTCCCTATAGATACCTATTCCTCTACCCACGGCTACCACTACGGGGCGTCCACGCACTACAGTGAGGGCTACCGCATAAAACTATCTGGTCAGTTTAGGAGAGCCCCACCCTCATGAGCCACGTCCACACCGGCGGAGACAACCCCGACAAGATTGCACTCTACGGCCTTACCTTTGATGATGTCCTGCTGCTTCCGGCAGAATCCAACGTCGTTCCCTCCGAGGTGGATACCTCGGCGCAGTTTACGCGCAACATTCGCCTCGGCGTGCCCCTGGCTTCCGCCGCGATGGACACCGTGACCGAGGCCCGCATGGCCATCGGCATGGCGCGCCAGGGCGGCATCGGCGTCCTGCACCGCAACCTGTCAGTTGAGGATCAGGCCCAGCAGGTAGAGATTGTCAAGCGCTCCGAATCCGGCATGGTGACCGACCCGGTCACGGCTTCCCCGGACATGACCATCGATGAAGTCGATACGCTGTGCGCGCGGTTCCGGATTTCGGGCCTGCCGGTCGTCGATAAGCAGGGCACCCTCGTGGGTATCTGCACCAACCGTGACATGCGCTTCGAGCCGGATTTCTCCCGCAAGGTCTCGGAGATTATGACGCCCATGCCGCTCGTCGTGGCCAAGGAGGGCGTCAGCAAGGAGGAGGCGCTGGAGCTGCTGTCCGCCAACAAGGTGGAGAAGCTGCCCATCGTCAACGATGAGAACAAGCTCGTCGGCCTCATCACCGTTAAGGACTTTGTCAAGACTGAGCAGTTCCCGAATGCCTCCAAGGATTCCTCCGGGCGTCTGCTCGTGGCGGCGGGTATCGGTACCGGTGAGGAGTCCTACCAGCGCGCGGGCCAGCTTGTCGACGCCGACGTGGACGTCCTCGTCGTCGACTCCGCCCATGCCCACAACAACCGCGTGCTTGAGATGGTTTCCCGCGTGCAGAAGGACTTCGGTGACCGCGTCGACGTCATCGGCGGCAACCTAGCCACCCGTGCTGCTGCCCGCGACATGATTGAGGCCGGCGCGGATGCCATCAAGGTCGGTATTGGCCCCGGCTCCATCTGTACTACCCGCGTGGTCGCGGGCGTGGGCGCGCCGCAGATTACCGCCATTATGGAAGCCGCCGCTGCGGCTGGTCCGGCGGGTGTGCCGGTCATCGCGGATGGCGGTATGCAGTACTCCGGTGATATTGCCAAGGCGCTGGCCGCCGGTGCGGATGCCGTCATGCTGGGCTCCATGCTGGCGGGCACTACCGAGTCCCCGGGCGATATCGTCGTGGTCCAGGGCAAGCAGTACAAGCGCTACCGTGGCATGGGCTCCATGGGCGCGATGCAGGGTCGCGGGCTTACGGGTGAGAAGCGGTCCTACTCTAAGGACCGTTACTTCCAGGCGGATGTGCGTAGCGAGGATAAGCTGGTGCCAGAAGGCGTGGAGGGCCGCGTGCCGTTCCGCGGTGACATTGATGCCATTGTTCACCAGATTGTCGGCGGCCTGCGTGCCTCCATGGGGTATACCGGTTCCGCCACCTTGGCTGAGCTGAAGACCAAGCAGTTTGTCCAAATCACCGCTGCGGGCCTTAAGGAGTCTCACCCGCACCATCTTCAGCAGATCGTCGAAGCTCCGAACTACCGCTAAGGACTCATCATGCGTGATTACGTAGAAATTGGCGTCGGCCGCGAGGCACGCCGCACCTATGATCTCAACCAGGTGTCCCTGGTGCCTACCCGTCGTACGCGTTCCTCCAAGGACGTGGACACCTCCTGGAACATTGACGCCTACACCTTCGACGTTCCGTTCGTCTCGGCGCCGACCGATGCTCTTGCCACCCCCGAGTTCGTCATTGAGATGGGCAAGCAGGGCGGTCTTGGTGTCATCAACGCAGAGGGCCTGTGGGGCCGCCACGAGGACTTGGAGGGCGCGATTGCCCGCGTGACGGAGAACTTCGGCGACCTGTCTACGCTGCAGGAGCTGCATGCCGCGCCCCTCAATGAAGAGTTGCTGGCCGAGCGCATCGCGCAGGTGCGCGATTCCGGCGTTACCGTGGCCGTGCGCGTGTCCCCGCAGCATGCGCGTGAGCTCGCTCCGGTGGTCATCAAGGCCGGCGCGGAGCTGCTGTTCATCCACGGCACCCTGATTTCCGCTGAGCACGTGCAGACCGGCGGCGAGCCGCTCAACCTCAAGGAATTCATCGGTTCGCTGGATACCCCGGTGATTGCTGGTGGCGTGGCCGATTACACCACGGCCCTGCATCTCATGCGCGCGGGCGCGGCCGGCATCATCGTCGGCTCCGGTGTGAACACTAACCCGGAGACGCTCGGCATTGATATCCCGATGGCGACCACTATCGCGGACGTTGCGGCCGCTCGCCGCGACTACCTGGATGAAACCGGGGGCCGCTACGTGCATGTGCTTGCCGACGGCGACATCCACACCTCCGCGGACATCGCCAAGGCCATTGCTTGTGGCGCCGATGGCGTCGTGCTGGGCCCGGTCCTCGCGCGTGCGGCGGAGGCCGGCGGCAAGGGCTGGTACTGGCCGTCCACGGCCGGCCACCCGCGTTTCCCGCGCGGCATCATCGAGCCGGTTGGCGTGGCTGGTGCCCTCCTCGGCACCGACGCTTCCGGAGTTGACGCTTCTGGCACCGCCGAGGACGCTTCAGCGACCTCCCTTGAAGTCGTGCTCCACGGCCCGTCCAACGAGCCGCTGGGTGAGCTCAACCTGGTCGGTGGGCTCAAGCGCGCTATGGCCAAGTGCGGCTACACGGACCTGAAGTCCTTCCAGAAGGTGGGCTTGGCCGTTCGCTAGCCCGCCCGTTGTAACGCTGCTCCGCTCAACAAAGCTCGGGGCGGAGTTTATGTCACCGCTCCAGTGGCCGTGGCGCTGGCCTCAGTGGCCGTAGCGTTAGAGTCGCTGGCGCGCGATTTCGGGCGCCACGGCAGCTGGGGCTTCTTTAGGCGGCGTGGGCGCAGCGCTACCTTGCGGAATACCACGCGCCCGCGCGCCGGCACCATGGTTTGCAACACCGAGGCCACCACAACCAGGCCGATAGCCGCCAGCTTAAGCTGGGAGGCATTCTGGGAGAGCAGGAGCCAGCCAAAGAGTGCGGCGAAGACAGGTTCCAGGGCGATGAGGATGGAAAAGACGTTGGGGGCGAGCCTGCGCAGCGCAATGAACTCCAACGAATAGGGGATGAGCGAGGCCAGCACGCCCGTGCCTAGGGCGAGCAATAGGAGGGTTGGGTCGCTGGCCAAAGCCACCGCGCCGCGCCCGCCGACAGGCAGGAGCACGAGGCCACCGATGAGGAAGGCCACGGCCAAACCATCCTGCCCGCTAAAGAGAGCGCCCGCCTTCTTGCTGGCCAAGATATAGGCGGCCCACATCGCACCCGCGCACAGCAAGAAGAAAACCCCACGCAGGTCGAGGGGGTCTCCGTTGAAGGAGTCCAACCCCAGCAGGCCCATGCCGATGAGAGCGAGGGCGACGCAGGTGGCGTCGCGAAGCGAGCGGGAGAGGCATGCCGCCAGCAGCAGCGGGCCGAGAAACTCGATGGTGACCGCCGGGCCCAGCGCGACGAGCTCGATGCCGGCATAGAAAGAACCATTCATCAGGCCCAGCGTGAGGCCGAAAATGGTGGCGGAGATCCACTTCTCGCGGCTCCACTCGCGCACGCGCGGGCGCGCGATGAAGAGCAGAATCACAGCGGCGAAGAGCAAGCGTAGCGAGGCGGTGCCCCAGGGGCCTCCAATGGGGAAAATCTGGATGGCGAGGCTGGCTCCGAGCTGGAGGGAAATGCACGAGCCGATGACGCACAGAACGGCAAACGGATTGGTCATGCAGTCCATTGTGGGGTGGGAAGAACTGTTAGTCTATCTACAGTTTTTAACACGTACCCGTTAGGTATTCTGTCATGTTGGACCTGCACCGCCTCCGCATTCTCTACGAGCTGCAACGCCTTGGCACCGTCACTGCGGTGGCGGAATCGCTGCGCTATACGCACTCGGCCATCTCTCAGCAGTTGGCGCAGTGTGAGAAGGACGTCGGCGTGGCGCTCTATGAAAAGGTCGGCCGGCGCGTGCGTTTGACGGAACAGGGAGAAATCCTGGCCTCCTACGCGGAGCGAATGCTCGCGTTGGCGGATGAGGCGGAGTCGCAGGTCATTGCGTCAACCAACGCGGTGCGGGGCACGATTAAGGTCACGACCTTTCAAACGATCATGTCCTCGCTGGTCCCGCGGGCGCTGACGGAGTTGGCCAGGGAGTACCCGGACCTGCGCGTACAGATCATTCAGCGTGAAGCCGATGGTGCGATGGAGCTGCTGGCGCGCCGGGAGGTGGACCTCATCTTGGGTGAGGAGTACGAGTCGGACATGCCCGCCACGGATGAGCACACCCACCGGGAGCTGCTTCTCGACGACCCCCTCCGCCTCATCACCCCACTCACCGGCCCCTGGAGCGAGTTGCGCTTAGAGGATTTTGCAGCGCATGACGAGGAAATCCCCTTTGCCATGGACCCGGAGGAGTTTTTATTGGGGCGGTTCGTCCACCGGCTGTGCCGCAGGCATGGCTTTAACCCCAGCGTGCTCTATGAAACCCCGGACCCCTTTCTACATGCGCACCTGGTGCGCACCGGGCATGCGGTGGCGGTGATCTCGGACCTTTTCCTCGACGAGATCGAGGGCGTGCGCGTGGTTTCCTTGCCTGGTAATCCCACCCGCACGCTCTACACTGCGGTGCGCGCCGGGCGCGAGGGACACCCAGCCTTGCGGGCGTTTCGGGCCGCGTTGAGCAAGGCGGCTGCCACCGCTAAAGGTTTTGGGCCACTCCCTGCGGTCTAGGGTGTGGGTTCTTGCGTTAAACTGATGACCGTGACTAACCCAAATACAACCCCGCGTCCTGTCCTCGTGGTGGATTTTGGCGCCCAGTACGCGCAGCTCATCGCCCGGCGCGTGCGTGAGGCCAACATCTACTCCGAGGTTGTCCCCAATTCCGCCTCCGTGGAGGACATCAAGGCCAAGAACCCGGCCGCGCTGATCCTCTCCGGTGGCCCGTCTTCCGTATACGCGGACGGCGCCCCTGTTCTGAAGCCGGAGCTGCTCGAGCTCGGCATTCCGGTCTTTGGTATCTGCTACGGCTTCCAGTCCATGACCCAAGCCCTGGGTGGCACCGTGGCCTCCACGGGTGCCCGCGAGTACGGCCGCACGGACATGACCGTGTCCGGCGGCGTGCTGCACAAGGGTCTGGAGGACACCCACAAGGTGTGGATGTCTCACGGCGATTCGGTCACGGAAGCCCCGGAGGGCTTTGAGGTGACGGCGTCGTCGGAAGGCGCTCCCGTGGCAGCCTTCGAGTGCCTGTCCAAGCAGATGGCCGGCGTGCAGTACCACCCGGAGGTTCTCCACTCGCCGCACGGCCAGGCGGTGCTCACGCGCTTCCTGACTGAGGTAGCAGGCCTGGAGCAGAACTGGACCGCAGAGAACATCGCGGAGCAGCTCATCAACGATGTGCGCGAGCAGATCGGCGAGGAAGGTCGCGCTATCTGTGGCCTGTCCGGTGGCGTGGATTCCGCCGTGGCCGCAGCCCTCGTGCAGCGCGCTATCGGTGACCGTTTGACCTGTGTCTTCGTTGACCACGGTCTGCTGCGCGCGGGTGAGCGTGAGCAGGTGGAGAAGGACTTCGTGGCGTCGACTGGCGCCAAGCTCATCACCGTCGACGAGCGCGAGGCCTTCCTCAACAAGCTGGCCGGTGTGACCGAGCCGGAGGCCAAGCGTAAGGCCATTGGTGCGGAGTTCATCCGCTCCTTCGAGCGAGCCGTCGACCAGGCGCTGGACGGCCAGGACGCCGCTTTCCTGGTGCAGGGCACGCTGTACCCGGACGTCGTGGAGTCCGGTGGCGGTGACGGTACCGCGAACATTAAGTCTCACCACAACGTGGGCGGCCTGCCTGACGACGTCGAGTTCGAGCTCGTCGAGCCGCTGCGCCTGCTCTTCAAGGATGAGGTGCGCGCGGTTGGCCGTGAGTTGGGCCTGCCGGAGGAGATCGTGGCGCGCCAGCCTTTCCCGGGCCCGGGCCTGGGCATCCGCATCATTGGTGAGGTCACCGAGGAGCGCCTCGAGACGCTGCGCCAAGCGGACCTCATCGCGCGTACCGAGCTGACCAACGCTGGCCTGGATGGCGAGATTTGGCAGTGCCCGGTGGTGCTGCTTGCCGACGTCCACTCCGTCGGCGTCCAGGGCGACGGCCGTACCTACGGCCACCCGATCGTCCTGCGCCCGGTGTCTTCCGAGGACGCTATGACCGCGGACTGGACGCGCCTGCCCTATGACGTGCTGGAGAAGATTTCTACCCGCATCACCAACGAGGTCAAGGAAGTTAACCGAGTAGTGCTCGACGTGACGTCGAAGCCGCCGGGAACCATCGAGTGGGAGTAAAGCGAAGCAAACTCCCAGACGCTGCGTAGCGCGGCCGTGCCTTGAATTAACAGGGCGCGGCCGCGCTCCCGTTTTCGGCCCCTGGTACCAAGCCCGCGTGGCTTGTCGTTGGCACCGTCTTTGTCGCCACAAGCTCCGACCGAGGCGCGGAGTAGAGCGTTTGTGTTGCCTCGTTGCTGTACAGCTCCGCGAATCGGGCGAGAGCTCTCGCATACCTCTTTAACGCGCGCGCGAGTAGCCGCACGCCGAGCGAAAATTCTCAGCGGGCGGCTGGCTAGAGCGGCTGTTTGTTGCTAAGGCGTCGCAGGCCGGTGAGCCGGCGTCCTATGACCCATCGATCCGTTTGATCCGGCGACCGGTTGGACTTCGACCTGGGGACTCGGGCGACGATTCACGGGCTGGTTGAACTCATGAACTCGGTGGCGGGTCCGGAGGTTCGCCGGAGTTATGCGGCGGCGCCCCAGAGCCAGAGCCGTCAGCCGGACCGGAACGCGGGTCAGGCGGGCCGGATGTCGGCGGACCTGAGGATGCGCGAGCAGGCCTCGGAGCGGAGCGCGGCGGGTGGGCGGGGCTTTCGATGGGAATCGGCGGGCCGGCCCACGGCGGCAGGTAGTGCACGCGGCCATCGATGCGGTCGAGATGCCCGCGGCCGGTGGGCTTTTCCGGATCATCGTCGTTGACCGCGTTGTGATACGCGCACAGCGGCACCATATTGGCCATGTTTGTCGGCCCGCCATCTTGGAAGCGGGTGAGGTGATGAATCTGCGAGTCGTCGGCAGGCGCGTTGCACCCGGGCCAGGCACATGTCGGGTGCTCTGCAGACAGCGCGAGGCGCTGCTTGGTGTTGGCGAAACGGCTCGCCATGTACAGGTTCGCGGGGCCGTGGTGGGGGTGGACGAGGGTGATGAGGCCGACGTCGGCAAGCTTTTCGCGCACGAACTCCGCACCCGTCATTGTCGCCCCATTCGTCAGCTGCAGTTCGATCTCCTCGCCATCACCATCCACGATGCGGTCCAGCTCATCCAAGCGCACGATGACGTTGGACTGCAGCTTCTGGCCCGAGCCGCCCCCGCCGCGGAACACGGTATGCGCCGCGGTGAGCAAGTCCTTGTCGGTGGTCTTCAACACGGCCAGCAGTTTGGAAATATTGAGCGAGGAATCCGTAATGCTCAGCGTGTGGTTGCGGCCCGCGCGCCGCGTCACCCGCACGCCTGGGGCGGGGTCCTTGGGCGGGCGCCACTCTTTGAGCTTCGCCTTCGCCACCATGGGGATTTTCTCCCGCGGGGTAGCGGCCAGCAGTTGGCGCAGCTCCCACGCCTTGCGGGCCTTGAGCTTGGAACAATAGCGCTCGATATCGAGGAGCGTGAACACGTCGTGGCCCGTGCGGCGCGCTTTGCGCTGCCGGGAGTGGAACATCGTGTCCCCGAAATACACCGCGTGCAGCCCCAGGAGCTTCTCCGCGAAGTCCGGCCGCGCACCCATCTCAACCAGCTGCGCGCGCGAAACACCGGCGCATTGCTCGACCACGTCCAGCCCGCGCGCTAGTGCTTGAATGTAACCCCCCAGTTGCATAGCTCACAGCCTAAACCAGGTTGGGCAACCTCGCTACTTGAGCGCAGAAATCGCAGAGCAGAGCTTATCGACGTCCCCCTCTTCCGTCGACCACGCCGTACAGAACCGCACCACGCGCAGGCCTTCGTGTTCTTCGAAGAACTGGCACGCGAAGTCCTGCGCGAGCTTCTCTTCCTGTTCGCGTGTCAACAGCGCGAATTGCTGGTTGGTGGGGGAATCAAAGAGCATGTCGATGCCTGCGGCGCGGAATGCCTCGGCGATGCGCTGTGCTTGAGCATTGGCGCGGGCGCAGATGTATTCGTAGAGGGTCGTTGCAGCCGTGCCGGCGACCGCATCGGCGGATTCAGGAGCGGGGGCGCTGAAGAGGGAGGCGAATTGCGCGCCCAGCAGCCCACCTTTGGCCAGCAGGCCGCCGTTTTGCTTCATCGCATTGCGAAAGCGCGGCGCGCCCGCCGGGAAGACGATGGCTTCGCCGAAGAGGGCGCCGCATTTGGTGCCGCCGATGGTGAAGACGTCGACAAGCGCGGCAAGGTCCGGCAGGGTGATATCCGAAGCGGAGAGGCCATAGCCGAGGCGGGCGCCGTCGACAAACAGGCCCAACTCGTACTCGTCGCAGACCTCGCGCAGGGCCACGAGTTCGGCGCGGGAGTAGGCGGTGCCGAACTCGGTAGGCTGTGTGATGTAGACCAGTGCGGGCTCCGGCATGTGCTCTTCCACCCCGGAGGCGCGGTATTCCTCCATGCACGCGCGAACCTGCGCGGCGGTGATCTTTCCCAGCTGGTTCGGCAGCGTGATGACCTTGTGCCCGGTGTGCTCGATGGCGCCCGTCTCGTGGGTGGCGATGTGCCCGCTATCCGCCGCGATAACGCCCTCCCAGGGGCGCAGGCGGTGGGCGATGATGGTGGCGTTGGCCTGCGTGCCACCGACCATGAAATGCACCTCAGCGTTCGGCGCTTGGCAGGCAGTGCGGATGCGCTCAGCGGCCGTGGCACAGAGCTCGTCGGCGCCATAGCCGGCATAAGCCCCATCCGCCTCCGCAATGGCTTCGAGGACGCGGGGGTGGGCTAAGCGGTGGTAGTCGTTGCCGAAGTGAATCATGGGTGGCCAGTTTAGCCGGTGACCGTGACCTCGCCGATGCCTGCGTCGATGTGAATGGTCAGCAGCGCGTCAGGGTCTTGGCGTTCGGTGCAGTTGCTCTCTCCCAGGCCGTCATCACAGGTCAGCGCGACGGGGATGTCCTTCGGGAGGATGACCTCGACGGCGCCGATGCCGGCGTCGACGGTGACGTCGTGCTTGGTTGTGAGGTCGTGGAGCTGGCTGAAGTCCACCGTCGATTCGCCGATGCCCAGGTCGTAGTAGTCCTCGAGTTCATCTTCATGGGTGGGCGCGATGTCTTGCTCACCGACGTTGAAGCGGGCGCTGAAGCCGGACTCGTCGGCCTCGGAGACGAAGGTGACTCCAAGGAAGGCAATCGTCAGGGCGGCGCCTACGGCACCGAGCGCAATCGCGCCCTCAACCCACTGCGAACCGCGCTTCTTTTTCGGTTCCTCCCGCGGGCCCGGCTCCGGCAGGTCCCAGGCATCGGGAACCACGCCGAGCGGATCCCAGGACGGTGGGGTCCTGCGGCCGGGCGGGAAGGGGTGGCCGCCCGCCGGGGTATAAGAATTGAGGTTGACAGGTTCCTCGCGCACCGGCTGTTCGGCGGCCAGCAGTCCGCTAGGCGGTAGCGGCTCGCGTTGGTGAAGGGCGTACCAGGCCAGCGCCAGCAGGCCGAAGGTCAGCGTAGCGGGCGGAAGGCCGGCGAGGAATTGCCCGCTGAGGAACAGTGGGCCGGAGCTAAACGTCAGAAGGACGCCGACAATTAGGATCCAACCGAGCTCTTGCTCCTCCTTGACGCCATCCTTGCCCAAGGCCGCATCGAGCGGGCAGTAGGGCGAGCCGTAGCGCGGCATGAGCGCCCACGCGGCGAGGTAGGCGGCGATGCCCCCGCCGAAGGCGAGTGCTGCGACCACGAAGGCCACGCGCACAATCGTGGGGTCAAGCTGGTAGCGCACCGCGATGCCTTCGCAGACACCAGCGATGTGCGCGTCACCGCCCTGTTTCTTGGGAAGGCGGACGGGGCGGGTCGTCCACATCTGGTTGAGTGTGCTGTTCTTCGTCATGCTTTTATGGTGCCGTGTGGGGCCTCGCGGCGGTATCGGTAATCGCCCTGATTTTTTGACCTCAGGGTTGTCCCTGATGTGCCCGAGGGGTGGCGCGTGGGACTATGGCTAGTATGACTTCGCCCTATGTGCCCGCAGAAAACGCGGCGCCCTATCCCGTGATGTCGCGTCCCCAATCTGGCCGCGTGGTCGCCGGCGTGGCGGCGGGGCTGGCGCAGAATCTGGGGGTTTCGGCGCTCTCCGTGCGCATCGCCTTGACCGCGTTGACCCTGCTGGGTGGGGTGGGGGCGATGGCCTATGCCGGGCTGTGGATCTTCACGCCCGCGCTTGACGACGCCCCCTCCACCCGCCGCAGCCCCCTCTCCCTCGTGCTGGTGTTTCTGGCGCTGGCGGGTAGTGCGGTGGGTGTGTTGGGGGTTTCGGGGGCGTCGCTAAGTGTGGCGGTGCCATTGGCGGTGGTGGCCATCGGCGCGGTGCTGGCGTGGTTGGCCTATGACCGCGGGCTGAACACGCCGGTGGGCCTGGTTGCCGTGGCAGCCGGTGCCGTCCTGGTCATCGGTGGCGTCGTGGTGGCGGCGGTGACGTGGGAGAGCGGATCGGGTTCGGCGATCCTGGCCACGGCGCTGACGCTGGTGGGCTTTGGCGCGCTGGTGGTGCCGCTGGTGCTGAAGCTCTGGCGCTCGCTGTCGCAGGAGCAGGCGGCCAAGGCGGTCTCGGAGGAGCGCGCCGAGATTGCCGCCCGCCTGCACGATTCGGTGCTGCAGACGCTGGCGCTGATTCAGAAGCGGGCGGGGGATTCGCGCGAGGTGACGCGTTTGGCGCGCGCCCAAGAACGCGAGCTGCGTGCCTGGCTTTTCGACGCTCCCTCCGCCGCCCCCACCACCTGTTTCGGTGCCCTCGAAGCAGCGTGCGGGGAGGTGGAAGATCTCTTCGACATGCGGGTATCTGCGGTGACGGTGGGTGAAGACACGGAGCTGACGGAGTCCGCGAAGTTGCTTATCCAGGCCGCGCGTGAGGCCATGGTGAATGCCGGCAAGCATGCGGGTGTGGACGTGGTGGATGTTTATGCGGAGTTGTTGGCGGGCGAGCTGAGTATCTTTGTGCGCGACCGCGGGGTGGGTTTCGACGTGGAGGATATTCCCGCTGATAGGCATGGGATTCGTGACAGTATTCGCGCGCGCGTAGAGGGATCTGGTGGGCGCGTGCGGATTTCCTCGACCCCGGGGGAGGGCACCGAGGTGGAGCTCGCGGTAGCGTTATGAGCATGGTGAAGGTCTTTTTGGTTGATGATCACTCCGTCTTTCGCGCGGGCGTTCGCGCGGAGCTGGCGGCGTCCTCGGAGATTGAGATCGTGGGCGATGCCGGGACCGTTGCGGAGGCGCTGGAGGGCATTGCGCGTACCTCCCCGGACGTGGTGCTTCTCGACGTCCACATGCCCGACGGCGGTGGCCTCGCCGTTATTAACGCGACGGCTAATCAGCCGTCGCGGCCGGTGTTTTTGGCGCTGAGCGTGTCAGATGCGGCGGAGGACGTGATTGCGCTGATTCGGGCGGGCGCGCGCGGGTATGTGACGAAGAATATTTCCGGCCCGGATCTGGCCGAGGCGGTGGTGCAGGTCAATAGCGGGGATGCGTATTTCTCGCCGCGCCTGGCGGGTTTTGTCCTCGACGCTTTTGCCTCCGGTTCGCCCGCACCGGAGCCGGAGGAGGGGCAAGACCCGGCGGTGGATGCGCTCACGCGCCGCGAGTTGGAGGTCTTGAGGCTGCTCGCGCGCGGCTATACGTACCGCGAGATTGGCAAGCAGCTGTTCATCTCGGTTAAGACGGTGGAAACGCACGCCTCCAATATTTTGCGCAAGACCCAGCAGTCCAACCGCCACCAGCTCACGCGCTGGGCCACCTCGCGCGACTTGGCTTAAGTCGCAGCCTAGGCAGGGGGAGCGTAGGCGAGCTTGCGGGAGCCGTCGACGTGGGGAAAGAGCAGGAAGGCCGCGCCCGCGACGAGCGCCCACACCAGCGCGCTGCCCCAGGCAGGTAGTGCGAGGAGCGGGGAGAGCATAACCATCAACCACAGCACCATGAGGGGAATAAGCTGCGCGGCGTTGGGCAGCATGGTGACGTTGTGGCGCTGGGCATAATCGCGCAGGTCCGCGCGGTAGGGGTGCAGGAATACGAGCGCGCAGGCGGCGAGAAGGAAGAACAGGCTGAGCCCTAGCGCGAGGCCGAAATGGATGCGGCTGCTACCTGCCGCCACGGCGGCGCCGGCCAAGGCGGATCCGCCGAGTCGCACCCACAGCGGGGTGGGGATAGGGGTGGTGTGCGCACGGAGGGGATTCATGGCGCCTAACGCTACCAGCGCAATTGCGCGTGTCCGGGGAGAGGTTCATAATAGGAGCCATGAATCAAACAGGTGTTCGTGTGGCGGGTGGCTCCCGGGCTGGCCAGATTGCGGTTCTGCGCGCCCGGATTCAACGCCTGGAAACCCCAGATGTTTCTGCGCGGGTACAGCCGGAAGCGGATCTCCTCGGAGTCCCCGAAAAGCTATCGGAGCTGCTCCCGGGCGGTGGCCTGCCCCGCAAACAGGCAACCGCCTGCGCGGAATGTGCTGCGCTCGTGGTGGAGCTGATATCCCATGTTAGCGCGGCGGGCGGACACGTCGGGGTGGTGGGCTGGCCAGATCTCTTACTCGCACAAGTGGCCGAGGAGGGTGATGTCTCCCGGGTTATCACGGTGCCCGATCCAGGCGTAGAGCCCTGGGCGGTGACCGGCGTGCTGTGCGAGGGGCTGGATCTAGTTGTGCACAAGGGTGCAGGCGAACTGAGTCCCACCCGGGCGCGTCCCGTGCTGGCAAAAGTGCGGGCTGGGCAGGCGGCCCTGCTTACCGTGGGAACCCGGCTGCCGGGCACAGCCGTGGAGATAGGCGCGGAAGTTATCGCTGTGCATGGCGTGGGCCGGGGCAGCGGGCGGATTCGGGGGGTTGATATAGGGGTGCGGGTGGCGTCGGCAAGCATGCGCCCGCGGCGTGGAGTGCTCACGTGCGGGCAGCGCCCGGGCTCGCGCCCGCACTTGGAGGCGGTGTGAGGGTCGCGGCGCTGTGGTTCCCGGATTGGCCTATCCAGGCGCTGCAGGACGCAGACAGGACAGCATGTGCTATCGCCGCCCAGCACCGCGTGGCGGTGTGTAACGCGGCGGCGCGCCGGGCGGGGGTGCGCCGCGGAATGCGCGTGCGCCAAGCTCAAGCTCTCCTACCGGAGCTGCGCGTGGAGGAGGCCAACCCGGACCGAGACGGCGTGGTCTTCGCGGAGATTGCCGCGGGGCTGGACGCGGTGGCCTCGTCGGTGGAGGTACTGCGCCCTGGGCTGGTCATCGTGGACGCGGGCGCGGCCGGGCGTTTCCACGGCAGCGAGGCGAAGGCGGTGGAGATGCTTGTCGACGCCACCTCCAGATCCCACCTCGACGCCACCGTCGGCGTCGCGGACGAGATTGCCACCGCGTTGATTGCCGCGCGCCACCGCAACCTGGGCGCGGTAGTCCCGGCAGGCGGCTCGCGCGACTTTCTGGCTCAGCAGCCGGTGGGGGTATTGGCCGCGGAGGTGGCGCTGGGGTGCGCGGCGGACGTGGTGCATTCCTTAGAGCAGTTGGGCGTGCGCACGTTAGGGGAGTTGGAGAGCTTGCCGCTGCGCCAAGTCACTACCCGTTTCGGTGAGGCTGGACGGCGATGCCACGCGGTGGCCGCGGCGGCACCGGATAGGCGCGTGGCGCCGGAGCTTGCGCGCCCTGATCTGGGTGTGGAGCAGGGCTTCGAAGAACCCTTGGAGCGCGTGGATGCTGCGGCTTTCGCTGCGCGTCAGCTCGCGGCGCGCCTGCACGTGCTATTCGATGAGGCCGGCGTGGTGTGCCTGCGCCTGCGCGTTGCCGCGGAGTTCGAGGGTGGCGAGCGCCTGGAGCGGATCTG
Organism: Corynebacterium sp. MSK004; assembly: GCF_030232515.1. NCBI lineage: Bacteria > Bacillati > Actinomycetota > Actinomycetes > Mycobacteriales > Corynebacteriaceae > Corynebacterium > Corynebacterium sp. MSK004. Next base: position 274,808 of record NZ_JASPKB010000001.1, on the reverse strand, counting down.
GCGTACCCAGGAAGCGCTCAGAGAGGCCGCTACAGCGGACCGCGTGCGCTGGCAGCTCGATGGTTGGCTGAGTGCTGCGCGGGCGGGGAGTGCGCCGGGTGAGGGAGGGGGCATCGTCAAGCTGGCGTTGGAACCAGTGGAGGTTGCCCCGCCGGGGGACGGGCTCCTGTGGGGCGCGGGCGAATCCGCGGAGCAGGCCAAGCGCGTTATCGCGCGGGTGCAATCCCAGCTGGGGGTGGACCGCGTGCTGCAGCCCCGCCCGGCGGGCGGGCGTGGGGTGGCCGAGCGTATCGAGTACGTTCCCTACGGCGAGCAGCGCGATCCGCAGCCGGAGGGCACGTGGCCGGGGCGTATCCCGGCGCCGCTTCCGGCGAGCCTGGCCCACCCGGCTGCGCGGATTCGGCTTATCGACGTCTCTTCGAAGGACGTCATCGTCACCGCCGAGGCCCTCCTCTCCGGGGAGCCGGCGGGCCTGGGATGGGGGCGCCACCGCTACCGGGTGACCGGTTGGGCTGGCCCGTGGCCCGTGGACTCTGAGTGGTGGGAAGCAGGTGCGGCGCAGCGCTGCGCGCGTCTGCAAGTCGTCGGAGAAAACGAGAAAGGCCAGCGTGCCTGGCTTCTCGTGTGGGCAGGCGGGCGCTGGTCGGTGGAGGCAACCTATGCCTGAACGGCTTAATTTAAGATGTCGATGACCAGGCGCGTCGGCCCCCTGAGCACCTGGACCGAGTATGGGTGGCGCTCATCAAGCCCGATAACGAACTGCGAGCGGGCTTCGAAGGTACCGCCGCTGACTACCTGGGTAACTAGGCCACCGGCGCCGTTTACGGTGCCGATATTCGGATCTTCCATGTTGAGCTGGAAGGGGTAGGCGGTGCCGTCGATGCTGACGTCGAGCGCGGTGGAACCTTTGTAAGCAATCGGGTTGCCGGAGCCCTGCTGGGCGGGGGCATCGGTGTAATCGATGAACCAGCCCGGTGAACCGTCCCCGACAAACTCGAAGACCACGCGGTCAAAACCTTCGTGCTTGCCCACGCGGACATCGGTCACCACCAGCTCCGAGGGGGCCGGTGGGCGGAGGGTTTTCATCTCCATGTTGGCGTCGCCTAGCGGGGTCAGCCCAGCCGGTGCGGCGGGGGAGGGGGCAGTGGGAGTAACGGTAGCCGTGGAGGTGGAGGCGCCGGACAGGGTGGCGTCGAGAGTCTTCGTGGGGCCGTCGGGGCTGCCGTCCGGGGAGGAAGACGGAGCGCATCCCTGAAGCGCGAGCGCACCCGAGACAACGAGTGCGGCCACTGGGGCGGCTGTGCGCAAGAGACTGTGTTTCGGCATGGTTTCGAGCGTAGTGGCACTACGGGGAATTATATGCATCGAGCTAGGCATCGTAACCACATTGTTGTGAAGAAAGTGATGCCAGTTAAGATGGCGCCATGACCTTCTGCTCCGACGTCCAGGTCGAGCCCCTGGCCGGTACCGCAAAACAAGAATCTGTGTACGTCCTTTTTGAGTGGCCCACGGCGTGGTCTCGCGACGTGCTTGACGGACGTACCTTTGACCCCGGCTTGACTGCGAAGCTCAAGGCCAAGCTCAAGGGCGTGGCGGGCCTACAGCTCATTCGCCGCCCGGGGCGCGCCGGGCATGAACGGAGGACGGGGCACTTCCGTTGTTTCGTCGTGTGGGCGCGCGAGGGGCTGGTGCAGGATTACACCCTGAACGGCCCGGAGGACATTCTTGACCTGGATCTTGAGCATCCCACCGGCACGTGCCTGCCGCTGGTGCTCGTGTGCACCCACGCCAAGCGCGATGCCTGCTGCGCCATCAAGGGGCGCCCGCTGGCTGCCTCCCTGGCATGCGAATTTGAGGAGACCGTGTGGGAAACCTCCCACACCAAAGGCCACCGCTTCGCGCCGTCGGTGCTGCTGATGCCGTGGGGCTATTCCTTTGGCCGCCTCAACGTGGAGGCCGGCCGTGAACTCGTGGGCAAGGCGCTGCACGGCGAGTATTTCTACCCCGCCAACCGTGGCTCCGGCCTCACCACGCCCCGGGGCCAGGTAGCGGAGCTCGCGGTGGCACGCCAGCTTCTCGACGCCTCCGAGACCCTCCACTACGGCGACCTCACCGTCGACGCGACAGATACCGCAGCGGCAGGTACTGCCGCTGTGCGACACCGCGACGGCCGCGCATGGGACGTGGAGCTGGAAGAAAAAGAGGCCTCCGGCGTTGTCTCCTCCTGCGGAGACAAACCGAAGACCTCTCGAATCTACGTCGCGCGTCGCGTCGAAAAGCGCAGCGTATAGATAGGGGTTGGCGTGGTTAGCGGCGCATAATCTTGGCCGAAAGCCAGTTGCCAAAGAACTGCGCTGCCTGCACCAGCACGATGATGATGAGGGTAGCCACCACGGTGACCTCCCACTCGAAGGCGCGGTAGCCGTAGACGATGGCGAAGTCACCCAAGCCACCGCCGCCGACGTAGCCCGCCATCGCGGACATGTCGACGATGCCGATGAACAGGAAGGTGTAGCCCAACACCAGCGGGCCCAGTGCCTCCGGAATGATGATCGTGGTGATGATTTTCCACGGCGAAGCGCCCATCGCGCGGGCCGCCTCAATCACGCCCGGATCCAGCGCCACGAGGTTCTGCTCCACGATGCGCGCCACCGCGAAGGTAGCCGCAATCACCATGACGAACGTGGCCGGTTCACGGCCGATGGAGCTTCCCAGCACCGCCACCGTCAGCGGCTGGACAAAGGCCAGCAGGATGATGAACGGGATCGGGCGAATGAAGTTCACCAGAATGTTGATGACGAAGTGAATGGGCTTGTTCTGCAGGATGCCGCCCGGGCGCGTGGTGTAGAGCAGAATGCCCAGCACGAGGCCGATGATGCCCGCAAGCACCAGGGTCGTGGCGACCATGATGAGGGTGTCCTTGATGGCGTCGACAAGCGTACTGCCCAGTCGGTCCCAATTGGCCTGCGCGAGGTAGGTGACGTTCATCGTTGAATCTCCTCAATCTCGGTGGTGCGTTGCATGTGTGCGTAAAAGTCTTCGATGGCGGCGTCCGGGCCGTTGAGGCGGACGGTTATCTTGCCAAAGGAGTGCTTTTGCAAGGTGGTGATACCGCCGTGGACCACGGCGATGGACACGCCCTCGTCCGCGAGTTTGCCCGCGGCATCGAAGAAGCCGGACTTCTCCGTCAGGTTGATGGTGAACAGGCGGCCCTCGTGGGCCAAGAGGTCATCGGCCTCGACGACGTCCGGGGTGTTGCGCAGCGAGGTGGCCACGAATTTCTCCGCCACCTTGGTTCGGGGATTGGAGAAGACCTCATAGACGCTGCCGGACTCAATAACGTGGCCGCCTTCCATGACGGCGACCTTGTCTGCGATGGAGCGCACGACGTCCATCTCGTGGGTAATGACCACGATGGTAATGCCGAGATCGCGGTTGACCTTGCGCAGCAGGTCAAGAACCTCATGGGTGGTGGTGGGGTCGAGCGCTGAGGTGGCTTCATCCGCCAGCAGCAGGGAAGGGTTATTCGCCAGGGCGCGGGCGATACCGACACGCTGCTTCTGGCCGCCGGAGAGCTGCTCCGGGTAGTTATCGCCCTTGTCCGCCAGGCCGACGAATTCCAGCAGTTCCTGGACGCGCTGCTTACGCTCTTGCTTCTCGACGCCCTGCAGCTTCAGCGGGTACTCAATGTTGCCCGCCGCGGTGCGGGAGGACATGAGGTTGAACTGCTGGAAGATCATGCCGATGTTGCGGCGGATGCCGCGTAGCTTGGACTCGGGCAGGGGGACGACATCGGTGCCGTCGAGAAGCAGCTGCCCTGAGGTCGGCTTATCGAGGCCGTTGATCATGCGCACCAGCGTGGACTTGCCCGCGCCGGAGAAGCCGATGATGCCGATGATCTCGCCGGGCTCGACGGTCAGGGAGACATTATCGAGTGCGGTGGTGGTGGTTTTCTTGTTTTTAAAGACTTTGGTGATGTTGCGGAATTCAATCCGGGTGCCCTGGCGGGCGCCAGTGTGTTCAGTCACGTGAATGTCCTTGTGGAAGTTTGCGGGAAGGTTGGGCGAGGGGCGGAGAAACTAAACGGCCAAATCCCCCGGCCACGCAATGTCGCGTGAACGCGGGGGACAAATGGAACCAGAATAGGTTCTAGACCTGCTCCTCGAGGCGGTCCAGAATCTCCTGGAGCTCCTCCTGGGAGCGGTCCACGGCCACGGCGGTGTCGCCGGAGGACTTCAGAACGGCGTCGGTGACCTTCTGGTCCTTCCACAGCTTGGCCAGCTCGTGGAGGGTTTCGTTATCGGCGTCGTCGGCACGCACGGCCCAGACGTTGATGTAAGGCTCGGCCTCGGTGGAGTCCGGGTCATCCTGAGCGACGGCAGACTGCGGGTCAATGCCGGCGCGCTCGAGGAAGGAGTTGTTGATAACGGCAGGCTTGCCCTCGCCGTAGGCGGCCGGGGTCTGGGCAGCGTCCACCGGGGTGACCTTGACCTTGGACTTCTTCTCATCGATGTCCAGCGGGGTCGGGGTCAGCGGGCTGCCCTCCTTGAGGGTGACCAGGCCTTCCTGGACCAGCAGGCCGATGGCGCGGCCCTGGTTGGTGGAGTCGTTCGGGATGGCGACTTCCTGGCCCTCGACGTCAGCGAGGTCCTTGTGGTCCTTCCAGTAGATGGCCAGCGGGTAGATCTCGGTAGCTGCCAGCGGGACGAGGTCGGTGCCGTTGCCCTTGTTGTATTCAGCCAGGAACTTCAGGTGCTGGAACTTGTTGGTCGTCAGCTTGCCCTGGTCCAGAGCCTGGTTCGGGGTGTTGTAGTCGGCGAAGTTTTCCAGCTTGACATCGAAGCCGGCCTCCTTGGCCAGGTCCTGGAATACGGCCCACTCTTCCATGTTGGCGTCGGTGGTGCCGATGGTGATGGTGGAGTCCTTGGTAATGGCCTCACCGGAGTTCTCGGACTCGGCGGAGTCCGAGGAGCAAGCAACCAGGCCAGTTGCAGCGATGACGGCTGCCGAGGTGGCAGCAAGTACGCGACGGATGCTCATAGTGGGTTCCTAGTGTCCCTTCTTGGTTTGTGCGGCAAGTCGTATCACCGCAGGAGTATGCACTGCACGAAAAACTAGCAACGATTGAACCGCTTTGTCTATCCGAGTATTTGTTCAATGAAAACCTTGACTGGAATACATGTTCGAATATAGTGTGTGGGGCTATGAGATTCAATGGGGGTGAGGCACTGCCGTGGTCCCGGGTGGAGAGGATTCTCTCTGGCCGCCCAGGGCCCGTCCCGGTGCCGGTGGACCACCTTCCGGGGGCGGCAGAGGAGCCGAAGGCTGGGCATTCCGCCGTGCCCTTCGCGGAGCTGCATGCGGTGAGCTCATATAGCTTCCTTCATGGCGCCTCCGAGCCGGAGGAGCTCGTGGCGCGCGCCGTCGAGCTGGGCCTGCGGGGGATTGCGCTGGTAGATAGGGATGGATTCTATGGCCTCATGAAATTTGCGGAGGCTGCTGCCAAGGTGGGTCTGCCCGCCGTCTTTGGTGCGGAGCTTAGTCTCGCCCCGGCCCCGCTGACGGTCTTGGCGCGCACCCCGGAGGGCTATCGGCGCCTATCTCGGCTCATCGCCCGCGCCCACATGGAGGCGGGGGAGAAGGGGGCCGTGTCTTATCCTCCCCTGGTGGAGATTGCCGCGCAGCTACAGGATGAATGCCTGTTCTTGGTGGGCTGGGAGTGGGCGGAGCATTTCGATCTTCTGGTCGATGGAATAAAAATAGACAGCATGGTTCTGGAGTATGCCTGTACCCAGCTTCCGGAGGACGCGGACCACCACCTACTGCTGGATTCCTTGCCGGTTCCGCGCGCCATCGCTTCTACCCGCCCAGCTGCCGCCACGCGGCAACACGCGCGGCTGGCCGGCGCGAAAGAAGCCTTGTCTAGACGCCTCGCGCTTGTCGACGCCTCCCCCAACTCCCACCCCATGGGCTCGTCCTGGCTGCGCTCCGGGGAACAGATGGCGCGCTTGCTGCCTGAGCGCCCCGAGCTCATCGCGGAAACCGTCCGCGTCCTTGAGGAATGCAGCTTCACCTGGGAGGCGCTGGCCCCAAACCTGCCTGATTTCGACGTGCCGGAAGGCCATACCGAGATGTCTTGGCTAGAACACCTCACCTTCGAGCGCGCGGCAGCGCGCTATGCCACGCGCCCCGAGGAGCTTCGGGAGCGGGCGTGGGAGCAGATGCGGTATGAGCTGGGCGTCGTTAAGCAGCTAGGCTTTCCCGGTTACTTCCTCATCGTGTGTGATCTCGTGGACTTTTGTAAACGGGAGAACATCCTGTGCCAGGGGCGCGGCTCGGCGGCGAATTCGGCGGTGTGCTTCGCGCTGGGGATTACGAATGCGGAGCCGATTTCCGCGGGCCTGCTCTTTGAGCGCTTCCTCTCCCCGGACCGCGATGGCCCGCCGGATATCGACATCGATATTGAATCGGGGCGGCGCGAGGAGGTCATTCAGTACGTCTACGCCAAGCACGGCCGCGAGCGCGCCGCGCAGGTGGCGAACGTGATTACGTATCGGCGCAAAGGTGCGCTGCGGGATGCTGCCCGCGCGTTGGGCTACCCGCAGGGTTCGGCCGATGCCTGGTCGAAGGGGATCGCGCCCGCGCCTTCGGACGTCGAATCCTTGGCCGAGCAGTTTATAGGGCAGCCGCGCCACCTGGGCATTCACTCCGGCGGCATGGTGCTGTGCGACCGGCCAATTGCGGATGTCGTGCCCGTGGAATGGGCGCGCATGGAAAACCGCTCGGTGCTGCAGTGGGATAAGGATGATTGTGCCGCGGCCGGGCTGGTGAAGTTCGACCTGCTGGGCCTGGGCATGCTCGAAGCCCTGCACCACATGATGGACTTGGTGGAGGAAAGCACCGGCAGGGTGGTCAACCTGTGGGAGCTGGACCTGGCTGACCCGGAAGTCTATGACATGCTCTGCCGCGCGGATGCGGTGGGCGTGTTCCAGGTGGAATCGCGCGCGCAGCTGAGCACGCTGCCGAGGCTCAAGCCGCGGGTCTTCTTCGACCTCGTGGTGGAGGTCGCGCTCATCCGCCCGGGCCCCATTCAGGGTGGGTCGGTGCACCCCTACCTGCGTCGCCGCGATGGCAAGGAGCCGGTGACCTATGACCACCCGGTGCTGGAGAAGTCCCTGGGCAAGACGCTGGGAATTCCGCTCTTTCAGGAGCAGCTCATGCAGATTGCGGTCGATGCCGCCGGGTTCAGCGGCGCGGAGGCTGATGATTTGCGGCGCGCGATGGGCTCGAAGCGCTCGCCGGCCAAGATGGCAGCACTCAAGCAGCGTTTCTACGACGGATTGCAGGAAACCAACGGGATTGCCGGGGAGGTCGCGGACAAGTTGTGGGCCAAAATTGTCGCTTTCGCCGCCTATGGTTTCCCGGAGTCGCACTCGCAGTCTTTTGCTTCGCTGGTGTACTTTTCGGCGTGGTTTAAGCGCTATTATCCGGCGCAGTTTTGCGTGGGTCTGTTGCGCGCGCAGCCGATGGGTTTCTATTCGCCGCAGTCTCTTATTCAGGATGCGCGCCGCCACGGCGTGGAGGTGCTGCCGGCTACTGTCAACGATTCAGGCCTCGAGGCCCGCGCGGTGCTGGGCAAGGACGGTGAGGTTCGCATCCGCTTGGGGCTCAACCTCATTAAAGGTTTGGGGGATAAGGCTGCCGATCGCATTGAGACGGCCGCGCCGTTTGCCGACGTCTCCGATCTCTCCCGCCGCGCCGATCTCACCGTCGATCACGTGGAGGCCCTCGCGGTGGCGGGGGCCTTGGATGTCTTTGGGGTGGATCGTCGCCAAGCGCTGTGGCAGGCAGGTGTGGCTGCGACGGAACAGGCAGGGATGCTACCGGGACTTTCTGCCATCGAGGCGCCGTCCTTGCCGGGAATGAGTGCTTTCGAGCTTATGGCGGCGGATGTGGCGAGTACCGGCGTTACCCACAACCAGCAGCCCATGGAGCAGATCCGCGGGGCGCTGCGTGCCCGCGGCGTCCTGTCGGCGGCGGACCTGCCGGCCGTGGAGGATGGCACGCGCGTGCGCATCGCCGGGGTGGTCACGCACCGCCAGCGCCCGCAGACCGCAGCTGGTGTGGTGTTCTTTGGCTTGGAGGATGAGACCGGTCTGATGAACGTGATGGTCTCGCCCGGCTTGTGGGCCCGGGATAAGGTGACGGCTCGGACGGCTCCTGCGCTCATCGTGCGCGGAATCGTGCAGAACGCCTCCGGCGCGGTCACCGTTGCTGCCGACCAGCTTGAGCCGCTGGCCTTCGGCGAGGCACTCTCGCGCGGTTCGAGGGATTTCCGCTAGGGGTGCTTATTCCTTTGAGATGAGCTCGTCGCGGTTCATTTTGCCGGCCAAGGAACGCGCCACGGAGAAGGGCACCCACACCATGAGCAGCGAGATGAGCTTGAGGTAGAGCTGGGATACAAACACGCCGTCCATGATGGGCAAGGTCCGCGCGCCCCAGGCGATAAGGCCGGTGAGTAGCAGCAGGATGGTGAGTGCGGCGAGGGAGAATTTGAGACCATCGTCGCGGGCTTCGACGTGCTGCTGCATCTGGTACTCATCGAGCTCCGTCGTGGGCAAGTCTGCAGCACCTATCGCTCCGCGCAGGCGGGCGGTCAGCAGTGCGGTGAGCAGCGTTCCGAGGCAGGCCACCATGAGTGAGGTGAAGGAATCCCAGAACTGTAGGGGGAGGGACAGGATGATGAGGCAGGAGGAGAGATCGGCCAGGGTGATGTAGCGCTTGCGGGTCTTGACGGAATTAGGAATAGGGGTGGGCATGTGGGGGCTTAACCTTTTCGGTAGATTTCGGAGGACATGGGGGTGAATTCGGTCCGGGAGAACACGGCTTCCACGGGTAGGTTGAAGACTTCGCAGATGTTGAAGGCGAGGTCCAAGCTGGGGGAGTGGTCGCCGCGCTCGAGTGCGCCGATGGTTTGGGGGTTGACCCCGATGGCGTCGGCAAGCTGTGCGCGCGTCATGTCCCGTTCAACGCGGAGTACGCGGACCCGGTTAAAGAGTGGACGGGTAGGCTTTTTCTTTGGGGACATGCATCACAGTGTTGTATAAACCCAACGACTTGTCAAGAGTTTATGTTAGTGTGTTGGCATGAACCCCGTATCCCCGTCACTCACGAAAGCCCGCTACATTACGAATTTAAGTTGGGATATTATCCTCGCCGCCCTCGCTGCCGCCGCAGCGTATTTCTGGTGGGACTGGCTCTATTGGGTCGCCGGCGCGCTCGTTGTGTGGGCGCTCTACGAACTGTGGCTCATCCCCGCACAGGTCAAGAACTTAGGCTGGCAGGAAACCGCCGACGAACTCCTCGTCACCCGTGGAAAAATCTGGCACACCTTCACCGTCGTGCCGTATGGCCGTATCCAATTCGTCGATGTCACCGCCGGCCCCGTGGAGCGCTCGATGGGGCTGAAAAAGGTGAAGCTGCACACGGCGTCGCCCAGCAGCGACGCCACCATCCCCGGCCTGGTTGCCGCGGACGCCGATGCCCTGCGCGAGCGCCTCGCCATTAAAGCCCGCGAGAGGATGAGTGGACTGTGAAAGACCGCGCGCTTATCGACGCCGACGGCTACACCCGCGTCCACCGCCTCACCCCTCTGTTGCGCTTTTGGTCGCTGATTCTGGCGCTGCTCGCCATCTTTGTTCTCAATATCAACGCCTCGATGATTGAGGATGTTGTGTCCTACCTACAGGGCGGACATCTGGGCGAAGTGGGTCGCGGCACTCTGCTGGCAATCGGTGGTTTTGTGCTGGTGTGTGCCGTGATCTGGTTGGTGTCCGGAGTGTGGTGGCGCAAACTGGGGTACAAACTCACCGATGATGAAGTCGCGCTGCGCCACGGCGTGATTTCGACGTCTTTTCGCTCCGCGCGCTATGAGCGCATTCAGGCAGTGGATGTCGTCGAATCCATCATCGCTCGTCTGCTGGGGCTGGGCACGGTCCGGGTGGAAACCGCGGGCGGTAACGCCTCTGTGATCAAGATTGAGTACCTCCCCAAAGCGAAGGCGGAGGAGTTGCGCGCTGAGCTGCTGCGCCGCACGAACGGTGGACAGGTTGAGCAGCCAGAACAGGCAGTGGAAGAGGCGGCAGAACCGGCTCTTATTCCGGAGATTCCCATCCTGCGTACCATCGCGGCGGAAGCACTGCGCCTGCCGACGCTGATTACCGCGCTCATCATCGGCGGCTTGCTCTTTATCCCCGGCATGTGGACCGCACTGTTGCCCATCATCGTGGGCTTTGTGGGCCGTGTGTGGAGCCTGGTGGATTCCTCGTGGACCTTCACCGCGCTTCACGACGCCCCCTCCCACGCCCTCAACATCTCCTACGGCCTCGCCGACCGTCGCCGCCAGACCATCCGTATTAGCCGCATCCACGGCGTGCGGGTAAGCCAGCCTTTCCTGTGGCGGCGCCTCGGCTGGTATGAGGTGCACGTGTCCGTTGCCGGCTATGGCACTAAGGGCGGCGGCAAACAGTCCGGCTCGACGCGCATCCTGCCCGTGGGGACCCGTGAACAGGCGCTGGACTTGCTGGCACTTATTTCTGACCTGGATCGCGCGCAGATTGAGGAGTATGCCCGGCCCGAGGGCCACACGCAGCCCACGTATACCTCGCCGCGCCGGGCGCGGTGGGTTAGCCCCATCGACCGCAAGCAGCAGTCGGTAACGCTGGTGGATTCGCCTGAGCCTGTCACCATCGTGCATCGAGGCCGCATCAACCGCCGCGTCATGGTGATTGGCACCCCGCACATTCAGGAGCTCACGCTCAAGGTGGGGCCGCTGAGCCATCTTGTGGGCGTGCGTACTGTGCGTTTCGACCTCGTGGCGGGTCCAGTCAGGATGGCCGGCCAAGACCTCACGCCTGCCGACGCCTCCGAGCTCCTCACCCGCCTGCGCACCCGCCGCCTTCCGGTTCTGGAAGGCCCGCTTAACGGCCCGCTGGGCGGCGAAGCTTAAGCAACACCGGACCGCGGGTGCTGCTGGGGCCTGCGCAGGCTGACGCCGCCGAGCAGGACCCGCAGCCGCCCGCTGGGCACGAGCCCAGCGGCTCCATGTCCAGCACCCCGCTGGCGGTGAGATGGTCCAGAACGAGGTCCACCGTACCGGGTTCCAGCCCCGTTTCGGCAGCGATGGCCGCCCGCGAGCGCACGCCAGATTCGATGGCTTTCTGCACGGCCTGGATGGGGGAGGTGGGCATTAGATAAACACCTTCAGAATTTGGAAGGCGCCCACCGCCAGCAGCCATGCGGTGGCCAGCTGAATGCTGAAGCCAAAGAGCGTCCAGCGCCAGCCAATCTCGCGGCGCTGCGCGGCAATCGTGGCCACGCAGGGTGTGTAGGCCAGCAGGAAGAGCATGTAGGCCCACACCGCCGCCAAGGTATGCCCGCCGGAAGCCTGCTCGAAATCTGCACGCACGTGGTCGCTGAGCGCGCTATGGGATTGCTCTTCGGCGGAGGCGTCGGTGACGTCGTCGACGGCGTAGGTTTGCGCCCACGTCGAAATCAGCGCCTCCTTGGCCACAAAGCCCGTCACCAGCGGGCCCGCCAGGGACCACGAGTCGAAACCAGCCGGGGCAAAGGCCGGGGCGATGGTGCGCGAGACCGCGCCATAGGCGGAATCCTCCGGCGCTGGTGGCTCGCCCAAGGTGGTCTCGTGCACCGCGGCCCCAACCGGGATGGCCATGAGCAGCCACACCACGACCACGGTAGTCACGATGATGCCGCCGGCGGTCTGCAGGAAGCCCTTCAATCGCGTCCACATCACGCTCAGCGCCAGACGCACGGTGGGCAGCTGGTACGTCGGCAAGTCAATAACCAGCGCTTCCTCAGGCACCGCGCGCCACAGCGTCTTGCGCAGCGCCAAACCCACCAGCACGAGCAGCGCGATGGAAATGACGTACATGATGAACACCACGCTGCCGGCGTGCTCTGGGAAGAACGTGGCCGAAAGCATGACGAAGACCACCAAGCGCGCCGAGCACGAGGTAAACGGGATGAGCAGCGCCGTCATAATGCGATGCCGCGGGCTTCCCAGCACGCGCGTGGCCGAGATCGCCGGCACGTTACAGCCAAAGCCCACCACGATGGGGATAAAGGCCTTGCCCGGCAAGCCTATGGCCCGCATAAGGCGGTCGGTCACCACCGCCGCGCGCGCCATGTAGCCGGAATCCTCCAGCACCGCCAAACACAAAAACATCAGCGCCATGAGCGGGGCGAAGGTGAGGACCATGCCGACGCCGCCGATGAGGCCGTCGACAAGCAAGCCCGTAACGAGGGGGTGGCCCAGGCCGATGGCTTCAAGCCCCGCCCGCGCCCAATCGCTCAAGGGTCCGGAGACTAACGCCTCCAGGCCATCCTGCAGGGGAGCGGCCACCGTGGTGGTGATCTGGAAGACCAGCCACATCACGGCCAGAAACAGCAGCGGACCCACGACTGGGTGGAGGGCCACCGCATCGAGGCGGTGGGAGAGTGGCGTGGCATGCTCGACCTCGCTTACCGAGGCCTTCGCCGCCGCATCCAGCTCCGCGAAGCGGCCCTCCAGGCCGGTGTCCTCGCGCAGCTGCACGGGCTCAGCCGCCAGAGAATCTACAACAACCTCTCGCAGCTTCTCGACGCCCTCCCGCTTACGCCCATCAACCTCCACCACCGGGATGGAGGTGGCCTCAGCGAGCGCAACGGGGTCCACCGTTTGCCCCTGGTTGAGGGCCACGTCGGTCTTCGTCAGCGCGATGATGAGGCGGTAGGGCTGCTCCGCCAACTGGAGGGCCACGTTGAGGCCGCGCGCGACGGCGCTGGCATCGACGACCACGACGACGGCGTCGGGGCGCTCATCATCGGGGCAATCGATGAGCATGGCGCGGGTGAGCGCCTCATCGGGGCTGAGCGGATCGAGCGAGTAGGTGCCGGGGAAGTCGATGAGATCGGCGGTGGATTCACGCAGCTTCCACGCACCGCGGCTGACCTCAACGGTGGTTCCCGGCCAATTGCCGGTCTGCGCCTTCGCGCCGGTCAGAGCATTAAAGAGCGTGGACTTGCCGGAATTCGGAGAGCCGACGAGCGCGATGATGGGTGCTCCGGCAGGGGCTAGCGCGCCGCCCGGATCGCCGTGGCAGCTGGGTTTCGTGGTGGCCATGGTTTAGACCTCGATGGCTTGCAGTGTTGCCTTGTCGATGGCATAGCGGCAGCTGCCCACCGAGACAACGCGGGCGCCGCCGGCCACGCGCGGGCCCATCGTCAGTGTGGCGCCGGGGCGGATGCCTAGCTCGCCGAGGCGCACTGCCAAGGCGGCGTCACAGGTGCAGGAAATGCACTCGTTTCCCAAGGTGATGGTGCATCCCATGGGGATGGCGTCGGCGGTTTGCCGTGGGCACCCAGACAACTTCACGGTGAGCTCTCTTTCTCTAAAGCATTACCGTTATAGGTTAACCTAAGTAAATATAGGTCTGTCTAGTTTTTCGCCGCTTTCGGTTAGGTGATCCTCACCACGCGGCGCTCGAGGGCGCCGCGTTTCATATGCGTTGCCTGAATTAGTTGGTCCAGCTGCTCACCTGGCGCAGCTTTTGGCGGTTCTTCAGCCGCGACTGGCCCAGCTTGCGGGACATGCGGTCCAGAATCTCAATGGCCTCCGTGATGTGCGGGCCTTTGTTGAGCATGACGCACTCCGCGCGCAGCGCATAGCCCGCGTCCGTGATTTCCGCGCGGGAGGGAAGCCCCGTCTTGGCCAGGGTCTCCAGCACCTGCGTGGCCATGATGACCGGGATGTGGGCCGCCTCCGCGACCTTCATGATGCGCCCCGGCACCTGGACCATCTCCTCGAATCCCAATTCTACGGCCAAATCGCCGCGCGCAATCATGATGCCGAACTTGGCATGCCGCATGCCTTCCAGCAGCACACTTCCCAGCTGCTCATAGGCGGGAACCGTCTCAATCTTGAGCACGATACCCACATTCCGCACGCGCTGTGCCATCTCCGCGGACTCTTGCTCGGCGGCAATCTCCTCGAGCGTGTCATAGAGGAAGGCCACATCGTCCGGCGTGCGGATGAAGGAGACCGCCGCGATATCGCAGTGCGTGGCCACAAAACGAAGTGCCTCGATGTCTTCCTCGGTGAGGCTGGGCAGCGGGATGTCGGTATCCGGAAGATTGATTCCCTTATAGGCGGCCAGGTTGGTGCCGGTAGGCCCGGCGTGCTCCACGGTGACGACGGCCTCGCGCGCCGCACCATTATCCCGCACCTCGCGGACGCGGCCGGCGATGGCGCCATCATCGAAAATCACCCGGTGTCCCACCTCGAGCGCACCGACCACCTCCGGTAACGTGCACCCAATGGTGGTCACCTCGCCCTCGATAATGCGCGCCGACTCCTGCGAAGTGCTCAGCACCAACTCCTCGCCGCGGTGCAGGCGAATCTTCTGCTCAAGGGCCGGAACCCCATGGACCCGAGTGATCTCCCCGCCGTGGTTGAGCACCGTCCCCTCGGCGAGGTAGCAGTTGCGCTCCCCGTGCAGCACGGCCACGCCTGTCTCCGCGCTCTCCACGGTGAATACGCGGGCACGTCCGCGCGCCTCGGTGAAGCGCACCTCACTGCCGGGCCGCAGGCGCGCCAACCACTTGCCATCCACCTCCAGCGCTACCGCCGGGCGGGCCGCGCTTGGCGACGCCTCCCCCGCCACCCCGTGGGCGCGGGTAGAGGAGGGGGCGTCGTGAAGCACGAGCGTTGCCGGGCTCAGCAGCTCACCTGCCGCGGTGCGCTCGCCGCGCACGCGAATGACCTGCGGGCCCGGCTCGATGCTGCCGGTGCGGACCTTGGGGCCAGCAATATCGCAGGAAATCAGGATCTCGCGCCCCACCTCTTCAGCGGCGCGGTGGACGTGTGTCACCATCTTCTGCCAGGCCTCGTGGCCATCGTGGGCGCAGTTGATGCGGGCTAGTTCCATGCCCGCGCGGGCGAAACCGAGGACCAGCTCATAGTCATCTGCGGCCTCGGTGGGAAGGGTCACCATGATGCGCGCGTGGGTGTCCTCCTGGGTGGGGCCGAGGAGGGCTTCGGTGTTGGCGTCGAGGATATCGTCCGCGTCCGCATAGGCCGTGGCAATCGGCTGCACGGGGTAGGTCGGTGCGTGGCCATCGAAGGCGTCGAGCACGTTGCGCGCGGCGTGGAGGCGCTCCAGCACCGCGGGCTCCGGGTGGCTGAGGCTCGTGGCGCCCAACGCGGTGAGGCCTTCCTGGATTTCGACGGCGTCCTGGGAACGCAATTCCATGTAGCGCACGAGGTTGACCGCGCCGGGGCGGTGGACGGGATCCACGCGCGCGATCTGCGCGGCGTGCGCGGCAGACGAAGCTTCGACGCGGGTAGTGAGGGAATCAAGAAGTGGGCGCAGGCTAGGCAAGGTTTCTCCTTTGTTGTGAAAGTCCACCCACATTGTGCCGCGACTTGTTAGACCGCGCCACGGAAGCCGAGCTGGCGCCAGGCCTCGTACACGGCCGTCGACGCCGCGTTGGATAGATTCATCGAGCGCCTAGCCGGCATCATGGGGATGCGCACGCGCTCCGTTACGCGCGGGTGGAAGGCGTGTTCCTCGGGCAGGCCGGTGGGCTCGGTGCCGAAGAGGAGGACGTCCCCCTCCTGGTAGTCGATGTCCGTGAACCACTTATCTGTGTGGGTGGTGAAGGCGAAGACCCGCGCGCCGGGGAGGGCCTCCATGCAGGCGTCGAAGTCTTTGTGGATTTTGAGATCCGCCAGGTCGTGGTAGTCCAGGCCCGCGCGCTTGAGGTGTTTGTCCTCGAAGTTGAAGCCGAGGGGCTCGATGAGGTGCAGGCTCGCGCCCGTGACGGCGGCGGTACGGATGGCGTTGCCGGTGTTGGTGGGGATCACGGGGTTGTCGAAGACAATGTGCAAGCTGCTCATGGGCATCAGTCTAGGATGGTGGGCATGAGCGCTACCAAACTAGATGGCAACTTGTACCGCGACGAGATTTTTGAGGACCTGGCCCAGCGCGTGGCCGTCCTCAAGGAGAAGGGGATTACCCCGGGACTGGCCACGGTCCTGGTGGGCGATGATCCGGGTTCGCATTCCTACGTGAAGATGAAGCACCGCGATTGCGAGAAGCTCGGAATCAATTCGATTCGCAAGGACCTGCCTGGCGACGTTACCCAGGAAGAACTCGAGCGCGTCATCGAAGAGCTCAACAATGACGATGCGTGCACCGGCTACATCGTGCAGCTGCCGCTGCCGAAGCACCTGGATGAAAACCGCGTGCTCGAGCTCATCGACCCGGCCAAGGACGCCGATGGCCTGCACCCGATCAACCTGGGCAAGCTGGTGCTCAACGAGGACGCCCCGCTGCCGTGCACGCCGAACGGTTGCATCCACCTGCTGCGCCGCTTCGGCGTGGAGCTTGATGGTGCCAAGGTCGTGGTCATCGGCCGCGGCGTGACCGTAGGCCGCCCGATTGGCCTGATGCTCACCCGCCGCAGCGAGAATTCCACGGTGACGCTGTGCCACACCGGCACCAAGGACCTCGCCGCGGAGACCCGCGCAGCAGACGTCATCATCGCGGCCGCTGGCAAGGCACACATGCTCACCGCCGACATGGTCAAGGAAGGCGCTGCGGTTCTCGACGTCGGCGTGTCCCGCGTTGACGGCAAACTCGCCGGCGACGTGGCTGAGGACGTCTGGGAGAAGGCCGGCTACGTTTCCCCGAACCCGGGCGGCGTGGGCCCGCTGACGCGCGCGTTCCTGGTGAGCAACATCGTCGAGCGCGCCGAAAAGCTCGCCGCTCAGTAGCGTGTGAAGTCGAGCGCTCGAGTAGTGAGTATGTCTGAGCAACCAGCACAGCCGCGCGGGAAAACTGCGCCGCCGGTGTCTTTATCGAACCCGCACGATGCGCACCTGAAGCCCTCGGCGCTGCCGCCGGCTCTCCAGTGGTTGGCCATCGGCTTGTTCGTGGCGGCGGTTGTCGTGTCGGGCTTCTATGCCGTGTTCGAGCACTGGCGCCGCGCCACGCTGCTGCTGGGCGGGGCGCTGGTGTGGCTGACGGTGGTCCGCCTGACCTGCGACTCCTCGCGGGTCGGCGTGCTCGCGGTGCGCTCCCGGCGCTTCGATGCCTGCTTTACAGGCATCTTGGGCACGGCGATGGTGTTCATGGCCTTTTCCATCGACGCGCTTGGATCTTAATCAGACAGGATTAGATGTAATACTCATCGCCCACGTACGCAGGGCCCACGTCTAAGCCATTTGGCGCCGAGAGCAGCAGGAAGTTGCGCAGGATACGGTTCATCTGCCGGGTCTCCGTCAGAAAAGCATCGTGGCCCACGGGTGAGACAATCTTGGCCATCGCCAGCAGCTGGTTGACGTTGCGGGAGATGTGCTCCTGCTGGTGATAGGGGTAGAGGATATCCGTGTCCACGCCCACCACCATCGTCGGCACCTGGGAGGCCGCCAACGCCTTGATGAGCCCGCCGCGCCCGCGGCCGACGTCATGCCGGTTCAGCGCCTCCGTGAGAACCACGTAGGAACCCGCATCGAAGCGCTCGGTGAGCTTAGCCCCCTGGTAATCCAGATAGGAGTTCACCGCGAAACGCTGGTTGAGCTGGCGGTGCGGCCCCAAGGGATTCTCGCCTTGCTGTGCGGTAGCGCCGAAGCGCTCGTCGATCTCCTGCTCGCCGCGATACGTTAAATGCGCAATGCGGCGCGCCGCCGCCAAACCATCCCGCGGAGTCTTGTCCGTGAGGTAGTAATTTCCGCCATGCCAAAACGGGTCGCGCTCGATCGCGGAAATCTGCGCGGATTGGATGCCAATCTGCCAGCCCGAAGCCCTGGCCGACACCGCAATCACGCACACCGCGGACACGCTTTCCGGGTGCAGCAAGCTCCACTCCAGAGTCCGCGCCCCGCCCATCGAGCCGCCGAGCACCGCGTGCACGCGGGAAATGCCCAGTTGCGTCAAGCAGTCGTATTCGGCCTCCACCAAGTCCCGAATCGACAGCGCAGGGAAGCGCCCGCCCCACGGCTTTCCATCCGGGTGCAGCGACTTCGGCCCCGTCGAGCCGTTGCAGCCACCCAGCGCATTGGTCGCGATAACGCACCAGCGCGTGGTGTCCAGGGCCTTGCCCGGGCCCACCAGGTCGGACCACCAGTCCGCCACGTTGGAATCCCCGGTCAGCGCGTGCTCGACCACCACGACGTTGTTGACGCCGTCCGGGTCGCCGGCGAAAGCGCCCCAGCGTTGGTAGGCCACGTGGGCGTCGGCAAGCACGGCGCCTGCTTCGGTGGTGAAGTCACCGATGGGGACGACGGCGAGCTCGCCTTCGGGCGCGAGCTCCGGGATGGCGCTAACCAATGGCCGCGAACCCACGCTCGAGGTCGGCGATGATGTCGTTGACGTCCTCAATACCGACGGACAAGCGCACCGTGGCCTGCGTAATGCCCGCGGCCTTGAGCGCTGCCTCATCGGACTGGGAGTGCGTGGTGGTCGCCGGGTGCACCACCAGGGAGCGGGTATCGCCGATGTTGGCCAGGTTCGAGTGAAGCTTCAGCGCATCGATAAACGCCCACGCCTCATCGCGGCCGCCGTCGATGTCGAAGGAGAGCACGGAGCCGGTGTAGTCATAGCCCAGCTTCTCCTTGGTGGCCTTGTAAGGCGAGGACTCCAGGCCGGCGTAGTTGACCTTCGTGACCTTGGCGTGGGATTCCAGGTACTCGGCCACGGCCTGGGCGTTGGCATTGTGCTTCTCGACGCGCAACTGCAACGTCTCAATGCCATTCAGCGTCAGCCAGGCGTTGAAGGGGGAGATGGCGGCACCGGTATCGCGCAGCAGGCCTGCGCGCGCCTTGACGGCGAAGGCCGGCGCACCCAGGTCGGCGTACTTGAGGCCGTGGTAGGCCTCGTCCGGGGTGACGAAGTAGGGGAAGACGGGCTCGCCGTCACGCTCGATGGTCCAGTCGAAGGAGCCGCCGTCGATGATGGCACCACCGATGGCGGAGCCGTTGCCGCTGTAGAACTTGGTGGTGGAAACCACGACGATGTCTGCGCCCAGCTCCAGCGGGCGGGCGAGCGCGCCGGTGGCGATGGTGTTATCCACGATGAGCGGGACCTGGTTCTTGTGCGCTACCTCAGCGATGGCGGGGATGTCGAGGACATCGGCGACTGGGTTGCCGAAGGTCTCGCCGTAAAAAGCCTTCGTGTTCGGCTGGACGGCGTCCTGCCAGGATGCCGGGTCGTCGGGGTTCTCCACGAGGGTGACATCGATGCCGAGGCGCTTCAAGGTCACGGTAAAGAGGGTGGAGGTGCCACCGTAGAGGCGCGGGGAGGTGACAATGTGGTCGCCGGCGGAGGCCAGGTTCAAAATGGCCGCGGTTTCGGCGGCCTGGCCGGAGGCGAAAGCTACGGCGGCGACGCCGCCCTCGAGGGAAGCGAGGCGCTCCTCCAGCGCGTCCTGCGTGGGGTTGGTCAGGCGGGTATAAATCGGGCCGGCATCCGAGAGATTGAAGCGGTTGGCGGCGTGCTCGGCGTCGTTGAAGACATACGAGGTGGTTTGGTAAATCGGCACGTTGCGTGCGTTGGTGGAGCCGTCCAGGTTCTGGCCGGCGTGGAGGGCGCGGGTGGCAAAGGACCACTCGTTTACTGCGGAATTATCGTATTTGGTGCTCATGTCAGGAAAGGCTAGACCAAGCGGTTCAGTGCCGTTAGTGGTTTTCTAGAAACCGCAGGCAAGCCCGAGAATAAAAATAGACCGAGCGGTTGGTTCGGCTTAAATTTCGATGCTTTCACCAACCCGCAGGCGCCGATAGCCGCTCACCCCGGCGCGTTGGAGCATGCCGTCGGTGATCTGCTTGCCGGCGTCGGAAAGCACGGCGTCATGGATGGGAACCGTAAGCCGCGCACCGATGCGCATGGCGTAATCCGCGGCATCCGCCCCGCGCACCCACGGGCCGGCGATGGGGAGCAGGAGCACGTCTACCGTGAGTCCTTCCGAGACAACCCACTGGTCGCCGGGGTGCAGCACGCCGCCGAAGAAATAACCCAGGTTCTCCGGGCGCGGGATATTGGGGTGGATCTCCTCGTGGAGCCCGCCCACCGCGTGGATTTTCAAACCCAGCACCTCGAATTCTTCTCCGGTGTGAACTGCGGTGCCGGAGCCGATGGCGTCGATAGCCTCCTGCGTTCCCCACACCGGCAGGCCGCTCGCACGCACGGCGTCGACGTCGAGGTGGTCTCCATGCGCGTGCGTGAGCAGCACCGCTTTGGCGTCCTCGAGGCAGCTCAGGTCAGAGAGGGGACCGGGGTCGATGACGATGCGCCCCTGGGGAGCCTCAACGGCCACGGCGGATTGTCCATACAGCGAAATCTTCATAAACCCCACGCTAGCCAAAAGTAAAGGAATACAGCGAGAGCCCTTTGCTTACTTCCAGCTCGATTGTTTCGGTGTGATTGTCAGGTTCCCGGACGAGATCCACCGTGCCGTCCTCGGTGATGTCAAAGGTGCGGACCGAACCATCGGCGCGATGCACGCGAACCGTTCCTTGCCCTGATGCCACGAGCTGTACCCAGGCGGCGCGGTAGTTCAGTCGCAGCCGCGCGTGAGGTCCGGCGGTGATGGGCTGGTCGGCCAGCGTCCACGTCCCGCCCAGCGAATACTGACCTAACGGTGGCTCGCTCGTGGTGAACTGGTGCGTGCCGTCGCGGTAATCGGGGTTGGTGAAATACTGTGCGCGTGCGGTGCCGAGGTACGTCTCCGGTGAGCGCGGCGCACTGTGAGCATCGGCGGTCTCGATTGGTTCGGGTAGCTCTATGCTGGGGTCGCGCTCGAGGAGAAGCTCACGAATGAGGCGCTCGGTCTCGGCGTAGTCGCCCTCGCCATGGTGGGATTGGCGCAGCATGCCGTGCTTGTCGACGACATAGTGCGCCGGCCAGTACCGATTCCCAAAGTTCTTCCACGTGGCGAAGTCATTGTCTTGCGCCACCGGGTATTCGATTCCTTGCTCGCGGACCGCGCGGCGCACGTTGGCTGCCTCGTGCTCGAAAGCGTACTCCGGCGCGTGGATGCCGACGATGTCGAGACCGTAGTCCTTGTAGTGCGCATAGAGCTTGGTCAGGTGCGTGTTGTTGCGCTGGCAGTTGATGCAGGCATAGGCCCAGAAATCGATGAGGGTGACCTTGCCGGAGGTGCGCGGATCGACGGGCGCATCCGTGTTGAACCAGCCGGTCAACCCCGCGAACGTGGGCACGGGGGTTCCTTCGGCTGTGCGGGCGGCCTGTTCAACTGGGGTGGCGTCGGCGTTGATGCTGGGGAGCTTCTGCTGCAGCCAGGCGGGCGCGCCAAGCGAAATCGCACCAGCCATGACGATAACTACCACTCCCGCGGTGATACGCACCCCGCGCTGGTGAGAGCGGAAGGCATCGACGCGTTTGCCCACCTCGTTGCCGCCCAAAGCGAAAGCCAGCAGGGGGATGGCCACGCCGAGGGCGAAGGAGAGGCAGAGGGCGAGGATGTGGGCGTCGACAGTCCCAGTGGCGCCCGCCACGGAGATGGCGGCGAGTACAGGGCCGGCGCAGGGGACGAAGACAACGCCCATGGCCAAGCCGACGACGAACCCGCCTTTGCCGCGGGCCTTGGATTGCAAGCTGCCAGCTTTCGGGAGTTTCTGGAAAGGCCACTCAAGGATTTCTTGCACGCGGGGAAACACCATTCCCAGGCCCACGAGAACGAGCAGCACGATTCCCACCTTCCACAGGATGTCGGCGGGCAGTCCTAGGGAATTGAGCAGCGTTGTCGCAAACAGCGTGACGAGGCTGAAACTTGTGACGAGTCCGCCTACGACCTGACATGGCCGCCACCGTGAGCCGCCGCTAACGGCGAGGACCAGCGGCAAGACCGGCAAGATGCAGGGCGAGATGCCCGTGATAAGGCCACCGGTAAACCCGATGAACAGCGTTGATAGCATGCTGTACTCCTTCGCTTGGTGTGCGGTGTGGGTATGCAACTAGTTCGGAGCACGAGTGAAAAACGGATTGGTTTTAAATCCATCCAATTCGCATCGCGGGGCGGCTCCGAATAGTCAGATACAGGGCCCGGAAAAGCCGAGCCCCGATTGCTTGAAGAAGGAGCACCGAAATGAAGAAGCTTGTTACTGTCGCCGCTGCACTTGCTGTTGCCGCCAGCGGGTTGGTTGCCTGCAACGACAAGAAGGAAGACATGGACATGATGCCCAGCTCGGAGATGATGGCCCCGAGCGAGGAAATGACTAAGTAAAACTGCCATGTCCACCCCGCTGCTGGAGGTAAGCTCAACACCCGTGCCTGCGATGTCACCTGATGAACATGCGCGGCTGAACCGCCTTTTGGTTCAGACCGCTTCCGCAGACAAGCATGCCTTCAGCGCGCTTTACGACGCCCTCGCGCCCACCGTGTACAGCGTGTGCCTGAGCGTTCTGCGCAATCCCGCCTTAGCAGAGGAAGTTGCTCAAGATGTCTTCGTTGAGGTCTGGACCTCCGCTGCGAAGTTTGACCCGCAGCGAGGAAACGCGCGGTCGTGGGTGGGCAGGTTGGCGCATGGGAGGGCCGTCGATAAGCTGCGCAGCCATGTGGCCGCAGTGCAGCGCGATGACCGCGACTCGAAGCTTGATCACGCCACTTTCGCTGAGCCGATCGAAGACGAAGCCCTGAACAATGTGGAGGCTCACCTCCTGCGCCGGGCCGTCGACGAAATTGGGGAGCCGCATTCCACCGCGGTGGCGCTCGCTTTTTTCGATGGCTTGACGCATGCTGAGCTGGCAGAATCAACGGGAGTACCGCTGGGTACGGCCAAGACGCGCGTGCGCGACGGTGTTAAGAAGCTAAAAGCGATTCTCGAAAGGGAGGGGCGATGAGCAATACACATGAGTTTTCTGATGAGACTTTCGATGACTTCCTCGATTCCCTCCCCGAGGTCGAACCGCCGGCGCGAATGAAAGATGCCGTCTTTGCGGAAATTGGCGGTGGCGAAGCTGCCGAGGTCATCGAGCTTCCGCGCCGCCGTTGGCGGACCTTCGTGGCGGTGCCGGCTGCCGCGGCGGTCCTCGTAGTAGGCATGGTTGCCGTGCCGCCCTTGTTGCAGTCCGATGACTCGCAGAATCAGACGAGCGATAGCGCGCGGGTAGAGGCTGAATCGCCCGGCGAGAAGTCGATGCACGCCATCATGGGGGCAGAGGATCTCATGCAGGGCAACGCCGATGCGTCGGGCGCACAGCTGGATATCGTGTCTTCGGCGTCGATGGAGAAATCCGGCGCGATGGTGGATGGCCAGCCGCAGCTCGCCGATGGCATGGGCGCCCAGGTATGGGCAGTCAGCGCCGATGGCGGCATGGCTTCGGCGGGGGTCATCGGCCAGGACCCACACGATGGGGTATGGATGCCTTTCGACGGCGCGGCAGTCAAAGTCATGGTCACCGAGGAACCCGCAGGCGGCAGCGAGCAACCGACGGGCCGCACTCTTGCTACCGTGACCTTGGCAAGCGCCGGTTAGGGCTCAGTCTGCTAAAGCCTGCTTGATCAGCTCCAGCGCGGCGGCGAGTTCGACGTCGCTCAAATGCCCAAAGCCCAAGACCACGCCTTCCTCGGCGGGCGCGCCGCCCCAATAATCGCGCAGCGGGGTCAGCGTGAGGCCCAGATTGGCCGCGCGCTGGACGACGCCCTCTTCACACAACAACACCGCGTGGAGCCCGCCGTGGATGGGCAGAAGGGTAGCTGGGGTGTCTTCCAGCGCGGCTTGGACGAGGTCGCGGCGGCGCTTGTAGGCGCGGCGCATCCGCCCGGTATGCCGCCGCAGCGCACCGCTGGCTAAGTAGTTCGCCAGCGCCGCCTGGGGGATAGCGCCGACAGGCTGGCCGAAGATCTCCCGCACCTGATCCACCGCCGAGCGCAAGCTCGGCGGCACGACCAGGTAGCCGCAGGCAATCGACGGCGAAATCACCGAGGAAAACGTGCCCAGCAACACCGTGTGTTCCGGAGCGAGCGCGGTCAGCGCGGGCAAGGGCTGGCCGACGTAGCGCAGCTCGGAATCGAAATCATCCTCGATGATGAGCACGTCATTGCCGCGCGCCCACTCGACGAGCTCCGCGCGCCGGGCAGCCGGCAGCGAACCGCCATAGGGGTGCTGGTGGGAGGGGGTGACGATGAGAACGTCGAGGTCAACGGTGGGGACGGTGACGCCGTGGGCGTCGGTGGGGACGTCGACAAGCGTGTGCCCCAAGGCCTGGGGGATGCGGCGCAGGCTGGGGTAGCCGGGGGATTCCACGCCCACGCGCAAATGGCCGCCCAGCGCGCGCAGCAGCACCGACAGCCCGTCGCGGGCGCCGGCGGTGATGACGACATAGGCCGGGTCGACGGTCAGCCCGCGCATGTGGCGCAGGTGCGCGGCCACCTCGCGGGGGAGATCGCCGGAAGAATCCACGGCGGCCTTGCGCCACGCCGCCCTCCATTCGGGGGTGATGATTCCGGCCGTATCGGGCAAACCGGGGGTCAACTCCACGCGCGGTGGGGCAGGGGAGGGCCGTGGCGCAGGATGAGGCTGCGGGGCGCGCCCGTGGGGCAGGTGCGGGTTGATGACGGTGCCCGATCCAACCGCCGCGGTCAGGTAGCCCTCGGCGGTCAATTGCTCATAGGCGGTAACCACGCTGCCTCGGGAAATGCCCAAATCGCGGGCTAGTGAGCGCGTCGATGGAACCTGCTCGCCGGGCAGCAGAATGCCCGCCGCGACTTGGGCGCGGAGGGCTTCGGCGATCTGCACCGGCAGCGCGCGCGTATCAGATGGGTCGAGGCGGAAAGACACGGCCCCATCATAAGTGGTCTAATTCAACACTCGGGAAATGGCTCTTGTCTTGGACCAATTTTCTGCGCCACTATGTGAGCCATGACTGAACAGAAGAATGAACAGGGACGCGCCACGACGCGCGTCAAGCGTGGACTAGCTGACATGCTCAAGGGCGGCGTCATCATGGACGTCGTTACCCCGGAGCAGGCACGAATTGCTGAAGACGCGGGCGCTTCCGCCGTCATGGCGCTGGAGCGCGTGCCGGCCGATATCCGCGCCCAGGGCGGCGTGGCCCGTATGTCCGATCCGGACCTCATCGAGGGCATCGTCAACGCCGTGTCCATCCCGGTGATGGCGAAGGCCCGCATCGGCCACTTCGTGGAGGCGCAGATTCTCGGCGAGCTGGGTGTCGACTTCATCGACGAGTCCGAGGTGCTCAGCCCCGCCGATTACGTCAACCACATCAACAAGTGGGATTTCGACGTGCCCTTCGTCTGCGGTGCTACCAACCTGGGCGAGGCCCTGCGCCGCATCACCGAGGGCGCGGCCATGATCCGCTCCAAGGGCGAGGCCGGCACTGGCGACGTCTCCGAGGCCGTCAAGCACCTGCGCACCATCAAGGGCGAAATTGCGCGCCTCCAGAACCTCGACCGCGACGAGCTCTACGTTGCGGCCAAGGAGCTGCAGGCGCCGTACGACCTGGTTGCTGAGGTGGCGGAGACCGGCAAGCTTCCGGTCGTGCTGTTCGTCGCTGGTGGTGTGGCCACGCCTGCCGACGCCGCCCTCGTCCGCCAAATGGGCGCCGAAGGCGTCTTTGTCGGCTCCGGCATCTTCAAGTCCGGCGAGCCCGCGAAGCGCGCGGAGGCCATCGTGAAGGCAGCGACCCTCTACGACCAACCGGCCGAGCTGGCTAAGATTAGCCGCGGCCTGGGCGAGGCCATGGTGGGCATCAACGTCAACGACATCCCCGCCCCGCACCGCCTGGCTGAGCGTGGCTGGTAGGACCTGTGCCCGCAGTGAAGAAGTCGGCGGACACGACGCGACCACTCGTCGGCGTGCTCGCACTGCAAGGCGGAGTGGAAGAGCACATCGCTGTGCTGGAGAACCTCGGCGCTGCAACGCGCCGGGTGTGCCTGCCGCAGGATCTCGACGGGCTGGACGGAATCATTCTGCCGGGCGGCGAGTCGAGCACCATCGATAAACTGGCGCGCTCTTTTGGCGTCGCTGAGCCGCTGCGCCGCGCCGTCGAAAATGGGCTGCCGGTCCTGGCCACCTGCGCGGGGCTCATCTACAGCGCCCGCGAGCTGGAAAACCCCGCACCGGGCCAGCAGACGCTGGGGCTTATCGACGTCTCCGTGCGCCGCAACGCCTTCGGCAACCAGCGCTTCTCGGAGGAGCGCACCGTGCCCGTCGCGATGGAAGGCCAGAGGTCCGGCGTAAATGCCTCAGGGGTCGGCGAGCCTCTAGCCATCGAAGCGAGCTTCATCCGCGCGCCCATCGTTACCCGCGCGGGCGAGGGTGTCGAGGTCATCGCCACCGTGCCCCTCCCTGCACATGACATTGAGGTCAGTGGTGAGGGAAGTGGTGCCGGGGCACGAACCCGTCCTGCCGCGGGGCGCGAGGTGATTGTGGGCGTGCGCCAAGGATGCGTCACGGCGTTGAGCTTCCATCCGGAAGAAAACGGCGACTCGCGCCTCCACGCCGCGTGGCTCGCTTCCCTCGTTCGCTAACTAATTCTGCCCGGAAGCTCTTTCCTTAAATAACTATCGCTCAATAGTGATCTGGGATACATTGAGATGTGCCAGCTGAACACATCACGCCCAGAAAGGCACTTTGCCGTGAGCGCACCCGCCCCTGAACAAGTCCGCGAAGATATCCGCTTCCTCGGCCGGGTGCTCGGCCGGGTCATCGCGCAGCAGGAAGGCGAGGATGTCTTCGAGCTCGTCGAATCGACCCGCCGCATGGCCTTCGACGTGGCGCACGGCGATGCAAAGCCCGAAGACCTCGTCGCCATCTTCCGCGATCTCGACATCACTAAGGTCAACCTCGTGGCCCGTGCATTCAGCTATTTCGCGCTCATCGCCAACCTCGTAGAGGATCTGGATGACGAGTCCGTTGAAGCGCCCGTCTCCCTGCGCAAGACATTCGCCAAGCTCAAGGAAGAAGGCGTCACGCCAACCGACGCCTCCTCCGTCATCCGCGGCGCGCACGTCGCCCCCGTTCTCACCGCGCATCCCACCGAAACCCGCCGCCGCACCGTCTTTGATACTCAGACCCGCATCAAGACTCTCCTCAAGGAATCGCACCGCGGCGGCGACATGGCGGCAATCGAGAAGGAAATGTATCTGCGCATGACGCTGCTTTGGCAGACCGCGCTGATTCGCATCGCCCGCCCCACCCTCGAAGACGAGATTGACGTCGGCCTGCGCTACTACAAGCTGTCGCTGCTTGATCAGGTCCCTGCCCTCAACCGCGCAATTCGCCACGCCATGCGTGAGACCTTTGGCCAGCAGCTTCCCGATTCCCCCGTCGTCCGTCCCGGTTCCTGGATTGGCGGCGACCATGACGGCAACCCGTACGTCGACGAGCACACCCTGACCTATGCCACCCGCAAGGCCGCGGCGACGGTGCTGCAGTACTACGCCGACGAGCTCGGCGAGCTGGAGCGCGAGCTCTCCCTGTCAGACCGCTATTCCTCCAGCTCCAAGGAGCTGGGCGCGCTTGCCGACGCCTCCCACAACGACGAAAAATCCCGCGTCGACGAACCCTACCGCCGGGCCATCTTCGGCATCCGGAAGAAGGTGCTGGCGAGGTTGGAGGGGGAGGCGTCGCCAAGCGCCTATGCGTCTCCGGAGGAACTCAAGCGGGACCTGGACGTGATCGACCGCTCGCTGCGCCAGTTCAATGACGATATCATCGCCGATGACCGCTTGGCTCGGCTGCGCTCGGCGGTGACGACGTTCGGATTCCACCTTTCGACGCTGGACATGCGCCAGAACTCGGAGTCCTTCGAGAACGTCCTCACCGAGATTTTCGCCGCGGCCACCATCACCCCGGACTACCGCGCGCTGGGGGAGGAGGAGAAGGTCGCGCTGCTCGTGCGCGAACTGCAGACCAATCGGCCGCTGCTTTTCCCCGACGCTGAGAAGGGGTTCAGCGAGGATACGGCCAAGGAGCTGGGCATCTTCCGCGCGGCGGCGCGCGCTGTGCGGGACTTTGGGCCGGAGTCGGTGTCGCACTGCATTATTTCTATGACCGGAACCGTCTCCGACATTCTGGAGCCGATGGTGCTCCTCAAGGAGGTGGGCCTGAGCCAGGTGGACGTGGTGCCGCTGTTTGAGACCATCGAGGATCTGAAGGCGGGCGCCGGCATCCTGGAGAAGCTGTGGCAGGTGCCCGTTTACCGTGAACATCTGCGCTCGCGCGGGGATGTCCAAGAGGTGATGTTGGGGTACTCGGATTCCAACAAGGACGGCGGGTATTTGCAGGCGAACTGGGCGCTATACGACGCCGAACTGGCCCTCGTTGAGCTCTGCGCGCGCCACGGCGTGGAGTTGCGGCTGGCGCATGGTCGCGGTGGTGCGGTGGGCCGTGGCGGCGGCCCGACGTATGACGCGATTTTGGCGCAGCCGAAGGGGGCGGTGTCGGGTTCGGTGCGCATTACCGAGCAGGGTGAGGTGATTTCTGCGAAGTACGGTGCGCCGGAGACCGCGCGCCGCCACTTGGAGGCGTTTGTTTCCGGAGCGCTGGAGGCATCGTTGTTGGATACCGAGCCGATTGCGGATCCGGAGCGCGCCTACGAGATCATGCGCGAGCTGGCGGCGTTGAGTGGCGTGGCCTACCGCCAGCTTGTCGACGACCCCGGGTTCATCACCTACTTCACCCAGTCCACCCCGCTGCACGAGATTGGCGAGCTTAACCTGGGGTCGCGCCCGACCTCGCGCAAGCAGACCACCGCGATTACGGATTTGCGTGCGATTCCCTGGGTGCTGTCGTGGTCACAGTCTCGTACCAACATTCCGGGCTGGTTCGGCGTGGGCAGCGCGGTGACGGCGTGGGTTCAGCAACCCTCCGGAGGATCGACAGCCTCCGGAGGTACAGCAAGAGCGGTAAATGCCACAGCGGATGTAGCAGTGACCGAGAAGGCTGGAGCAGATACCGGAGCTGGAGAAGAAAAGCGCTGGGAGGAGCTGCGCGAGCTGTATCGCACGTGGCCCTTCTTCCGTTCTGTGTTTGCCAACATGGCGCAGGTCATGGCCAAGGCGGAGATGCAGCTGGCGCGTCTGTACGCCAACTTGGTCGACGACAAGGACACCGCAGACCGTATCTTTGGCCTGATATCCGAGGAATTTGAGCGCACCCGCGAGGTCTACCTCAAGGTCACCGGTAACGCGGATCTGGTGAGCGAGAATCAGCGCCAAGCACGTTCACTCAAGCGGCGCTATCCTTACCTGCTTCCGCTCAACGCCGTCCAGTTGGAGTTGCTGCGCCGCTACCGCCGCGGCGACGACCAGTTCCTGGTGTCCAAGACCATCCAGGTCACGATGAACGGGCTAGCCACCGCGCTGCGCAACGCCGGCTAAACCGCCCGCCCGCATCATTGGGCATCCGGCCCAACCGCTTGGCCCGCCAGCATTCCTGCGGGACAGGCTCGAGGGCATGATCAGTTCCATTAGTTAAGCCGGCATGCCGAATGCCCCGCGAGGAGGTGATTTCCTGCGGGGTTCGGGACAATCATGCACCTTGCCCGGCTATACGTTGCCAAGATGAGTGCTGCCAAGGTGGGCGCGGTGGCTAGTTGAAGGCGCTGGTGAAGACCGGCGCGGCGTCGTATGGCGGGATCCATGCCACCCGCCCGCCGACGCGATCCATGCGGCCGCGCGAGGGCGGGGCATCGGGGTCGTCGTCGTTGACCCCGTTGTGGTACGGACACAGCGGCACCAGGTTGAGGATGTTGGTGGGCCCGCCGCGGGCCCAAGCCTTAATGTGGTGGATTTGGCACTTCTCAAAGGGAACCTTGCAGCCCTCCCAGGCGCAGCAGGGATTCTCCGCGGCCAAGGCAAGACGCTGCTTGGCGGTGGCGAAGCGCTGGAAGCGGAAGACATCGAGCGGACCGTGTTCGCGGCTGACCGCCACGATGATCCCCTTGTCCAGCAAAGCGCGCTCCACCAGCTGCGATCCGGTCATCGTCGCACCACTGGTCGTCCGGACGATGAACTCCTCGCCGTCCTTCTCCGTATTGCCCTTGAGCAGCTCGGCATAGTCATCGAGCTGCAGGACCGCCATGGTGGCAAGCTCAGTCTTGATGCCACCGCCCTCCAGGTTCTCCAGGAAACTCTCGCCGGGGCGTTCCTGGTCGATGCCTTCGAAGACGCCGGTCAGCTGCAGCGAGTCCGCGGTGACCGTGAGCGTGGCAAGGCCGTTGCCATGCTGGGTGAGCTTGGCGCGCTCGGCATACGTGCGGGGCTTACGCATCTGACGCAGGCGCTTGCGAGCTACCTTTTCCACCAGCTCCGCGCTGGTCTGGCACAGCTCCACGCGCAAATCCCATGCTTTGTTGTGGTCCCGAACTTTGGCCACGAAGTGCTCGATAAGCTGCAAGGTCACCAGCCCGTGTCCCCGCCGGCGCGCGGCTTCCACCGCCGTGCGCTGCTTCTTCGTCGATGAGGTGTGCCCGAAGTAGGTGTGGTGGAGGGAGAGGAACACGGTGGCGTCGGCAGGCGCGGCGCCGAGGGCCACCAAGTCAGATTCAGACAGGCCCGCGCACTCGGCCACCAGGTCAATGGCGCGGCCGAGGGCGGCGAAGTACGTCTGCAATCTCATACCCCGCAGCCTAAAAGCGCTCCATCCCGCCGCCAAGCCCCCAACTCGCCATTTGACGAAATCTGTGGATAACTAGTCGGGACTAGGCGCCGGCCAGGCCGCGGCGCTTGAGCAGCGGCGCGACGTCCTTGTCGCGGCCGCGGAATTCGCGGTAGGCCTCCGTGAAGTCGCGGGATGCGCCCTTCGACAGGATCACGTCGCGGAACTTTTGGCCAGCCGCGCGCAGGTCGGTCTGCTCCTTGAACCACTCGAAACCATCGGCATCGAGTGCCTCGGCCCAGAGATAGGAGTAGTAGCCCGCGGAGTAGCCACCGGCAAAGATGTGGTTGAAGTACGTCGAGCGGTAGCGCGGGGCGATGAGCTCGTTGTCCAGCCCGGCCGCGCGTAGGGCCTCGGCTTCAAACTCGGCGACGGCCTCCGGGGTGGCCTCTAGCTTGGCGGCGTCGGCAGCACTCAGGGAATGCCACGCGAGATCGATGATCGATGCCCCCAGATACTCCGAGGTGGCGAATCCCTGGCCGAATTCGGATGCGGCGGAAATGGCGGCGAGAAGCTCGTCCGGGATTGGTTCGCCGGTCTCCACGTGGCGGGCGTATTCCTTGACCAGTCTCTCATCGAGCGCCCAGTTCTCGTTGATCTGCGAGGGGAACTCCACCCAGTCGCGCGGCACGTTGGTGCCGGCGAAGGTGGGGTAGCGGACGTCGGAAAGCAGGCCGTGCAGGGCGTGGCCGAATTCGTGGAAGACGGTGCGGACCTCGTCCATGTTTAGCAGCGGCTGCGAGCCGTCGGCGGGCTTGGTGATGCCCATGACGTTGACGATGACCGGCTTGCGCTCCAGCAGCCGGGATTGGCCCACGAACTCGCTCATCCATGCGCCTCCGCGCTTGGTGGGGCGTCCGAAGTAGTCGGTAAGGAGAAGGCCGATCCCCTTACTCTCGTGATTGACGTCTCCGTCAATCACCTCCCAGACGCGGACCCCCTCCGCATAGCCCTCGAGGTCATCGCGCGGGATGACGGTGATGCCGTAAAGGCGCTCGGCGGCGGCGAAGACGCCCTTCTCCAGGACCTGATCCAGCGGGAAGTACTTGCGCAGCTCCTCCTCATCAAGGGAGAAGTCGCGGGCGCGGACCTTGGATTCCCAATAAGGCCAGTCCGCGACGCTAAAGCCTTGGCCGTTGAGCGTTGCTTCCTCCGCGAGGAGTTTCTGCTCGCCTTCGGCATTGGCCGCGGCGGCGGGGGCGAGGTCGAAGAGCATGGTGCGGGCGGCGTCGGCAGTCGCGGCGGTTTCTTCGGCGATGACGTAGTCGGCATGCGTGGCAAAGCCCAGCAGCTCGGCGCGCTCGGCGCGCAGCTGGACGGCCTCGATGAGCCCCGGGATGTTGTTCTCGGAACCCCTGCTTGCCGACGCCCCATACAACCTCCCCCTCGCATCCTCCCGCGCCAGACGGCTCAGCTCGGACTGCACGGTCGGCAGCTCCAGCGGGATGACATAGCCCTCGCGGCCTAACGCCTCGGCGTCGGCCTTGGCGGAGGCGATGCGCTCGGCGGGCAGACCCTCGAGTTCTTCCTCGGTGAAGGAGACCGCGCGCTCGCGGGTAGACGCCATGAGGTTGCGGCCGAATTCTTCGGAGAGCGCGGAGAGGCGCTGGTTGATCTCGGACAGGCGGGCCTTGTCGGCTGCGTCGAGGTCGGCGCCCTTGCGGGCAAAGGTGCGCAGGAGGTGGTCGTGGAGGCGCTGGCCTTCGGCGTCGTCGGCAGGCGGCGTGGCCTCCTTGATGCGTGCGTAGAGCACCTCGTTCTGGTAGATCGCGTCATAGTGCGCGGACAGGCGCGGGTAGATGTCGGCGGCGATCTCCTCCATCTCCTCGGTGACGTCGGTGCCGGAGAGGTTGCCAAAGACCGCCATGACGCGGTCGAGGTCCTGGCCGGAGCGCTCGAGCGCCTCCACCGTGTTTTCCCACGTCGGGGCGGCGGGGTTGTCGGTGATGGAGGTGATTTCGGCGTCGTGAAGCGCGAGTGCCTCGTCGAAGGCGGGGCGGTAGTGCTCGACCTTGATCTCCGCAAACGGCGGGAGCTGGTAGGGCAGCGTGGAGGGAGTTAGCAGTGGGTTAGTCATAAGAAACTACCGTACCTAATAAGCTCCGCCCTATGTGATTGCTTTCACTAAATTATCCGACCGGGACTGGCGTGCGTTCCTTGCGCTGGGTTGTGGCACGGTTCACCAGAATGACATCGAGAACCAGGAAAGCTGCCAAGGTGATTCCTAAGAGCGGCAGGAAGACTCCGACGGTGGCGGCGAATAGCGCGCCCAGTCCTGTGGCGGCCCAGGAGAAGTGGGCAGTCGGGAGGAAGCGCGGGCGGCGTTTCCACCACATGTAGTAGCCCAGCACCACCAGCGCGGCGGTGGCGAGGCCCAGTGCGAGCAGCGCGATCTGCAGTGGAAGGCCAAACATGATCCCCATGTGCAGGTAGATGCCCCAGCTGCTGAGTTTGCTAAACAGCGGCAGGCTGGAGAAAGGCTGCCGGTCGATGACCTCCCCGGTGGTGCCATCTACCGAAATTGCATCGGAGGTGGTGCGCCATTCCACCCACCGTTCGCTGACCTGCCAGGCGGAGTGGGCGTCCTCCGGCGGGTACAGGCGCAGCGGTCCGGTCAGTTCCTCGGCGCGGCCGGTGGCGAGGACACGCTCGGCGTCGGCAGCCACGCTCGTGCTTGCCGACGCTCCATGCCCTTCATGGCCTTCATGCCCGGTGTGCTCATGCGTTTCAGCGGTGGTGCCGTGCAGGGCGGTGTTGATGGGAGTGGCTTTCCAGTGCATGCGCTCGACGAGGGAATCGACGTTCCCGCCGGCCAGACCGGACCAGGTGATGCCGGTGGCAGAGAGGCCAAGCAGACCGATGAAGATCCACGCGCCAATAGTGGAGTGCAGGCGAGTGGCCTTCCAGCGGGCAGAGCGCTTGGGCTGCTGCTGCGCGGCGTTCGCGGTTGCTTTGTTCTTCGGGCGGCGGCGAATCCACCACATATAGAGGCCTCCACAGGCCATGACCCACAACCACGAAGCGGCTAGCTCCGAGTAGAGCTCACCGACCTTGCCCAGGTGGAAGCTTTCGTGCAGGGAGGAAATCCAGCGGCGCAGCGGCATCTCGCCTAGGCCCGAGTAGGTGGGGTAGTCCCCGATGACCTTGGCGGTTGCGGGGTCGATGAAGACGGTGCGCTGCAGGCTCTCGTCGATGCTTTCATCGGAGACCAGCACGCGCGTGGAATCCGTCGGTGTCGTGGCGGGCCAGACCTGAGTGACCGGCATGTCAGGGTGCTCGTGCTGTGCGGCCTGGATTTGTTGCTCCAAGCTCAGCGGATTCTCCACGGTAGGCACCGTCAATACGTCGTGGTAGACCACTTTCTCCAGGGAGGGCGCCACGGCATAAAGACAGCCGGTCAATGCCGCGATGAGGATGAAGGGGCCGACGAACATGCCGCCATAAAAGTGGATGCGTTGAATGAAGGATCGCAGAGCCGTCCGACTCATAAGTAGTGCTCTTTCGGGGTCTATCGATTAGGGCCCCTGTTGAACGTTCGCGGGGCGTTCAGGAGGGGCGATGGACAGGTGCTGATATCAACTGCACTAGTAGTCGGAGGCGAGGGTTTCTCGGTTCCCAGGTATTGAAAAACTTTTTAACTAACTGGGGTCCTCGGCATGAAAAGGGCGAGAAATTCGCGAGATAAGGCGCGAGAAGCAAGAAACAGTCAAGAAAAAGTCTTCGCAGCTCAACGGGTAAAAATAGCGTCGCGGAGTGCTGTTTTAGGCCTGTTTGTGGTTAATGAAGCAAGAAAGCGATCCCTATTCGCTCCAGAACGGAACATAGCGCAACGAACGCGGACCGGCGTTGGGATCGTAGGCATGGATGAGTCCTTCCTCGACGGTGGCGGCAAGCAGGCGTGTGGCCTGAGCGGCTTGTGAATTCTTCAGCCCGAAGCGCTGACGGATTGAGGAATTGTTAACGGGGAGGTTCTCGAGGAAGCGAAGGCAAGCGTGTTGATAGACGGCTTGGGTCTTTTCTTCCATAGTCATCAGCGCAAAGGGGCGGTAGGCGCTGAGGGAGACGGTGGTACTTCCGTTGGCGCGAATGAGAGCAGGTGGGAAGTGCTCGGCTTCGAGTGAAGAGACGATTTTATCCCAGCCACTTCCTCGTTGTTCGACGAAATGCGCCAGACGTAAAGCTTCACCGAGATGGGTATTGCGTGTGGTGGACGCGGAGTCAATGAACCGTTGGGGGTCGATGAGAGGGGTCCCTGGGTTGGTTACTTCGACCCGATCGCTGAAAACCTCCACGGTCAAGAACCGGCCGCGCTGTTCAAGATCCTGGTGCATGAGCGCATTTGCTAGCACCTCGCGGAAGGCTACTGTTGGCAACAACGGAGTCACTACGCGCTTACCACTGGAATCAATATGTTCGCCACCTGGACGAATGGTGTTGAAGAGCGTGACTATGTGGGTGAAGGAAGACGCATAGCCTTCGGTGAATTCCCATTCTCGTTCCACCTCCGTGCGTGAAGGGCCGTTGAAATGTAGGACGCGGGGAGCGCGCCCGCGCAGCTCCGGAAAGTCCTGAAGAGAGCGCGCATACATGAGCGCGGACCAAGCCGGAATATGCCAGCCTTGCTCGTGTGAGTAGGAGATGGCTTTGGCGCTCCTTAACGTGTCGATAAGGGCGGCGCCTGTCGTATGCGGGAGTTCCGGTCTATTAAGGAAGAAAGCCTCAGGATCAAGCAGGTCGGTAATCGATTCGGGCTCAAGGCCCTCGGCCACTACTGTGTTCTCGAATTCGAACTGGTTGAGTTTTTGCCAGAGCTGACGTTCCTCATTGGGAAAGTCCATGAGGTTTTTCATGTAGCTGCCCTTGCGGAAATACCGCTTCCCTTCGAAGGAATACGGGGCGGACAATGCGGCGGGGATGCGCAGAAGCACAACGAGGTGTCCATCAACCGTGATCTCGTCGAAGGTCAGTTCAGGGGCTGGGTTAATGACGCGGTTGAGCCAAGGAAGGAGATCCTCGTTTCCCTTCCCTTTGGTGAGCTGCCAATTAAAGGTCGTCCCGACGATGGTTCGGTCGTCGTTGACACCCCACACGAGATATCCCGCTGGCTCATCATGCAGGCGCGCCGAATTTCCCAAGGCGCAAGCATATTTCGCAATCTCCGCGCCGGAGGATAGCTTGTTTACCTTGAACTCGAGCCACGGTAGCTCAGCCGGAAGCGCTGTAAACCGTTTCACGCGGGCTACAAGTTGTTCCTCAGGCGCAGTATTGATGGGAGTCATGAGTAAAAGTATGCGCGAGAAGCAAGAAACAGTCAAGAAAAAGTCTTCGCAGCTCAACGGGTAAAAATAGCGTCGCGGAGTGCTGTTTTAGGCCTGTTTGTGGTTAATGAAGCAAGAAAAGACCGCCTCGAACTCCGGGGAGGAGACGAAGCGGTCTTTTGTTAAGCGCCTAGCGCAGAATTACTTCTTCAGGCCATCAATGATGTCGTTGAAGGCAGCAACCGGGCGCATGGTCTGGTTGAGCTTCTCCTCGTTCGGGGCGTAGTAGCCGCCGAGGTCGACGGGGGAGCCCTGGACGTCGAGAAGCGCCTGCTCAATCTCGCTTGCCTTGGCCTCGAGGGCCTCAGCAACCGGCTTGAAGGCCTCGGCCAGCTCGGCGTCGTCAGCCTGCGCAGCCAGCTCCTTGGCCCAGTTGAGGGTCAGGAAGAAGTGGGAGCCGCGGTTGTCGTTCTCGCCCACCTTGCGGGACGGGGACTTGCCCTCATCCAGCAGGGTCTCGGTGGCCTTGTCCAGTGCAGCGGCCAGCACGCCAGCCTTGGCGTTGCCGTTGGTGTTGTGCTCGTGGCGGAAGGACTCAGCCAGGGCCAGGAACTCACCGAGGGAGTCCCAACGCAGGTGGTTTTCCTCCTGAACCTGCTGGACGTGCTTCGGGGCGGAGCCGCCGGCACCGGTCTCGAACAGGCCGCCGCCAGCCATGAGCGGAACCACGGACAGCATCTTCGCGGAGGTGCCCAGCTCCAGGATGGGGAAGAGGTCGGTGTTGTAGTCACGCAGGACGTTACCGGTGACGGAGATGGTGTCCTCGCCCTTGCGGATGCGCTCCACGGAAATCTTGGTTGCGGTGACCGGATCCTCGATGGAGATGTCGAGGCCCTCGGTGTCGTGATCCTGCAGGTACTTCTTGACCAGCTCGATGAGGTTGGCATCGTGACCGCGCTCCGGGTCGAGCCAGAAGATGGCCTTCATGCCGGACAGACGGGCACGGTTGACAGCCAGCTTGACCCAGTCCTGGATCGGGGCGTCCTTGGTCTGGCAGGCGCGCCAGATATCGCCAGCTTCCACGTCGTGGGAGATAAGAGCCTCACCCTTGGAGTTACGAACCTCAACGGTGCCCGCAGCCGGGATCTTGAAGGTCTTGTTGTGGGAGCCGTACTCCTCGGCCTTCTGTGCCATGAGGCCGACGTTCGGGACGGTACCCATGGTGGTCGGGTCGTAGGCGCCGTTAGCCTTGCAGTCCTCGATCACGGCCTGGTAGACACCGGCGTAAGAGGAATCCGGGATGACGGCGAGGGTGTCCTGCTCCTCGTCGTTCTTGTTCCACATGTGGCCGGAGGTGCGGATCATGGCCGGCATGGAGGCGTCGATAATGACGTCAGACGGAACGTGCAGGTTGGTAATGCCCTTGTGGGAGTTGACCATGGCGAGGTCAGGACCGTCGGCAAGCGCGGCGTCGAAGGCAGCCTTGATCTCAGCACCGTTCTCGAGCTTGTCCAGCCCCTCGTAGATAGCGCCCAGGCCGTTCTCGCCATTGAGGCCAGCGGCCTCGAGCTCCTCGCCGTACTTCTCAAAGACGTCAGCGAAGAAAGCGCGCACCACGTGGCCGAAGATGATGGGGTCAGAGACCTTCATCATGGTGGCCTTGAGGTGAGCGGAGAAGAGAACGCCCTCTTCCTTGGCGCGGGCAACCTGCGCCTTGAGGAACTCATCGAGTGCCTTGGCGGACATGAAGGTGCCGTCGATGACCTCGCCCTTGAGGACCGGCAGCTTCTCCAGCAGGGTCTGCTCGCCCTCGGCGGTCTTCAGGACGATGGAGAGGGTGTCCTCCTCCGGCATGATGACGGACTTCTCGTTGTGGCGGAAGTCGTTAGCGTCCATGGTGGCCACGTTGGTCTTGGAATCAGCGGACCAAGCGCCCATCTTGTGCGGGTTCTTCTTAGCGAAGTTCTTGACCGCAATCGGAGCGCGGCGGTCAGAGTTGCCCTCACGCAGAACCGGGTTGACGGCGGAGCCCTTGACGGCGTCGTACTTCTCCTGAGCCTCTTCGTACTCCGGGAGATCAAAACCGGCGGCCTGCAGCTCAGCAATAGCCTTCTTCAGCTGCACCAGGGAAGCGGAGATGTTCGGCAGCTTAATGATATTGGCTTCCGGGGTCTTAGCCAGCTGGCCAAGCTCAGCCAGGGCGTCGGAGACCTTCTTGTCACCAAGGCGCTCCGGGAACTGGGCCAGGATGCGGCCGGCCAGGGAAATGTCGCGGGTTTCTACCTCGATGCCGGCGGTGGAAGCGAAGGCCTCCACGACGGGCTTGAAGGAGTAGGTCGCCAGCAGCGGCGCCTCGTCGGTACGGGTCCAGATAATCTTTGCCATGGTTCTCCTAAAGAAGTTGAAAACTGTTCAACCTCACAGGATACCTGTCTTATTTTCTCGCGGTGCCGGTCCCCCTGTGACTCGCGCCACCAGCGGGGCGGGGCTGTGTGATCGCTAGGGCCTTCTCGTCTGCGCGCGGGAAAGGGACTAAGGTACGCGCACGTGAATCTCCCGCACTCCGTTCCCCGCATCCAACGCCGTCCCGTCCCGCGCCAAACGGAAATCTCCTCAGCCCGCCGCACCATCGTCATGATCGCCATGGCGCTGGGTGCCTTCGCCATCGGTACCACGGAGTTCACCTCGATGGGCCTGCTGCCGCTCATCGCGGATGATTTCGGGATTACGGAAGACACGGCGTCGGTAGTCATCTCCGTCTACGCGCTCGGCGTCGTCGTGGGCGCTCCGGTCATCGCAGCACTCACGGGCAAGCTCCCACGCCGCCGCCTCATTATCCTGCTTATTGGATTCTTGCTCGTGGGCAACCTGCTCACGGCCGTGGCCCCGAACTACGGAGTTCTGCTGGTGGCGCGCTTCATCGCTGGCCTGCCGCACGGCGCGTACTTCTCCGTAGCTAACCTGGCGGCGGTATCGATGGCGCCGCCGGGCCGCCAAGGTTTTGCCATGTCGATGGTGGGCATGGGCCTGTCCATCGCCACCGTGATCGGAGTGCCCGCGGCCCAGGCCCTAGGCCAGGGATTGGGCTGGCACGCGGCGTATTTCCTGGTCGTGGCCATTGCGGGGCTCACGATGATCCTGCTCTTTTTCCTCTTCCCACACATGACGCGCATGCCGCAAACGGATATGTTTACTGAGCTTGGCGCGCTGAAAAACAGCCAGGTTCTGCTCACCGTCTTCCTCGGCACCGTTGGCTTCGGCGGCATGTTCGCCGTCTATACCTACATCACGTGGACCATGACGGACGTCGCCGGCATGGACCCGAGCCACACGTGGATTGTGCTCATGGCCTATGGCATCGGCATGACCACAGGCAACGTCGCCGGTGGCTGGTTGGCGGATCGCAACCTGGAATTCGGCATCATTTTTGCCCTTGTCTGCATGGTTGGAGTGTCGGTGACCTTCTACTTCGTGGCGCACAGCGCGTGGGCGGGCACGATTGCCTTTGGCGTCTTGGCCTTCTTCGGCTCCATCCTTGTGCCGTCGTTGCAGCTGCGCTTGGTCAACGTGGCGGGGGATGCGCAGACCCTCGCGGCGGCATTGAACCAGTCCGCCCTCAATATCGCCAATGCGGCGGGTGCTGCTA
Source organism: Corynebacterium sp. MSK004 (assembly GCF_030232515.1). Taxonomy (NCBI): domain Bacteria; kingdom Bacillati; phylum Actinomycetota; class Actinomycetes; order Mycobacteriales; family Corynebacteriaceae; genus Corynebacterium; species Corynebacterium sp. MSK004. The sequence goes on along the minus strand of NZ_JASPKB010000001.1, from coordinate 235,199 downwards.
TCGGCGGTTCGGTCGTGGGTGCAGGTTATTCCTATAACTCCACTGCCCTCGCCGGTGCGGGACTGGCGGTGGCCGGCTGCATTACCTGGGTTATCACCATGTGGGACAAGCGCCGCCGCGGCCCTTCCGTGAAGATTATTGAACAGAGTTAGACTGGCCGGCATGAGTTTCACCATCGCCTCCGTCAACGTTAACGGCATCCGCGCGGCCTGCAAACAGCGCAATGAGAACAACCCGGGTATGAACGCGTGGTTGGAGACCACGCCGGCTGACGTCGTCCTCATGCAGGAGGTGCGCGCCAACCCCGAGCAGACCCAGAAGGCCTTGGCCCCGGCTCTGGAGGCCGGATGGAACCTGGTGCAGGCCGAATCCGCCGCCAAGGGCCGCGCGGGCGTGGGCATCCTATCGAAGCACGCGCTTGGCGACGTCTCCGTAGGCTTCGGTTCCTTCGCCGAATCCGGCCGCTTCATCGCCGCCACCGTGGAAGGTGTGCGTGTGGCCTCTTTGTACCTGCCCTCCGGCGATACTGATTCCCCGAAGCAGGATGAGAAATACCTCTTCTTGGATGAATTCTCTGAAGTTTTGGATGAGATGGCCGCGACATATCCGGAGGCCGTCATCGGCGGTGATTGGAACATTTGCCACCGCGCCCAGGATTTGAAGAACAACAAGCCCAACGAGAAGAAGTCCGGCCACCTGCCGGAGGAGCGCGCTTTCATGGATCGCGTCTTTGGCTCCTTCCCGGATGATGAGCCGCAGGAGAAGAAGGGGCTCGGGGACTGGCTCGGCGTGGTGGACTACGAGACCAAGACCGCCTGGGAGGTGGCCGCAGACCCGCAGTGGTTTGACGTCGCTAGGCGCCTGCACCCGGAAGCCGAGGGGCCCTATACCTGGTGGACCTACCGCGGGCAGGCTTTCAACAACGATGCCGGGTGGCGCATTGACTATCAGGCTGCCACGAAGGCCATGCTGGAGCGCGCGCAGCGCACGTGGGTAGAGAAGGCGCCGACGGTGGAAGAGCGCTGGTCTGATCACTCTCCGCTCATGGTGGAATACAAGTAGTGGTACGATAAATCCGTCTTAACGTCCTTTCTATTTCGCAGGAGATGCTCATGACCCGCGCAATCATCTACTTTGTCCTCGGCGCTATTCTGCTTGCCCTGGGTATCTGGTGGTGGACCATCGTCGGACCGTCCTTTGCCTTCCTTGGCCCGATCATCCTCCAGGGCGTTGGCGGCGCGTTCATGGTGGCCGGTTTCGCCGTCATGATGGACGTTATTAGCCCGACCTCCCGCAAGATTTAACCGACGCAGCGCCGCCCCAGCGGAGGCGGCAGAGTAGAGTGGTCAACCATGACTGACTCCACTTCTGCATCGAACTCCGCTTCCCGAGTCCTCTCTGGCATCCAGCCCACGGCGGACTCTTACCACCTGGGTAACTACCTCGGAGCGCTCAAGCAGTGGATTGACCTGCAAGACTCGCACGAGGCTTTCTACTTCATCCCGGACCTGCACGCCATCACGGTGGAGCAGAACCCGGAGGAGCTGCGCCACCGCACTGTGGCGGGTGCTGCGCAGCTGATCGCGTTGGGCATCGACCCGGCGAAATCTACCCTCTTCGTCCAATCCCACGTCCCCGCGCACGCGGAGTTGACGTGGGTTTTGCAGTGCCTGACCGGCTTCGGTGAGGCCTCCCGCATGACCCAGTTCAAGGACAAGTCTCAAAAGCAGGGCCAGGACCGCACCTCGGTGGGCTTGTTTACCTACCCCGTTTTGATGGCCGCGGATATCCTTCTCTATTCCCCGCACTACGTGCCGGTGGGGGAGGACCAGCGCCAGCACCTCGAGCTCACCCGCAACCTGGCGGAGCGTTTCAACAACAAGTACGGTGAGGTCTTCCGCGTGCCGGAGGCCTTCATTCCGGAAGGCTCGGCCAAGATTTATGACCTGCAAGAGCCGACGTCCAAGATGTCGAAGTCGGGGGCCAACCCGAAGGGCATCGTGAACCTGCTCGATGCTCCCAAGACCTCCGCCAAGCGCATCAAGTCCGCGGTGACCGATGACCTCGGCGTGGTGGCCTTTGACCGTGAGAAGCAGCCGGGCGTGTCCAACCTACTGGCCATCCAGTCCGCGCTGACGGGGGAGAGCATCCCGGATCTCGTGGACAAGTATGCCGGTCAGGGCTATGGCCACCTCAAGGTCGATACGGCCGAGGCGCTCGAGGCCTTCACCACTCCGCTCAAGGCTCGCTACGACGAGCTCATGGAAGACCGCGGCGAGCTCGAGCGCATCTTGGCCCAGGGCGCCGAGCGCGCTACGGAGATCGCCACCCCCCTCGTGGACAAGGTCTACGAGGCGGTGGGGTTCCTCCCCGCGCGTCGCGGCTGAGTTGGCTAGCATGATGAAGACTGTGTAGAGGTTTCTGTAATTAACTTTTAAGGGGAACGCCAGTGGCGCCAACGACTCGACCTGATGAGAAGAAGACCGATGACTACGGCATTGAGCGAGCTCACGCCGATGAACCGGGCGCGGTAGACAAAGTCCGTGAGAAGTCCGGCTTCATCGACCACATTATGAAGATGCTGGACCGCTACGGTAGCCAAGGCGGCAACCAGTTCGCGGCCGGAATTACGTATTTCTCGGTTCTAGCTCTCTTTCCCATCTTCATGCTCACCGTGGCCGCCGCCGCGACCGTGCTGGCGAACCGCCCCGACCTCATGCAGCAGCTGGAGGAGCAGATCACCAACGCCGTATCGGGCGATCTGGGTAATTCGATCACGGAGCTCCTGCACACCGCGATTGAGCAGCGCGGCGCAATGTACGGCATCGGTGGCCTGACCACCCTGTGGTCCGGGCTGGGGTGGATGAATAATCTGCGCATTGGTATTTCAGCGATGTGGATGCAGGATCCGACTGATGCCCCGGGCAATTTTGTCACCAAGAAGCTCAGCGACCTGCTGGGCCTCATTGGCCTGCTCGTGGCCATGATCATCGCCTTCGGCGTGACGGCAGCGGGTTCCTCCGGGCTGACCCAAAAGATCTTCGAGTGGGTCGGCATCGAGTCCTTCCCTGGCATGGGAGCGGTGCTTGTTATCGCCGGAATCGTGATTGGTCTTATCGCTAACTTCCTGGTCTTCTGGTGGATGGTGGCCTTCCTGCCGCGCACGAAGGTGCCCACCAAGTCGGGCTTGATGGGCGCGGCCATCGGCGCGGTGCTCTTTGAAGCCATCAAGCAGCTGTCCACCGTCATCATGTCCTCCGCGGCGGGCAACCCGGCCGGTGCCGTGTTCGGCCCCGTGATTGTCCTCATGGTGGTCATGTACCTGGTGTGGCGCGTCGTGCTGTACGTTTCCGCGTGGACAGCCACCACCGAGGAATCCCTGGAGCTGATGGTCCCGCCGGTTCCGGATCAGGCGGTTATCCGCGTCCGCAATGAGATCCGCCGGGGCCCGAACCCGGGCGTGACCTTGGGCGCCGGTGCCGCCCTCGGCGCGGCGGCCGCGGGCGCATGGGCCTTGCTGCGCCGAAAGTAGGCCGATGCTTCCAGTATCTTTCGCTCCGAACCTGTACGAACACTTCAACCTAGATTCGCGCGCGACCTCACGCGAACTCGGCGTGCAGCTGGCGGCTGCCGACGCCCGCCTCGAAGGCCTCGGCTACCTCCCCGAGGATGCGGAGCGCGAGGAGCTCGCCGTTGCCGCCCGCATCCTCTGCGAGCCTTCTTCCCGGGCAAGCTATGACCAAAAGGTAGAATCAGGCGCCCGGCTTACTTGGGCGCAACTGGAGGACTACGCGAATACCGGCCGCTGGGACGAAAGCCACCACGCTCCCGCGCCCGCGCACGACGCCCCGCGTGCAACCCCCGGCACCCGAGTGCTTTTGGCCGTCATCGACTACGTCATTGCGGCGATTGGTGTGTCCCTCTTACTTAGCGTCGGGGTGTACAACTCCGCTTTCAATGAGGTCTGGCTCACCAGCATCTCGGGCATCATCACGGTGGCCTATTACATCTGCTTCGAGGTCCTCGTAGGGGCAACGCCGGCGAAGCTGATAGCTGGATACACGGTGCGCGATGTCACCACCCACGAGAAGCTCACCTGGCAGCAGAGCATTAAGCGCAATTGGTGGCGCGTGGCCTCCCTCGTGCCGCTTGTCGGCCCGCTCATTGCCTTCTTCGGAGCCCTCTACGTGGTGACCACGATCGGCCCGAAGAACGCGCTGCGTGGCCAGCACGACATCATGGCTAACGCCGAAGTAGTGAAAAAGTAGCCACCGCCACCACGAGGAGGGCGACGAGGCCCGCCACCAGCCACCCGATCCAGCCCTGCGAGTCCGCGAAGGACGACGCCGTCGCCGGGGCCTCAGCGGTGGCGGTGGCAGAAGGCGCGGTAGGCGCTGTGCTGGGCTCCTGCGACTCCGAAGGCTCGTGCCTCCCAGCCGCGAAATCATCGAGCTGCCCCACGCCGTCGCCGGGCTGGACGTCGGAGGCTTCGTCGAGAAGCATCTGCGCCTGCTCCCAGGCGCGGAAACCATGCTCAACGGTCGTATCGAGGAGAACCGCCTGGAGGCGGCGCCCATTGCGGTTGATCGCACCGACGAAGGTGTGGTGAGCGTCCTCGGTATAGCCGGTCTTGCCGCCGATACCATCCGGATCATTGAGGAAGAGCCCGTTGTCGTTCCAGAGCTCATAACCGGGCATCTCGCCCCAGCCGGGAAACTCCACGTGCTCGGTATCGACGATGCGCGCGAAGGTGTCGTTGGCAAAAGCCGCGCGGTAAATCAGCGAGATATCCGCCGCGGACGTCGACATACCCGCTGCGTCCAGCCCGGAGTAGCTGGCCGCCACCGTCGAGCGCGTGCCAATGTCTTGGGCCTTCGCATTGACCTTTGCCAATGCTTCATCGTCCCCGCCAACAGCCTGCGCGAGAGCGTGCGCGGCGTCGTTGCCGGAAGCCATGAGAAGGCCCTGCAGGAGCTGCTCTACGGTATAGACCCCATCCGGGCCGAGGCCGACGGCGGAGCCTTCGACGGAGGCGTCGTCAAGCGTGGCGGTGATGCGTTGGTCCAGGGGAAGCTCCTCGATGACCACGAGCGCCAGCAGCGCCTTGATGATGGAAGCTGGGCGGTAGCGCCCGTTAGGGTCCTTCATGGCGATGATCTCGCCGGTATCCAGGTCACTAACCATCCACGCCGAAGCCACAACGTCCTTGCTCAGTTGAAAGCTGCGCGGGGCTGTCACACCGCACGCAGCGCCCTCAACCGCGGGAAGGGGAGTGGGCGCTTCCTGGCCGGGCGCCAACCTCTCAGAGGTGGTCGTCGGTTCCTCGGGAACGAGGGAATGCGGGCAGGAGTCAGTATCCGGCGCGGTGGTGCGCGTGGGCGAGGATGACTCTTCCTCCTCTGCAAACGCCGGCGGCGTGGTGGCCAGAGCGATGACGGTGAGGAGCGCGGGGACATGTTTCATAGCGTGCTTAATCCTAGACCCCGTCCTAGGATGAACCTCATGCATGACGCACCTCTGATTAGCCCTGAAAACAAAGATTCCGGCGCCGAGATTTTCGCTCGTCTGCCCAAAGTGACGCTGTTGGCGCCGCTGCCCACGGATGCATCCACCCCGGAGGAGCTCCGCGCGGCCACGCACGCTGCTGTGCAGGCGCTTGCCGACGACCACGTGGTCTACGCCGAGCTTCGCCTGCGCCCCAGTGCTTTCCCCTTCGGCGCCGCCGAGGCGCTGGCTGCGGCGCAAGAGGGGCTTGATGTTCCCGGTATTGATGCGCGGATCATCGTGGAGGGTGATGCCACTGACTGGGATGTAGGCGAAGGCGTTGCCGGCGCTGCGCTGACAGAGTTGTCTGCGGCTGAGAAGCTCCGCGCAGATTTCGTTCCGTGGGAGCGCGACGTCGATTCTTATGAGGATGCCGTGGCGGCTGTGCAAGCAGGTGCGACGCGCCTTGTGCACGCTACTGCTCTCGTCGATGACTTCGGCGCGGATCTCGACGGCGTTCGCCCTGGCAAGGCATCCGCGTGGGTGCGGGATCGCCGCATCGCGTTGACCTTCGCGCCGCTGGAGGAGCTTCCTGCAGAGGAGCTGGCTGATCACCCTCTTCCGCTGCTGCAACAGCTCGGCTTTACCTGCACCGTGGCGGGCGAGAAGCTCAGTGACGTCTTCTTGACCTTGAGCGAGACCTTCGGCTATGGGCTGGAGGAGTTCTTCGATCTCACTATCAAGGCGATTGAGAACTCTTTTGCCAGCGAAGAGGACCGCCAGCGCCTCATCGAGCAGGAAATCCTGCCCGCCTACGAGGAGCTAGCGGATCCGGAATTCGCGGAAGACGCTTCTGAATCGGAAGAGGAAACTGAGTCTTCTGATTAGAAGCTAGAAGCGGGAGAAGCGCTTCGTCAGCATTTCCTCCAGGCCCTTCCAGGACTCCGCGTGCTCGGTGTAGGGCTTGGAGGGCACATAACCTGCGTGCTCGGTGGAGCCGAGCATGTAGCCCAGGTAGTCCTGGAAGCGCGGGTTCTGCAGCATGTAGGAGTTGATGGAGTCATCCCCGGCCCAGTCGGCGGCATCTGCGCAGACCTCGTAGCAACGGCTCATCTGATCCGTATCGACCGACTCCGGACCCTTTTCAATGTCGCGGACGATGCCGTTGAAGGTGTACTGGTTATCCGGGTGGACGGTGACCTCGAGTTCACCGGCGTTCGCTGCGGCAACGACTTCTTCCCAGGTGGATACTTTCGCTAGGTCGTGGTCATCATTTCCCATGATCCAGCGCACGAGCACCTTGGAGCTGGGGAAGGTGAAGATTTCGCCCCACTTGCCCAAGAAAACCGGCTTGCCGTCGAGGTAGGTGCGCAGGGTGTAGACCGTCCTTTGGTCCGCGGTGATCTTCACCGGGTCGATGCCCGCGGCTGCCCAGGGGGAGCTGTCATAAGGATCGGCGGATTCCGCGGCGGCCTTGCGCTCTTCCTCAGCCTTCTTGCGGGCTTCCTCCGCTGCTTCGCTGGCGGCGGAGATGCGGGTGGCGGCATCCGTGGTGTTTTCTTGGCTGAAGTCAGAAGAGGGAACGACCTTGACCACCTTGTCGAGATCTTCGATGACCGAGCGCCAGTTGCTGTGGATAACGCGGCCCACGCCGGACCACTCGCTCATGCCCTGTTCACCGGCGTAGTGGTCGGCTCCGCGGGCAGGGTTGCGCAGGATGGAATGGGAAGCGAAGAAGATCACGGTGTGCTCCGCGGCGCCGACCTCGGCGAGCGCCTGCGTAATTTCGAGGCACCGCGCGACCGTAGACACGTTCTCGTAGCTGGGGCGGCCGGCCAGGTGCTTTGGCATGCCGATGAGGTCGTAGACGTGCTTCTTTTCTGGCACGACACGGTCCGCCGCTTGGGAATTAAAGACCTCCCACTTCGGGTGGTCGAGCAAGTCGTGCTTTGTATCGGATTCGAGGAAGCACAGCATTTCGGCTTCGGTATTAAAGAGCAGAACCGACTCGTCGTCACCGAGGAAGGCCTGCCACTCGGAACCGTTCTGGCGCCACTTTGGCGCCCACAGGGTATAGAAATCGCCCTCGGAAAGGGAGAGCTTGATGGGGACAATAGCGCGGGTGTTCATGGGCAAACAGTCTACCCTGTGGGCCTCCAGAAGCCTTTGAAAGCCATCCCCATGTTGTTGGTGCGCAGTGGATTAGTCTGCACTGGGCTACCAGCCTCCACCATCTGCCCATCACCGGAGTAGATGGCCACGTGCCCATCCCACACGACGAGGTCGCCGGGCTGCAGCTCATCCGCGCTCACCTGGCGGCCCACGGTCTGACTTTCAGCGGTGCGCGGCAGTTCCACCCCAGCCTGGCGCCAAGCCCATTGGGTTAGCCCCGAGCAATCGAAGCTGCCGTTGCCGGTGCCGCCCCAGCCATAGGGTGTGCCCAGCTGGGAGAGTGCGGCTTGCACCGCGGCCTGGCCTTGTGCGCTTCCTTTGCTATCAGAGGACGAGGACGTGGTCAGCGCGTGGCGTGCTCCGCCTTCCTCCTGCGGACCGCGCACTGAAGGGCGCACCGCGCGTTGTGCAATGGGCACGAGGGGTGCGGCCGCCTGAAGGAGTTCCCCGGCCAGCTGCTTTACGCGCAGCATCGCCTTGCCGACGTACTCCATTGCCAAGGCCTGCAAAGCCGAGCGGGCTGCGGCCTGTGTGGCTGGGTTGGGGATGAGCAAGCCCAAGGCTAAAGGCAGTCCGCGCTGGAGCAGCTCGAATCCCAGCCCGATGAGGTCCCTGACGGCCGCCGAGATGAGCCCGCGCGCGGAATTTAGCGCAGAGCGCGCCGTAGAAAGGTCCTCGGTGGCCTGGCGTGCGGCGGCGAAAAGCGCCCGCGGATCTCCGTGCGCTATCTCCGCTAAGGGCCCGGCAGCAGTGAGATCGGGCACAGTGGGCAGGGAGACATCGGGAAGCTGTGCCGGCTGCATCCGGGCGATGTGAGCGAGTGCTGACTCCAACATCACAGACCTCCACAGGCGCTAGCAAGAGCACCGTCAGCGTCCTCGGCCTCGCGGGCCATGCGGAAGCTGGAGTCCGCCACAGCTCCGGCATCCGCCCTGACCTGGGCAAGGCGGGCAGCAAGGTTGTCCATGGCGGAGTTAAAAGCGTCGGTGAAGCCTCCGAGAACGGAATCTATAGGCAGCTCGGGAGTAGGAGTGGCGGTGGCTTGGGAGGCAGCAGCGAGCTCGTGCGCCAGCCTGCGTGTGTGCTCGGTGTCAATTGTGAATGTGTCAAAGCTAGTCATGCCTTTTTAGACTGCGCCGCCCGCTGATCGGTTCCCGGCGGATTCTTATACAGTGAAGGGCATGGATATCCACGTAGTAGATCACCCCCTTGCCGCCTCCCGGCTTACGCTGATGCGCGATGCCCGCAGCGACAACACCGCTTTCCGCGCAGCCCTGCGGGACCTCGGCACCATGTTGGTATATGAAGCAGCCCGTGACCTGCCTGTTGAGCATTTTGATTGCGTCACTCCCGTCGCCACGGCGGAGGGTACCCGCCTGCAGAACCCGCCGATTATCGTGCCCATCATCCGTGCCGGGCTGGGCATGATTGATCCGGCCCTATCCATGATTCCGGATGCCCAGGTCGGCTTCATCGGTATGGCGCGAGATGAGGAAACCCACGAGCCGGTGCCGTATCTGGAGGCCCTGCCGGAGGATCTCAGCGGCCGCAGCGTCTTCGTGGTCGACCCGATGCTCGCCACGGGCGGTTCCCTCCTGCATTCCCTGAAGCTCCTTGCGGACCGCGGCGCTACCGACATCACGGCGATCTGCATGGTCTCCGCCCAGCCGGGTGTCGACGCACTGGCCAACTCGGGACTGCCAGTTCGCTTGGTCACCGCAGCGATTGATCCGGCCCTCAACGAGGACGCTTATATCGTGCCGGGGCTGGGCGACGCCGGTGACCGCCTCTACGGCCCCCGCAATATCGACCTGTAGAGAAACTGCCAGACAGGGCAGACCGCTCAGTATATCTAGCGTGTGACCTGCCCGGCTAACTGAACCGCATGGTCTAGTTGTAGACTCTTCCCAAGAGGAAACCACGGAGGAGGAAGCAGTGATCTCGGACTACGTCAGTGAGTGGTTTAGCAACCACCGTGCGGAGGTCATCGCGTGGCGCCGCCATATTCACCGCCACCCGGAGACCTCCAATAACGAGGTGGAAACCACCCGCTTCCTGTCCCGCACCCTGCGCGAGTACGGCTTGGAGCCGCATCTTTTCCCCGAGACTGGCCTCATGGTGGACATCGGCCCCGACACGGAACTTGGGCGCCTGGCCTTCCGCGCCGACATCGACGCGCTCCCGGTCACGGAGGTCACGGGCCTCGAGTACACCTCCGAGGTCCCCGGAGTTATGCATGCCTGCGGGCATGACATGCACACCACCATTGCGCTAGCCACTGCCTGCGCACTGGCGGATCTCAACCGTGAGCACCCACTGGACTTCGGCGTCCGCGTCATCTTCCAACCAGCCGAAGAGGTGTGGGTAGGCGGCGCCACCGATGTCATCGAGTGGGGTGCGCTGGAAGGCGTGAACTCCATCTTCGCGGTGCACGTGGAACCGAAGCTGCGCGTCGGGCGTATCGGCGTCCGCGCCGGGGCCATTACCTCTGCGACTGATGTCGTAGAAGTTAACGTGTCCGGCCCCGGCGGGCATACCTCCCGCCCGCACTTGTCGGCGGACGTCGTCTATGCGCTGGGCAAGCTGCTGACGGACCTGCCAGGTTTGCTCTCACGCCGCGTCGATCCGCGCACCGGCACCGTCTTGGTCTTCGGCCAGGTGAATTCCGGCTATGCCCCGAACGCGATCCCGGAGACCGGCTCGGTGGCCGGCACGATGCGCACGGCGGACATCGGTATCTGGCGGGATATGCAAACGCTCTTCTCCGAGTTGGTGGAACAAGTGCTAGCGCCCCTGGGTGTGGAGCATGAGCTGGTCTATCACCGCGGGGTTCCGCCCGTGCTTAACGACGACGTCTCTACCGCCCTCCTCGCCAGTGCTGCCCAGGCCATCGACCCGCAGGCCGTGGTTCAGGCGCCGCAGTCTTCCGGCGGCGAGGATTTCTCTTGGTACCTAGAAAAGGTGCCCGGCTCCATGGCCCGTTTGGGCTGCTGGTCGGGTGAAGGTGAGCAGCACGATCTCCACATGGGGGATTTGGCGCCAGATGAGCGCGCTATCGGCGTGGGCGTCAAACTCTTTGGCTCCGTAGCAGAACAGTTCGCCAACGTGGAGGATTAGGCTCCTAAGCACTACACTGTGTCAAGGATTTCCCAGAGTTCTTATAGGCAGAATTTTAAAAAAGGAGCGACAGTGTCACAGGAAGCCCCCCGCATCGTAATCATCGGCGGTGGCCCCGCAGGCTACGAGGCTGCGACCGCCGGCGCCAAGTATGGCGCGCACATTACGTTGATTGAGGAACAGGGCCCCGGTGGCTCCTCCGTTCTCTTGGACTGCGTGCCCTCGAAGTCTTTCATCGCTGGCGCCAATATTCGCACCGATTTCCGCCGCGCCGATGACATGGGCCTGAATCACGAGCTCGGCTCGCTGCAGCTCAACCTGCAGGCGCTCAATGGGCGCGTGCAGGCGCTGGCTGCTAATCAGTCCCGTGACGTGCGTGCGGGCCTGGAAAAAATCGGTGTTCAGGTTATCGATGGTCGTGCCGCCTTCTCCGAGGACCAGCACGGTGTGAAAGGTGCAGCACACAAGGTCGACGTCACCCACAAAGATGGCACCACCGAAACCCTTGACGCAGACTTGGTCCTCGTTGCCACCGGTGCTACTCCGCGCATCCTGCCGGGCGCGCAGCCGGACGGCGAGCGCATCCTCACCTGGCAGCAGGTCTATGACCTCAAGGAGGAGCCGGAGCACCTTATCGTCGTCGGCTCCGGCGTGACCGGTGCGGAGTTCGTTTCCGCCTTCGCGGAGATGGGCGTGCGCGTGACCATGGTGGCTTCCCGCGACCGCATTCTGCCGCACGACGACGCTGATGCTGCCGACGTCCTCGAGACCGTCCTGGCTGAGCGCGGCGTGGAACTGGAGAAGAACTGCCGCGTGGAGACAGTCTCCCGCACTGAGGACGGCAACGTCGTGGTCAAGACCCAGGATGGTCGCGAGATCCATGGGTCCCACGTCATCATGTCCATCGGTTCTATCCCTAATACCAAGAACCTGGGTCTTGAGCACGTTGGTGTGGCCACCACGCCGTCCGGCCACATCGAGGTTGACCGCGTTTCCCGTACCAACGTCGCTGGCATCTATGCCGCCGGTGACTGCTCCGATCTGTTCCCGCTAGCTTCCGTTGCCGCAATGCAGGGCCGTATAGCTATGTACCACTCCCTGGGTGAGGGCGTGTCCCCGCTGCGTCTGAAGACCGTGGCAACCGCCGTATTTACCCGCCCAGAAATCGCTGCCGTTGGCTTTACCCAGGCGGAGATTGAGGCCGGTGAGGTTGCCGCCCGCACCATCATGATGCCGCTGAACACCAACCCACGCGCCAAGATGCGCTCTTTGCAGCACGGCTTTGTCAAGCTCTTCTGCCGCGCCACGTCCGGCCGTGTTATCGGCGGCGTTATCGTCGCACCGACTGCCTCCGAGCTCATCCTGCCCATCGCCGTAGCAGTCACCAACCAGCTCACGGTGAACCAGCTGGCGGATTCCTTGGCGGTCTACCCGTCGCTGTCGGGCACCATCACGGAGGCGGCCCGCCGCCTCGTTGCCCACGATGACCTCGAGTAAAGACCTTGCGTAAATCAGATCCGGGTCTGATTTATCTACTGCCCGCTCTTATAAGCCCAGTGTGCTCACCGCATGCTGGGCTTCTTCCATGGTGAACTGCTCGCCGTATTCGCTGGTGAGCTGCTCTAACAGTGCCGGACCGGACATTGGCATGAGCTCCTGATAGCTCTCCGCTGCCTCGACGGCTTCGGCCATCCAATCAGCATTCACTGTGTCGACGGCGTACTGAGCTTGTTCTGGCGTGAACTTCTCTCCGTACTCGGAAGTCAGTTGTTCATAGAGCTTTGCCTTGGAAAAGGAGGAGAAATCGAGGTAACTCTTTGCGGACTCGAGCGCCTCGGCGTTCCAGTCCACATCGAGCTGGTGAATGGCGTATTGTGCCGCCTCCGGGGAGAATTGTGAGCCGTATTCGCTCGTGAGCTGGTCATAGAGCTTAGCTTCGGAGAATGAGGAAAAGTCCAGATAACGCTTCGCCGCGCGCAGAGCATTCTTGTGTTCTGCGGGCACGGTGTTGTCATCGCTGCCGGTACCGCCTCCGGCGGTTTCCACGTCAGCTACGGCGTTGTTGATATCGAGCGTCGGGGTGCTCAGTGCAGACTCCAGCGATTCGGCGGCAGTGATGCTTGTGCTTGGCTCCGGTGCGGCGATGTTAGTCGGGTCATCGTTATCAGAACCTGCATTGAGGGCGATACCGCCGAGCACGAATACCGCGACGGCACCCGCACCCCACTTGAGACAGCCGCCCTTCTTTTTCTTCGGCGCTGGCTGCTCCGGGTTTGGCTCCTGGGAGAACTGGGGAGCTGCATAAGGATGGGACATGAGAGAGAACCTCCTGCGTAGGTGAGGGGAGAGAGCTCGGCGGGGTGCCGAACAGCTCCTATCTTGGCAAGCCCACCGGACATCGCTGCAGAAAGTTCGAACGCCTAGACGAAAATGAGAGAACTACGAGGTGGCATAAGCCGAAACTGGAGTGGCATTGAGGTCGAGACTGACGGGCCGTCCCGCCTGTGGGAAGGCGCGCTGCGGGCACGCCGGGCGCGGGCACGCGGCGCAGCCGGGGCCGATGGGGGTCGCCTCGGAAGGGGAGAGGTTGAGCGCATCCGCGTAAACCACGCGATCCGCCTGTGCGATATCGCAGCCTAGCCCGACGACGAATTCCTTGCGCGGCGTGCCCCAGGCCTGGGCTTGTCCTTGGACGAAGCGCGCAATCCACAAGTAGGTGTGGTCATCGGGCATCGAGGCCACCTGGCGCGTGATGCGGTTGGGCGTTTCAAAAGCGCGGTGCACCACCCACAACGGGCAGGAACCACCGCTGCGGGCGAAGTGGAAAGCGGTGGAGGACTGGCGCTTGGAGATATTGCCTGCGCGGTCGGTCCGGATGAAAGAGAAAGGTACGCCTTGGTGGCCGGGTCGCTGTAGCGTCGACAAGCGCTGCGCGGTGGTCTCGAAGCCGGTCCCAAACGCCGTCGCGATGACGTCGATGTCATAGCGCGTTTCCTCCGCGGTGGTGAGGAATTGGGTATAAGGCATGGTCACGGCGGCGGCAAAGTACTGCGCGAGGCCCAGCGTTCCAATAGTCTGCGCTTCCTCGCCCGGCAATTCGGCGACGAGTTCCGCGCAGTGCTCCGGGTAGGCCAGTAGACAGTACTGGAGCGCCATTTCGAAGACGAGTTGGGATTCCGTAAGGCCCGCTCGCAGGTGCAGCTCCCGGTTGTGAAAGGTGCGTCGGCGCGGGGACGAGGAGGAAAAGCGCGTCGTGACACCAAATTCATCCTGCAAGACGGAAGCTAAGCGCCCGCGGCGCAGGACGCGGTCTCCGAGCGAATCGGACAGTTCTTCGGCGGCCACGTCAAGGCTGTGAACATAGTTGTGGGCGTCGTAAAAGAAATCGCGGACAGCTTCGAAGGGGCCGGGTTCGGCGGGGGTGTGAGCGGCGGCGTCGACAAGCCGGGGCACAAGTTCGGGGAAACGCCCGCTTAAGTCAGTAAGGGTGGCTTCGGAGGCTTCGGGGAAGAGCTGGCGCAGCTCGGCGAGCGCACGCAAGTCGCGGTCGCCTGCGAAATAGGTGGCATCAACACCAAAGCGCTGGGTCAGCTGCATGAGGACGGTGACGGTGAGGGGGCGCTGGTCATTTTCCAGCTGGTTGAGGTAGCTGGTGGATAGCCCCAGCTGCTTGGCCATGGCGGCCTGCGTGAGTTTGCGTTCCTTGCGTAGCGCGTGGATTCTCGCCCCCGCGTAGTGCTTGGTCACTGCCTGCACCCTCCTCAAAAACCGTTCTACCTGGTAGTTCCACAGATTTTGCAATTAACGCAAATCCCTGCAACAGATAGTCACAGTTTACACATGTGGCAGGTCACACGAGGCAGGGTTAGTGTGATGCCTATCGCAATCGTTGTTCTTGTCTAGGAGGGAATCCCGTTGATTAACCACGAAGTACGTACCCACAAGTCCGCCGAGGACTTTCCTATTGAAGAGCACTTGGCCTACAAGATTGCCAAGGTTGCCGCTGATCCCGTCGAGGTTCCGGCCGAGACCACCGAGATGATCATCAACCGCATCATCGATAACGCCTCCGTGGCCGTTGCCTCTGCCACCCGCCGTCCTGTTACCTCCGCCCGCGTCATTGCGCAGGCCCACCCGGTGCAGGAAGGCGGCGCCACCATCTTCGGCGTTGACGGCACCTACTCTGCCGAGTGGGCAGCGCTGGCCAACGGTACTGCCGTGCGCGAGCTGGACTACCACGACACCTTCCTCGCCGCCGATTACTCCCACCCGGGCGATAACATTCCGCCGATCCTGGCCGTGGCACAGCACAAGGGGCTGACCGGCAAGGAGCTCATCCGTGGTATCGCCACCGGCTACGAAATCCAGGTCAACCTGGTCAAGGGCATTTGCCTTCACGAGTGGAAGATCGACCACGTGGCGCACCTCGGCCCCTCCGTCGCCGCGGGCCTCGGCACCATGCTGAACCTCGATGTCGAGACCATCTACCAGGCCATCGGCCAGGCTCTGCACACCACCACCGCCACCCGCCAGTCCCGCAAGGGCCTCATTTCCTCCTGGAAGGCTTATGCACCGGCGTTCGCCGGCAAGATGGGCATCGAGGCAGTGGACCGCTCCATGCGCGGTGAGGGCGCCCCGGCCCCAATTTGGGAAGGCGAGGACGGCTTCATCGCTTGGATGCTCCACTCCCCGGAGCGCACCTACACCGTCCCGCTGCCGGCTGAGGGCGAGGAAAAGCGCGCCATCCTGGACACCTACACCAAGGAGCACTCCGCGGAGTATCAGGCACAGGCCCCGATCGACATGGCCTTCGCTCTCAAGAAGACCCTCGCGGAAAAGGGCCTGAAGACCGAGGACATCGAGTCCATCGTCCTGCACACCTCGCACCACACCCACTACGTCATCGGCACCGGCGCCAACGACCCGCAGAAGATGGATCCGAACGCCTCCCGCGAGACCCTGGACCACTCCATCATGTACATCTTCGCCGTGGCCCTGCAGGACGGCGAGTGGGATTATGAGACCTCCTACTCCGACGAGCGCAAGCACCGCCAGGACACCATCGACCTGTGGCACAAGATTTCCACCGTCGAGGACCCGGAGTGGACCCGCCGCTACCACTCCAACGACCTGGAGGAGAAGGCCTTCGGCGGCAAGGCCGTCATCACCTTCAAGGACGGCACCGTGATTGAGGACGAGCGCGCGGTGGCCGACGCCCACCCGCTCGGCGCCCGCCCCTTCGGCCGCGAGGAGTACATCAACAAGTTCAAGAAGCTCGCCGCCGGCAAGGTTTCGGAAGAGGAGCAGGAGCGCTTCCTGAAGGCCGTCCAGAACCTGGAGAACCTCACCGATTTGAGCGAGCTCAACGTTCGCCTCACAGACGAGGCCATCGCCACCGCACCCGAGACCCCGAAGGGACTGTTCTAAATGGCTGGCCTATTTGGCTCCACTATCAGCAACGCCGACAAGCGCAAGAGCTTCCGCGAGGCGCTGAACGCACCGGAAATTACCACTCTGCCGGGCGCCTTCAACCCGTTGACCGCGCGGCTCATCCAGGATCTCGGCGGCTTCGGCGGCGTCTACGTCTCCGGCGCGGTGCTGGCCAATGACCTGGGCCTGCCGGACATCGGCCTGACCACGCTCACCGAGGTGGCACAGCGCGCCGGGCACATTGCCCGCGCCACGGACTTGCCGGTGCTTGTCGACGCCGACACTGGCTTCGGCGAACCCATGTCCGCCGCCCGCACGGTTGCCGCGCTGGAGGACGCTGGCCTGGCCGGCTGCCACCTAGAGGACCAGGTCAACCCGAAGCGCTGCGGCCATCTCGATGGCAAGGAAGTGGTGCCGACGGATCTTATGGTTCGCCGCATCACCGCCGCGGTCAACGAGCGCCGTGACGAGAACTTCATCATCTGTGCCCGTACCGACGCCGCCGGCATCCACGGCATCGATGACGCTATCGAGCGCGCCAAGGCCTACGCCGACGCCGGCGCAGACCTCATCTTCACCGAGGCCCTGTACTCGCCCGAGGACTTCGAAAAGTTCCGCGCCGCCGTGGATACCCCACTGCTGGCCAACATGACCGAGTTTGGCAAGACCGAGCTGCTATCCGCCAAGCGTATCGAAGAGCTGGGCTATAACGCCGTCATCTGGCCAGTGTCCACCCTGCGCGTGGCCATGGGTGCTACCGAAGAGTTCCTCCGCGACATGCAGGAAACCGGCCTGCAGTCCGAGGAGTGGCTCGAGCGCATGCAGCACCGCTCCCGCCTGTACGAGCTCGTGCGCTACGACGAGTACAACGCCTTCGACCAGAGCGTGTTCACGTACTCCAAGGACAGCTACAAGCCCACCTTCGACTAAAACCTGCGGTCCTAAACCCGCCCGAAAACTCACCCGATCCTTCTATCAAAGGAGAAAAACACCATGTCTGAAACCCCAGAAATCCGCAAGGGCCTCTACGGCGTCGTCGTCGATGAGACCGCCGTCTCCAAGGTCGTCCCGGAAACCAACTCCCTGACCTACCGCGGCTACCCGGTTCAGGAGCTGGCTCGCTACTGCTCCTTCGAGGAGGTTGCCTACCTGTTGTGGAATGGCGAGCTGCCGAGCCAGGATGAGCTGGTCCGCTTCTCCGCCCGTGAGAAGGCGCTGCGCCACCTAGACCGCCACCTCATTGACCTGATCACCTCCATGCCGAAGTCCTGCCACCCGATGGACGTGCTGCGCACCGCGGTCTCCTTCATCGGTTCCCAGGATCCGGAGGAGTACACCAAGGACTCCGAGCACATCCGCCGCACCGCGCTGGAGCTCATGGCGAAGCTGCCGACCATCGTCGCACTTGATATTCGCCGCCGTCGCGGTGAGGGGTACATCGAGCCTTCCCGTAAGAAGGGCTTTGCGGAGAACTTCCTGTGGATGGTCTTCGGCGAGGAGGAAGGCTCCCCGGCCCTGTCGCGCTCCGACATCGAAGCCTTTGATAAGTCCCTCATCCTCTATGCTGAGCACTCCTTCAACGCTTCCACCTTCGCTGCCCGCGTGGTGACCTCCACGATGTCGGATACCTACTCCGCCGTTACCGCCGCCATCGGCGCCCTCAAGGGCCCGCTGCACGGTGGTGCTAACGAGGCCGTGATGAAGAACTTCCTGGAGGTCGGTGACCCGGCCAAGGCAGAGGAGTGGACGCTCAACAAGCTCAAGAACAAGGAGCTCGTCATGGGCTTCGGTCACCGCGTGTACAAGAACGGTGACTCCCGCGTTCCGACCATGGAGGCTGCCTTCCGCGAGCTGGCCAAGGACCATGGCCAGGAGCAGTGGGTGGAGATGTACGAGAACATGGCGAAGACCATGTACGAGAACACCTCCATTAAGATCCAGCCGAACCTGGACTTCCCGGCTGGCCCCGCGTACCACATCCTGGGCTTCGACATTGAGTTCTTCACCCCGATCTTCGTGATGGCCCGCATCACCGGCTGGACCGCACACATCGTGGAGCAGAACGAGAACAACTCCCTGATCCGCCCGCTGTCTGCCTACAACGGCAAGGAGCAGCGCTCCGTTCCGCCGAAGCAGATCTAATTAGCGGTTGCGCTTGACGACGGGCGCTGCACGTGGCGAAGGCATGTCATGCCGACGCCACATGCAGCGCCTAATGCTATTGCGCCTGCGGCAACAAGAAGTGCATTCCAATCGATGGCAAAAGTGAGGCCATCTCCCATTGCGTAGACCATTCCGGCAAGCGGGAGGATTCCAGCGAGACAGCCAGTAATGATCGCGGCACATGCCAGTGTGGCCGTAGTGAGTACAACGATTCTTAGGTGCCAGGAGGAATCGAGGCCTAGTACTTTGAAGGTGGTCTCGATTGCTTCGGTAGCGC
The DNA here is from genome assembly GCF_030232515.1 of Corynebacterium sp. MSK004. Taxonomy (NCBI): domain Bacteria; kingdom Bacillati; phylum Actinomycetota; class Actinomycetes; order Mycobacteriales; family Corynebacteriaceae; genus Corynebacterium; species Corynebacterium sp. MSK004. The sequence continues at coordinate 216,556 of NZ_JASPKB010000001.1, read as the reverse complement.
GAGCAAGTTGCCGCGAGAAAACAAAGGTTACGGCTAACGCGCTGAGAAGCGCGGCTGCCAAGCTGATATAGAATGCCCGCGGTGTCGAAGAAGTTTGAATCAGTGGCAGTAGTACGAGCTCGTGGGGGATATGAGCTTGTGCAGCGCTATCAAGAAAGCGCTTTTCTTGGTCTTCCTGGAGACCCGTAAAGACCCATTGTGTCCTACCTGCCGGTGCATCTAGATTTTGCGCCGTGGATGCGAGGATAAATCCTCCAGCTAGCTTCTCCCAGTGTGGCCCGAAGTCCATACTCAGCGCTGAAAGTGATGAGTGGCCTGAATTCTTGCTCGTGTTGATTGAAACGTGGTCTTGGTTGATGAATCTGTGATCGCGGACTAATGCCCCAGTCTTAAGGACTTCTTTTTCTGAGGCAGTAAGCTCTCGGTCTAAGAGTTGCTCTACGTTACGAACGGATTCGACGCTCAGTACGCCAAAAGTCCCCGACATCTCCGCGGGCATGTCCAGCGTGGCTTGGACATAAGAAACACGAACTGGGGCGGGCACGCCCAACGCAGTGGCTAGGTGCTGAACGGATTCAGCACGCGTGGAAAGCCCGTCATCTGTCTTCTCTAAAATGTGTGCCTGGTTTGGGGCGATCGTTGACGTCAAACTGTCATTCTCACTGGCTGTGAAGCTGGCTGACATCGAACTGCTAAACACGGCGGTTCCCATGCACAGGACCAACAACGTCAGACCCGTGCCAATAAGCTGCCGGTGCTTCTCTGCAAATCTTAGGGCCACGCCTGCTGGAGTGTAGGGCCGGCTGGTTCGCGGACAGCGTGCGAGAAAAAGAGAAAAGACGATGCACAATGCCACGGTTGGCAATGGCGCCCAGGTTTCGAACACGTCTGGCCCCAGCAGTGCTGAAGCGACCGTAAAGAGCGCGGCCACAAGGACAATAGCAATAGCACTCCAACGCAAGAATGATGCCGATAAGGCCGGCAGCGGGATGTCTTTCCAGAACGGATGCGGCTGGGTCGACGGCGCGGTGGCAACACCGCCAATCAGGAGTGCTGCTAGCGAGCTAGCGAGAAGAAGCACTAACCATTTCCACGGAATGAGGACTCCAGGATCAGGCAACCCCGCAAGTCCCGAAATGAAAGGGCGCACGCATTGCGCCAGGCCTGCACCTACAACGAGGCCTAAGACGGAGTACATCAGGGCTGAACGAAGCAGGGTGGATGTGTTGGACTTCCACAACAGGAAGGGGGAGATTCCTAGCTCGAAGAACCGCCGGTTCAACGGGTGAAGAACTAGGTACGTGACTCGCCACAAAAAGAGGATCAAAGCACACGGTATGACAATGGCGAACAGGCCGAAGAAGAAAGAATAGCTATCGGCGAACCCTGAAGGCGGCGTGGCGAGCAGGCTTTCGCGGGTGAGGAGTGAGGTCGAAAAGGCGTCGTCAAGCGCGGCGCGATCAACGAGGTTTGTAGTTTCGAGCTGACTGCTAATGAAGTCGGTGAGCTCGGCAGGAGTCGTTCCTTCGGAACCGAACACAATCGGCCGGACCGAAGCGGAGGTCATGGAATAAGCGTCGGCGTCGATGGTGTTCCATGTTCCCGATGCGCCGTACACCGCTTTCTCCTGGCTGTGGAAGGAATTCGATACAACGCCAACGATGCGGAGCGGTAGCGTGCCGTTGAATGCAGTTGTGTTCTCTCCGAGGCTAAGGTTAACGTCCTCAGTGACGATTACTTCCCCGGGGGCGCTTGGCCAATGGCCCTGAACCAATGCCAACCCAAAATCGGGAGCTTGCTCTTCCCAGTGAGACTCCTTGTAGACAAGGGAAGCTGATGGATTGCTATCGACATAGAGATCGTAAGTCTCGAGTTGGGTAGTAAAGCCCCTCTCTGGGGAATCAAGTTGCGGCAGCGTCTGTTCAACCACGCCCGCCCGCGTGTACACAGGCACGTCCACCCGCACGGCGTTGTTTCCCAATTCTGACTGCGCCTTCTGCTGCGGGGACAGCATCATGAAGAGATCAGCCGAGACAGCAAATGCGAATAATCCTAAGCACACTGCGATTGCCGCTGCGCCGAAACGATACCGTTTCGAAGAATGCACGACTTTCGTGATTAGTTCATTGAGCATTCGGGGCTGCTTTCCCAAGCTGGCCGTCGATCAGCGTGTAGGCCGTGCTGCAATAGTCGAGCATGATGGGATCGTGACTGGTCGCTATCACGGTTGTGCCAGTTGATGCCAGCTTCTTGAAGAGTCGAAAAATGCCGTGCGAGTTTTCAGAATCGAGCGCAGCAGACGGCTCATCAGCCAAGAGAATTCGCCGTTTCCCAGACAGTGCTCGGGCGATTCCTACTCTTTGGCATTGGCCGCGCGACATCTCTGCGGGAAATCGTTGAGCGAGTTCTGCAAGTCCTACCTGGGTTAAGGCCTCGCAAGCCTTGTCGTGTGCCGTCGTCTCATCGAATCCCGCTGCAGCAAGCATAAGCATGACATTTTCGAGCGCTGTGAGTTCATTCATCAACAGGTCGTCTTGATAGACGAAGCCGATTGTGTTGCGGCGCAAGGCGAGTAGTTCCTTGGGAGCAGCGGTGGATACACAGGTATCGAAGACCGAGATTGAGCCTTCATCGATAGGTAGAAGACCTGCAACCGCGCGCAGGAGAGTTGTTTTACCGGAGCCGCTCTTTCCTGAAATGCCGAGAAACTCGCCTTCACCAGCTTCTAGGCTTGCGCCTTTGAGAACATGCGTGCGCTGGGCGCCTTCGCCTAAATACTTGTGGACGTTAGAAATGGTGACTGAGTTCATAAGCTCTTTTCTGTCTTCACCGTGCGGTCTTTGGAAGTGAAGGATGAAGTTGGTTCTTATGAACCTGATTGAAGGATAGAAACGGAGGGTAGAACATGTCAATAGGTTTATATTTTTTTAAAAGCGAAGTAACTCTTCTCCTATTTGGCCGCTGCATGTTTAAAGGGGGGGAAGGGGAGCTGTTCATGAAGGGGTGAGTCTTCTAGGGGTGTGCCTAGGAGTCTGGCGAGAACCTATTCGAAATCTGTTGACCGATATGTCGATTTCCGCCCGCGTTGTCGCCTCGGACACTATCCTTAAGTTCGTATTGTGCTTATCTGAAAGGATCACTCCCAGTGTCTGATACCGCCCACAAGTCCTTCTCTAAGATCTTGGTGGCCAACCGCGGTGAGATTGCCGTGCGCGCCTTCCGCGCTGCCTTTGAGGTCGGCTCCAAGACCGTTGCAATTTATCCAAAGGAAGACCGCAACTCCTTCCACCGCGCCTTTGCCAATGAGGCAGTGCGCATTGGTAACGAGGGCCAGCCGGTCAAGGCTTACCTCGACATCGATGAGGTCATTCGCGCCGCCAAGAAGTCCGGCGCGGATGCCATTTACCCTGGTTACGGCTTCCTGTCGGAGCGTGCCGATTTGGCGCGTGCTTGCCGTGACAACGGCATTAAGTTCATCGGTCCCACCCCGGAGACCTTGGACCTGACCGGTGATAAGGCCGCCGCGGTAGCCGCTGCCCAGGAGGCGGGGCTGCCGACTCTGAAGGACTCGAAGCCCTCGACGGACGTCGACAAGCTGGCGGAATATGCCAAGGACTTTAACTTCCCCGTCTTCGTGAAGGCAGTGGCCGGCGGTGGCGGCCGCGGTATGCGCTTCATCGAGAACGAGGCGGAGCTGAAGACCAAGTGTGCTGAGGCCTCCCGCGAGGCTGAGGCAGCCTTCGGCGATGGCAACGTTTACCTCGAGACCGCGGTGATTCGCCCGCAGCACATCGAGGTGCAGATTCTGGCTGACTCCCACGGCAACGTCTTGCACCTGTTTGAGCGTGACTGCTCCGTGCAGCGCCGTCACCAGAAGGTCGTCGAGATCGCCCCGGCGCCCACGCTGGACCCGGAGCTGCGTGATCGCATCTGTGCGGACGCCGTGAAATTCTGCGAGCATATTAACTACGAAGGCGCCGGCACCGTCGAGTTCCTCGTCGATGAGAAGGGCAACCACGTCTTCATCGAGATGAACCCCCGTGTGCAGGTGGAGCATACCGTGACCGAGGAGGTCACTGGCGTGGACATCGTGAAGTCCCAGATGCAGATTGCGGCGGGCTTCTCCCTTGAGGAGCTGGGCCTGAAGCAGGAGGACATCCACATCACCGGCGCGGCGCTCCAGTGCCGCATCACCACCGAGGATCCCTCCAATGGCTTCCGCCCGGATACCGGCACGCTGACCCAGTACCGCTCGCCGGGCGGCGCAGGCGTGCGTCTCGACGGCGCAACGGCCGTCGGCGCTGAGGTCTCCCCGAACTTCGACTCCCTGCTGGTGAAGATGACCTGCCGTGGAGTCAACTTTGAGCAGGCCGTGGCACGTGCACAGCGCGCGCTTAACGAGTTCACGGTGGCCGGCGTGGCCACCAACATCGGCTTCCTGCGCGCCCTGCTGCGCGAGCCGGACTTCGTCAACACCCGCGTGGACACCAGCTTCATTCCGGAGCACCCGGACCTGCTCAAGGCCCCGCCGGCCGTGGATGAGTCTGGCCGCATCATTGATTACATCGCTGATGTGACCGTCAACAAGCCGAACGGCGAGCGCCCGACCACCCTGCGCCCCTTCGACAAGCTGCCGGATCTGGACTTTAACTCTGAGCTGCCGCGCGGTTCCCGCGATGAGCTGTTGGAGCTGGGCCCGAAGAAGTGGGCGGAGAAGATCCGCAAGCAGGACGCTTTGGCCGTCACTGATACCACCTTCCGTGACGCCCACCAGTCCCTGCTGGCCACCCGCGTGCGCGGTACCGCGTTGGTCACTGCCGCTGAGGCCGTTGCCCGCATGACCCCGGAGCTGTACTCGGTGGAGGCATGGGGTGGTGCCACCTACGACGTCGCCATGCGCTTCCTCAAGGAAGACCCGTGGGTGCGCCTGGATCTGCTGCGTGAGGCCATGCCGAACCAGAACATCCAGATGCTGCTGCGCGGCCGCAACACCGTGGGCTACTCGCCGTACTCCAACGATGTGTGCACCGGTTTCGTGCAGGAGGCCGCCAAGTCTGGTGTGGACGTCTTCCGCATCTTCGACGCGCTGAACGACGTTACCCAGATGCGCCCGGCTATCGACGCCGTCCTGGAGACCAACACCACCGTGGCTGAGGTTGCCATGGCCTACTCCGGCGACATGTGCTCCCCGGATGAGAAGCTCTACACGCTGGACTACTACCTCAAGCTGGCCGAGGAAATCGTGAACACAGGCGCTCACGTCCTGGCTATCAAGGACATGGCGGGCCTGCTGCGCCCGGAGTCCGCATCCAAGCTGGTTATGGCTCTGCGCAAGGAGTTCGACCTGCCGGTTCACGTGCACACGCACGACACCGCAGGTGGCCAGTTGGCTACCTATTACGCGGCAGCGCTTTCTGGTGCCGACATCGTCGACGGTGCTTCCGCACCGCTGGCGGGCACCACCTCCCAGCCTTCGCTGTCCGCCATCATCGCGGCGTTCTCGAACTCCTCTCGTGACACCGGCATCTCGCTCAAGGCCGTCTCCGACCTTGAGCCGTACTGGGAGGCCGTGCGCCAGCTCTACCAGCCGTTCGAGAAGGGTATTCCTGGACCGACCGGCCGCGTCTACCGCCACGAGATTCCGGGTGGTCAGCTGTCCAACCTGCGCGCGCAGGCTACCGCGCTGGGCTTGGAGGACCGCTTCGAGATTATCGAGGACACCTACGCGGCAGTGAATGAGATGCTCGGCCGCCCGACCAAGGTGACCCCGTCCTCCAAGGTGGTCGGTGACCTCGCCCTGCACCTCGTGGGCGCTGGAGTAGACCCGGCTGACTTTGAGGCCGACCCGACCAAGTACGACATCCCGGATTCCGTCATCGCCTTCCTGCGCGGTGAGCTCGGCACGCCTCCGGGTGGTTGGCCGCCGCTGCGCGATAAGGTTCTGGAGGGCCGCGCGCCTGGCGACGTCACCGTCAAGCCCGTGCCGGAGGATGAGAAGAAGCACCTGGCTTCGGATGATTCCACCGAGCGCCGCGCTTCCCTCAACCGCCTGCTCTTCCCGAAGCAGTTCGAGGAGTTCAACGAGTTCCGCCGCACCTACGGCAACACCGAGGCGCTGACGGACACGGTCTTCTTCTACGGTCTGGAAGAGGGCAAGGACTACATTGTTCACCACTTCCCGGAGGGCTCCAATGACCGCGCGGATCTTAAGCCCATCACCGTGCGTCTTGACGCGATGGGTGAGCCGGACGAGAAGGGCATCCGCAACGTCGTGCTCAACGTCAACGGCCAGATCCGCCCGCTCAAGGTGCGCGACAACAACGTCGAGTCCACCGTCGCCACCGTGGAGAAGGCCGATCCGTCCAACGAGGGCCACGTGGCCGCACCGTTTGCCGGCGTGGTGAACCCGACCGCCAAGCCTGGCGACGAGGTCAAGGCCGGCGACCAGATCGCCGTCATCGAGGCCATGAAGATGGAAGCCTCCATCTCCGCCACCAAGGATGGCACCATCGAGCGCGTCGCCATTGGCGCCGCCACCAAGGTGGAGGGCGGCGACCTCATCGCCGTCATCAGCTAAGAAAAGCCGCTGAACCCCTCCCGTCTGGAGTAAAACACCAGATAGGAGGGGTTCTTGTTTTACCGCCGGGCCCTGCCAAACGCGTCGAGTATAGTCGACACTTTTGGAAGAAACCGAAGAGGTGTCGAGTATGCTCGACACCCTTTGTCGGCTTGCGGTGCTAGAAACGCTTGAGCATCACGTGGGCATCCGGGCGGCCGGGCACGTCGATGTCGACGAAGCCCTCGGATTCATACAGCTTGCGGGCGCCGGTGTTCTCCGGCTCAATCCACAGCGAAATGGCCGGAGCTTCCTGTGCCTCGGCGAGGTCGCAGGTGTTGCGCAGGAGGCGTCGTCCAGCGCCTAAGCCCCTGTAGCGGGACTCCACAGCGAGGAAGAGCTCGGGGATTTCCTCCGGATCGAGGTCTGTGGCCCACTGGGACTCATCGAAAGGATCGGCCTCCGGATTGCCGGTGTAGGCAGCGCCTTTGGCTTCAGTGGTGTAGTAGCGCAGCCAGGCACCGCCGACGGGCACGCGGTGGCTGGAGACGGCGATGACGCCGCCGTCGACATGGGGAGACCATTCGTCGACGTACAGCCCCACGTCAGGCGTGTGGAAATCCCCGATATGGGCGTCCTCGTCACCGAGGACATCGGCGAGGAAAAGGAGGCGGGAGAGGTAGGTACGGTCATGCTCCTTGGCCAACCGTACGCCGAACTCAGAATCGTTAACGCTCATGCCTTTCGAGGTTACTTGAACTCTGAATTTTGTCACTCGCTGAGTGGTTCGAGGGGAGTGGGTGGCGCAATCCTGATGCGCCACTGCTGCATCCCCCCCGGAGCGACAAAGTCAGCACCCCGGTAAGTAGTACTCAGCGGGTAAGTAACCCGGAGCAGAGCTCCACCGGGGCATCACGTCAAAGAGTATTTAACAGTGCTAATCGAGGCAAGGTTTGTCGCAGTTTTGCGCTGTTCTCTGCCGGCAGAGACGCATTAGCGAACTACTTGATCTCCAGAATCGGCTCGCCCTTGTTGATCTGCGTGCCGGTGGATACCTTGAGGTCGGTCACGGTGCCGGACTTGTGGGCCTTGACGGGGTTTTCCATCTTCATGGCCTCGAGGACCACGACGACCTCGCCCTCTTCCACTTGCTGGCCTTCTTCGACGGCGACCTTGATGACGCTGCCCTGCATCGGCGCGGTCACGGTGTCACCGGACACGTTGGCTGCCGCGCCCTTCCCGCGACGCTTCTTCGACTTCTTGCGCTTGTTGCCGCCACCCAAAAGCAAGTTGCCCGGCAGGGCTACCTCGATGCGGCGGCCGCCCACCTCGACGACGAACTTCTGGGCTGCCTCCTGCTCCTCGGCCTCGGGTGCTTCGGCGGGGTCGACGTATGCGGGGAGCTCGTTAACCCACTCTTCCTCAATCCACTTGGTGTAGACCTTGAAGTCGCCGTCTTCGGCAGTGAAAGCAGGATCGGTGAGGATTGCCTGGTGGAAGGGGACAACCGTGGGCAGGCCCTCGATGCGGTACTCGGACAGCGCGCGGCGTGCGCGCGCGATGGCGGTCGCGCGGTCCGGGCCCCAGACGATGAGCTTGGCCAGCATGGAATCGAACTGGCCGCCGATGACGGAACCTTCGCGCACGCCGGAATCCAAACGCACGCCCGGGCCGGAAGGCTCGGAGTAGGAGACGATGGTTCCGGGGGCCGGCATGAAGCCCGCGGCGGCGTCTTCGCCGTTGATGCGGAACTCGATGGCGTGGCCGCGCGGGGCCGGATCCTCGGAGATGGAGAGCTCGCGGCCCTCCGCGATGCGGAACTGCTCGCGCACCAAGTCGAAGCCAGTGGTTTCCTCGGTAACGGGGTGCTCCACCTGGAGGCGCGTGTTGACCTCGAGGAAGGAGATGAGGCCATCGGCGCCGACCAGGTATTCCACGGTGCCGGCGCCGTAGTAGCCGGCCTCGCGGCAGATGCGCTTGGCCGATTCGTGGATGGAAGCGCGCTGCTCATCGGTGAGGAAGGGGGCAGGGGCTTCCTCGACGAGCTTCTGGAAGCGGCGCTGTAGGGAGCAGTCGCGGGTGCCCATGACGACGACGTTTCCGTGCCGGTCGGCGAGGACTTGCGCCTCGACGTGGCGGGCCTTATCCAGGTAGCGCTCAACGAAGCATTCACCGCGGCCGAAGGCGGTGACGGCCTCGCGCGTGGCGGACTCGTAGAGGTCCTTGATCTCCTCGCGGGTGTGCGCGACCTTCATGCCGCGGCCACCGCCGCCGAAAGCGGCCTTGATGGCAACCGGTAGACCGTGCTCGTCGGCGAAGGCTTCGACCTCTTCGGCGCTGGCGACCGGATCCTTGGTACCCGGTGCCATGGGAGCGTCAGCACGCTCGGCAATGTGGCGGGCGGTGACCTTGTCGCCCAAGTCTGCGATGGACTGCGGGGAGGGGCCAATCCAGGTCAGACCGGCGTCGATGACGGCTTGGGCGAAGTCGGCGTTCTCGGAGAGGAAGCCATAGCCGGGGTGGATGGCGTCGGCGCCGGACTTGGAGGCGGCGTCGAGAATCTTGCTGAAGTCGAGGTATGACTCCGCGGAAGTTTGGCCGCCGAGTGCAAAGGCTTCGTCGGCAAGCGTGACGAATGGGGCGTCAGCATCTGGCTCAGCGTAGACCGCTACGGATGCGATGCCGGCGTCGCGAGCCGCGCGAATGACGCGGACCGCAATCTCACCGCGGTTGGCCACGAGGACCTTGGTGATGTTCTTGGTTTCAACTGCCACGGCAGGAACCCTCCTCCATTTTTTCTGATAGGACTGCGTACTATTCTTGCACACCAAAACATGAGGATACCTTCACATCTTGGTTTCGTGTCAAAAAATAAACCCGCATCAGCGTGGATGCGGGGTTAATTTGGTGTGTTCTTAGCGCTCAACGGGCATGCGAACCATGTTGCCCCACTCTGCCCACGAGCCATCGTAAACGCGCGCTGCCTTGAATCCGAGCAGGTACTTGAGCACGAACCAGGTGTGCGCGGCCTGAGCGCCGACGTGAGAGTAGAGCACTGTTTCCGTATCTGGCTCCAGCTCACCATAGCTTACCTTCAGCTCGCTGAGTGCGCGGAAGCAGCCGTTGGGGTAGACCGCGCGATCCCATTCCAAGTTGATGGCCCCGGGGATGTGGCCATGGGTCAACGTGGTGCCGTAGGCGGACTCGCCGGTTCCGTTCTTGAGGGCGGCTTCGCCGCAGAACTCGTCTGGGCTGCGGGTGTCGACCACCGTGGCGGTGGATTCGCGCAGCTCGTCGACGAAGATGCGTGAAGATTCCTCGCGAGAGACCTCGGGATAGGAGGAGGTAGATGGTTCGGGGACCATGAAGGAAGTATCGCGCTCTTCGGACATCCAGGCGTCCCTACCGCCGTCGAGAAGCCTGACGTCTTCGTGACCGTATAGCTCGAAGATCCACAGGGCGAATGCGGCCCACCAGTTGGACTTGTCGCCGTAGAGGACGACGGTATCCTCGCGCTCAATACCCTTGGAGCGAAGGAGCTTGGTGAAGTCTTCCGCGCTGATAATGTCCCTCGTTGTACTGTCGAGCAGCTCCGTCTGGACATTGATGCGGATAGCGGTGGGGATGTGGCCGATATCGTAGAGGAGCGAGTCCTCATCGACCTCGATGACGTGGAGGCCGTTAATGCCCAGTCGCGCGGATAGCCACGGTGCGGACACAAGACGCTCGGGGTGCGCGTATTCCTGGAAAGGGGGATTCGGGTCGAATTCGGCCACGGTCCACCTGCCTTTCTCGTTAAGGGGGAACGTTCGCTTCAACTCTAGCGTGCTCTGTCGAAAAGTGGTCACGGGGGAGGGCCGTTTGTGGTGTTGGATACATTTTTATTCCGTAGGGCGCCAGCTCGCATGTACTGGTTATAACAAGTGTGCAGGTCAGGGGTTAAAAACTGCGCTAAGCTCGACTTTTATCGCATTTTGGCGTCGCTTCTTCAGGTGAGCGAACAGGCCTAACCTGGGTTATTTTAAGAAGTGACACTCATTAACCCCCTAGCGAAAGGGAAGCACTGTGCACAAGGCAATCGTCGTCTTCGAGGTCGAGGGCGGATCCGACAAGCAGATCAATGGACACCGTAAGGACACCATGCCGATCGTCGACTGCATCAAGGATGCAGGCTGGCACGCAGAGGTCGTGTTCTACCGCCCTGAGTGGTCTGAGAAGCTCTTTGAGTATGTATCTGAGAACTTCGATGCCTACATTTCCCGCGTGAATCCGGGCAACATCCCGGGCGGTGAGAAGGGCTACTTCGACTTGCTCACCAAGCTGTCCGACGCCGGCCTGGTCGGCATGTCCACCCCGTACGAGATGATGGCCTACGGTGCTAAGGATGCCCTGGTCAAGCTCAATGACACCGACTTGGTCCCGTCCGATACTGCCGCTTACTACGACGTCGAGTCTTTCCACAACACCTTCCCGGCCTCCCTGTCCTACGGCGAGCGCGTGCTTAAGCAGAACCGCGGCTCCACCGGCTCCGGCATCTGGCGCGTGCGCCTTGCCGACGAGAAGCTGGCCGAGTCTGTCGAGCCGGGCACGGCTCTGCCGCTCGACACCAAGATCAAGTGCACCGAGGCTGTGGACAACCACACCGAGGAGCGCGAGCTGGGCGAGTTCATGGATTTCTGCGATCAGTACATCGTGGGTGACAACGGCATGCTCGTGGACATGCGCTTCATGCCGCGCATTGTCGAGGGTGAGATTCGTATTCTTCTCGTGGGCCCGGACCCGGTCTTCGTGGTGCACAAGAAGCCGGCCGAGGGCGGCGACGCCTTCTCCGCCACCCTGTTCTCCGGTGCTAAGTACACTTACCAGAAGCCGGAGGAGTGGCAGGAACTCGTTGACATGTTCGCTGAGGTCCGTCCGGTCATTGCAGAGAAGCTCGGTGGTGACAACATCCCACTGATCTGGACCGCAGACTTCATGCTGGCAGACGGTGAGAACGGCGAAGACACCTATGTCCTTGGTGAGATTAACTGCTCCTGTGTGGGCTTCACCTCTGAGCTGGACATGGGCATTCAGGAGAAGGTGGCTGCTGAGGCTATCAAGCGCGTGGAGGAGAAGAACGCTTAAGCGTCTATTTTCGCGCTAGCCTTGTCGAGTTTCCCCTGCCGCGGCAGGGGAAACTTTCATTTTCTTGGGGCTTATTCCCCGAGCCGGGCTGCCAGTGAGCGAGATCTCAGGTACGTTCGAAGGGGTAAAAATTGCGCCAGTGTAGTGCTGTAGCGTGCTGCGAAATTCGATGATTCTCCGAAAGGTCTAAGGAATAATGACGAACCCCAACCAGTTTGGTGAGAACGCCGACAACAGCGAAAGCAACGTGGGCGATAACAGCTTTAACGGTTCCCACGGCGAGAACGCTGGGAACGATAACTTCGGTAGCTTTGGCGGCTACGGTAGCTCCCAGTCCGGCAGCGATAATTCTGCTTCTGGGTGGAACAGCCAGGGACAGAACTCCAACTTCGGCTGGGGCGGCCAGTCCGGCTACGGCGACTACTCCGAGAGCTCTGCTGAGACCTCCTCGTTCGGAAGCGCGTCTTCCCAGGACTCGCAGCCGGAGTCGGAAGGTGAGGCCAAGGACAGCACTTTTGACTCCAGCTTTGCTGCATCTGAGTCCGCCTCTGGTTCTGCCAACACGGAGTCAGCTGACCACAAGCCTGACAGCCATGAGACCCGCGCTAACCATGACTCTTTTGGCGCCTCCTACGCTTCCTACAACTCCGATAGCAGTGCTGGTGCCGAGCGCGGTTCTGAGGCGGCGAGCTCGAACCAGAGCTACGGCAACCATGGTTACGGCAACAGCGGCTTTGGCAACGAAGGCTTTGGCGGCACTGCGCAGGCAGAATCCAACCAGAGCCAGGGTTTTGGGCAGCAGTCTGGTGATGGCTTCGGCGCCCAGGCTTCTCACTCCAACTCCACGTCCGGTTTTGGTAACTACCAGCAGCAGAACCAGGGCTTCGGCGCCCAGGAGCAGCAAGGTTTCGGCTCCCAGGGACAGCAGGGCTTCGGGGCGCAGGAGCAGCAGGGTTTTGGTCAGCAAAACTCGCCCTTTGCAGCCTCCCCGCAGAATCAGTACCCGCAGCAGGCAGCGCCGAATGGCGGTTCTTCCAAGGGCACGGGCTTCTTCCAGGCGCTGTTTGACTTCTCCTTCAGCAACTTCGTCACCCTGAAGTTCTCCTCTTTCATCTACATTCTGCTCGTTATCCTGGCAGGTGCAGCATGGGCGGGAATGATCCTCTTCTCCTTCTTTGCTTTCGCTGACAGCTTTCTCATCGGAATCTTGACGTTCCTGGGCGCTGTCATTTTTGGTGGAATTGGGTTCCTCTTCTACGTCATCCAGTTCCGTTTGATCCTGGAGTTCTTCGTAGCGAACATCCGCACCGCGCAGAACACCGGTGATCTTGTTGCCAAAGCAGACGGCGACAAGGCTTAACCGGCCCTTCCGGTTTTAGAGTGCGTTGATTTTGTCCTGTAGTTGTCCGGAGTGGATGAGGCATCGCAAGATGTAGTGGTTGAGGTTTTTGAATCCCAGGGCGATGCCGCGTAGGTGTTCGAGTCTGCCGTTGATTGCCTCAACGGGACCGTTGGATGCGCCGATATCAAAGTAGGCGAGCACATCTTTGCGTCGACGCCACAGGGTGCGCCCCAGTTGGGCGAGCTCTTCTAAGCCTTTTGGTAGTCCTTTACGCAGGGTGTGGATGATGCGTTCCATGAGCTTTCTGCCTTCCGATTTCTTCGGATGCGCGTACGCTGCGATCACGTCTTGGTAGAGCAGCCACGTTACTTCTAGGGCCACGTAGTCGTCATCGGTGGCCCACAGCATTTCTAAGCGTTGCTTTTGCCGCTCGGTGAGATAGTTCGTCCTGGTCAACAGGGTGCGCCGGTGCTTGTACAGCGGGTCATCTTTGCGTCCGCGGCGCCCGGTTGTCTCACGTTGGAGTCTTTGTCGGCAACTGGTGAGCTTGTCGGCTGCCAGATGCACCACATGGAAAGGGTCCATGACTTTATTCGCCTGTGGTAGTTGCTCTTCAACTGCGGTGGCATAACCGGTGAACCCATCCATGGTCACCACCTGTATCTGCTCCCGGAAGCTGGGGTCGCGCTCTTTAAGCCACCCGCTGAGCACGTGGGCGGATCTGCCCGGTCGCATGTCTAACAAACGAGCAGGCCCACGCCCGTCCACCAGCGGGGTGAGGTCAACAAGTATGGTCACCAGGTTTGATGCCTGGCCTGGTTTTCTGGTGTGTTTCCATACGTGTTCATCGACTCCAAGAATGCGAACCCCGTCTAGGTGACATGGATCGCCGTAGACAAGCTGGCGGCAGGCATCCAGCGCGACTTGGTTGACCAGGTCCCAGCCCACACCGAGTGCTTTGGCGGTAGCTGACACACTCATCCGGTCAATAGCAAGGCGCTGCAAGATCCAGCGGGTGACCCGATAAGTGAGTTTGGCGCCGTCATCCGCGCAGGTTAAAGATTCTTGGAAGATCTTTCTCTTACATGAGACGGCTGTGCATAAGAATCTGGGGACTGTTACGTGCAGCCTAGTGGGGAATCCAACGACAGGAAGATCAACGAGTCGACGGGTGGTGTGGTCGCGCAGCTTTCCTGGCTGTCCGCAGTCCGGGCACACGCCGATAACGGCTACTGGCGTGGCCTCAATGATGGTCAACGCTCCGGCATCAGCGGCACCGGTGATGGCAAGTCCGATTTCCGCGGTACGGCAGATAGTGTCGGCGACGAGGTTTCCAGTAGGCTTCACAGTACGGGTCCCTGGTGGGTTTAGATGGTTGTGTAGGAACTTTCATCTTCACACCAGGGACCCCTACATGTTGTGGTGACCCGCTGAACCCGTCGTTTTCTACCTCACCCCGCTACGCACCCCGAAACCGGAAGAGCCGCTTAACCGCATACCAATCCCTGCGCTGCTTTAGGGGCAGACAGACTAATCCCGCGGCCTCAGTATTCGAGGTCCGCGGGATTTTTGTATTTAAAGCGCCGTGCCCGTCTGAGAGGTCCGCTAGCTGCCACGGATGGTTCCAGTCATATGGTTCGGATCAGAAGGTTCATGTGCCCCCAAACAAACCTTCTTCGGGCACCTAGATGGTTCACCTGCCCCCAGCTAAACCTTTTGAGTAGAACCAGTCGACTAGAACCACGTGACGGACCGGGGGGAGGCGGGCCAGCGCGCAACGGCGCTACTGGCTGCTTAGTCCAGCAGCGTGGCGACGGACTCAGGGTCGGCGTCGGAAAGCATTTGGCGGATGCGGTCATACTCCGCGTCCTCACCGATGGCCTTCGCAGCATGGCCCAGTGCGGCAATCGCGCGCAGCACGCCTTGGTTGGGTTCGTGGGAGAGGGGGACTGGGCCCCATCCCTTCCACCCATTGCCGCGCAGGCGGTCTAGGCTGCGGTGGTAGCCGGTGCGCGCATAGGCGTAGGCGGTGATGAAAGCGGTGGGCTCAGCGCCCTTGTGCTTGTCTAGTTCCTGCTCCGCCAGCAGTGCCCACAGCAACGGGGAATCCGGGTGGGCGACAATTCCTGCGGTGAGATCGGAGGTGCTGTCAGCACCCGGATCGGCGGGCAACTTGATGGGCGGGGGAGCGAGCATATCTTTCATTTCCATGCCGCCCCACTCTAGCCATGTGGCGCCACGGCCACCAGAGGGGGCGAACCTGGGAAGGTTCGCCCAAAGATAGAAGAATTAGCCCGCAGCTGGATGGATTCGCCCGAAACTAGGACTGGGCCCAGAAGTCGGAGACGTTGAGCCCAAAGGAGTACAGCGCGCGGCGCAGCACCGGCAGCGAAAGGCCGATGACGGAGGAAGGATCGCCCTCAATGCGGTCGATGAACCAGCCGCCGAGGGCCTCCAAGGTAAAGGCGCCGGCGCATTCCAGCGGCTCGCCGGTGCGGGCGTAGGCCTCGATATCGGCGTCCGTGGCCTGGGCAAAGTACACCGTCGTGCGCGAGGCTTCTACGAAGCGCTTATCGCCCCGCAGCACGCAATGGCCGGTGATGAGCTCCGCGGCGCGCCCGGCCTGCGCGTGCCAGCGCTCCACGGTGGCCTCGGGGGTATGGGGTTTGCCTTGGAGGGAGCCGTCGAGAAGCAGCATGGAATCCCCGCCCACCACGACGTCCTCGGGATAGTCAGGAGCAATAGCCCCTGCCTTAGCAGTAGCCAGCGCACAGACGATCTCGGCGGGCTCAGCACCCGCCAGGCGCTCCTCGATGGCCCGCTCATCCACGTGGGCCGGGGCGATGACGGGTTCCACGCCCGCACCCCGCAGGATGGACAGGCGGGAGGGGGACTGGGAAGCTAGAACCAGGCGCATGCGCTTAGTAGTAGCGGACGTTGCGGAAGGCGGACGGGTTGAACACATCACCCGGCTGGCCCCACAGGTCGCGCTCGGAGCGGATATCGGCGGCCTTGGCGCGCGCCTCAGAGTCGAGCTGGCTGAGCACCGTGGACAGGGCCGCCACCTCAGCGTCGGTGGGGTTGCCGCGCAGAACGGTAAACAGGGAAGCGGTCATAGGGAAACCTCTACAAAACGATATTGCCGTGTTTCTTCGGCAGGGTCGGAATAATCTTGCGATCCAGCAGGCGCAGGCCCTCGATGAGGGAGCCGCGGGTGGCTGCCGGGGTGATGACGGAATCGACAAGACCGCGCTCAGCGGCCTGGTACGGGGTGAGGTAGGCGGCGGCCTCTTCCTCGCTCAGCTCTAGCTCTGCGGCCAGTGCGGGGGCATCGGCCACTGAGATCTCGGCCGTCGGCCACGCATAGGACAGGTCGGCGCCGAGTTCCTTGGAGCCGAAAGCGATGTACCCGGTGCCGTGCGCGCGGCGGACAATCACACTGATCTTGCCCACGCTCGCTGCGGCATAAGCATGCACGAGCTTGGCCAGCGCTGCCTTCTCCACATCCAGCGCCGGGGAGTCGACGAACTCGATAATGGAGGTATTGAAAGCATCGCAGAGGCGGATGAAACGCGCGGCCTTAGCGGCAGCTTCCGCATCGAAGGAGTCGCGGTTGGCGATGATGCCCACGGTGCGGCCCTCCACGCGGCCGAAACCAGTGAAGACACCGCGCACCTGGGCGCCGAGCTCGAAAACATCCTCGCAGGTGGCGGTGACCACGTCGGCGAGATCGACGGCGCCGTCATCTCCCACGAGGGTATCGAGGGCGTGGTCGGCGTCGGTGATGTTCTCCTCCACAGAACCCGCAACGATGGTGGCATCGGTGCGGGGAGCGGCGGCACGGTTATTGGAAGGCAGGTAGGAGAGCACGCGCTTGGCGACGTTCACCTCGTGCTCCCCATCCGCCTGCAGATCACCGTCCGGAGCAATGACGACATCCGACAGCGCGGCCACCAGCGAGGCCTCCTTGGAGTCCGCATAGACCGCCGTGACCTGCGGGATGAGGCCGGAAGCGGTGGTGGCGCGGGCCAGGATGCGGGCCTGCATGGCGGAGGAGACAATGCCCTCCTGGGCGCGGGGCTTATCGCTGGCGACGAGTGCGACGATGGGTACGCCGGTCTTAATGGCCAAGTCATAAAGCTTGGTGACCTTTTCGCCATAGACCTCGCCCATGGTGCCGTCGAAAAGCGAGGCGTCCTGCGCATAGGCGCAGACCTTGCGGCCATCGACAGTGCCGAAGCCGGTGACGACGCCATCGGTGTAAGGACGGATGTGCTCGCGGCCGAACTCGGTGGAGCGGTGGCGAGCGAGCGCGTCGGTCTCCACGAAGGATCCGGCGTCAAAGAGCGCCTCGATGGCGCTGCGGGCCGCAGGAACCTCTCCCTGCGGCGCCCGGGACTCGGTGAGCTTGGCGCTCAGGTCCTCGATCTTGCCAGCGGTCGTCTTCAAGTCAGTCATGGGACACTAGTGTAATACAGTGCGTCTTCTGTACTAATCTGTGCCGATCCGAGTGCGCGCTAAAGTGGGATGTTGCCGTGCTTGCGTGCCGGGCGAGCCACATTCTTGTCCGTGAAGAAGCGCAGATTTTTGGCGATTGCACTGCGGGTTTCAGAGGGGAGAATGACGGCGTCGATAAGCCCGCGCTCCGCTGCCTTATACGGGTTGAGCATGTGGTCTTCATACTCGCGCTCGAAGGACTTGGTCAGCTCAGCTACGTCGAGGCCCTTTTCGTGGGCTGCCTTGATCTCCTTGCGGTAGATAAAACCGACGGCGCCGGCAGCGCCCATGACCGCGATCTGGGCGGTGGGCCAAGCCAGGTTGACGTCCGCTCCCAGTCCCTTGGAGCCCATCACACAGTAAGCGCCGCCGTAGGCCTTGCGCAGGGTGACGGTGATCTTCGGAACGGTGGCTTCGGCGTAGGCGTAGAGCAGCTTGGCGCCGCGGCGCAGGATGCCATCGTGTTCCTGGTCGGCGCCGGGGAGGAAGCCGGGGACGTCGACCAGCATAATGATCGGGATATTAAAGGCATCGCAGGTGCGCACGAAGCGCGCGGCCTTCTCCGAAGAATTGATGTCGAGGCAGCCGGCGAAGACCTGGGGCTGGTTGGCCACGAACCCCACGGTGCGCCCTTCGATGCGGCCGAAGGCGGTGACCACGTTATCGGCGCGGTCGGCTTGGATCTCCAGGAAATCGCCGTCATCGGTGAGAGCCTCGATGATCTCCTTGACGTCATAGGGCTGGTTCGGGGAATCCGGGATGATGCTATCCAGCACGAGGTCGTCGACGGTTTCTTCGCCCAGCTCCTCGTAGGGCTCAACCGGGGTCAGCTGGCGGTTATTGGAGGGCAGGTAGGTCAGTAGGTCGTGTACCCAATCGAGCGCTTCCTCGTCGCTAGAAGCGGTGTAGTGCGAGGTGCCGGACTTATGCATGTGGACGCCGGCGCCGCCGAGTTCTTCCTGGCTGACTTCTTCACCGGTGACGGTCTTGATGACGTCGGGCCCGGTGACGAACATCTTGGACTTCTCATCCACCATCACCACGAAGTCGGTCAGTGCGGGGGAGTAGGCGTTGCCGCCGGCGCAAGCACCCATGATGACGGAGATTTGTGGGACGACGCCGGAGGCCTTGACGTTCTGGTAGAAGGTCTTGGCAATCCAGTCCAGGGACACGGCGCCATCCTGGATGCGGGCGCCGGCGCCCTCGTACAGTCCGATGAGCGGGCGGCCGGTGGTGATGGACAGCTCCATGATCTTGATCATCTTCTCGCCGTAGACTTCGCCGAGGGCGCCGCCGAAGACGGTTCCGTCCTGGGAGAAGATGCAGACCTCGCGGCCGTCGATGGTTCCCCAACCGGTGACGATGCCATCGGTCAGCGGGCGCTTCTTGCCCATCCCGAAGTCCGTGGTGCGGTGCACGGCGAGCATGTCGGTCTCCACGAAGGAGCCTTCATCGAGGAGGTAGTCCAAGCGCTCCCGGGCTGTGAGGCGGCCCTGGGCGTGGACCTTGTCGTGGGCTTTTGCACCCATGGGCTGCGCCGCTGCTTCGCGACGCCTCTTCAGTTCAGCGATCTTGCCTGCGGTGGTGTCGGCGCTCAGGGAGTCAAGCTCCGACAAATGTGAGGAAATAGTCATGTTTCGACAGTGTAGAGAAGTTTTGTATAGGAATGTATAGCGGCGATCGGGTGATTTCTCTCACAATTGACGTTTGTGCAGGTAGATGGGGCGGGAAAAGTGAGGGTTTTCTCGCATACGGCGTGTTGGGTGCATGCTAACCGTCCTTGCCACCTTGCTCAGTTCCAAGGGCGCTGTGCAGGCGAGCAACGTGTAGGGCAATGTAGGCGAGCTCATTGTCATTAATGGCATGACCTTGACCTTCCAATTTGGAACGGACGAGACGAGCAATGCGCACTGCTGCAGCATCATCGTGTTCGATAGCCGCAAGCATGGAGTGCAATGGTGCGTCAGCTTCCCGGCTCGGGGAATGTAAACGTGCGAAGAGATACCGCAGGTGCGTGACGAGCCGTGTGACTGTGGGGGAGCTGGGGCGAAGGTGGCACTGAAGCTCGGAAGAGACCAAGTCGAGAAGAGCAGAGATTTCCTTCGTGGTGTTTTCTGCCTTGGTCATATCCCCATCCACAAACTGGGCGTTGATGAAATGCATCGCTACGGCGGCGGCTTCATCGCGGGCTAGACGGACGCTAGTGGCTTTCTCTACTTGGTCGAGGAGCTTTAATCCCAGCTCAAATTCCTCTGGGTACAAAGTGGATACTTCCCACATCAATGGGTAGCTGAATTCGATTCCGCTTTCTTCGCGTTCGATTGCGAAAGAAATATGATCTGCTAGGCCTAAAACTAAAAGCTGTGTTTCGCTGACCTGAGAGTGCGTGTTTACGAAATTTACAACAAGATTGACTATGTCTAGCGGGAGATCAGAGAGTAGTGCGGTGAGGTTTGCGATGGGGTGAGCGGAGCTTGGGCGGAATACTTGCTCCACAGCATCATCCTGGATTTCATCGCCAAGCTTTCGACCGAAACCAATCCCCTTGCCCAAGCAGATAGCTTGAGTACCTTGTGCGTCGGTACAGAGCACAGCGTTGTTGTTAAGTGCGCGGATGACATCCATAGATTTAGGGTACAGGGCACGGTAACGCAGACTTGAAAGGTGCAGTCGTACGTGACCGTGCCCTGTCTTAGGAGGTGAGATTGTTAGAGCTCAGCTCCGTTGGAAGCTATGACATTTCGGTACCACTCGAAAGAATCCTTCTTTGAGCGGGCCAGAGTGCCATTGCCCTCATTATCGCGATCGACGTGGATCATTCCGTAGCGCTTCTTCATTTCACCGGTGGTGAAGGAAACTAGGTCGATGATTCCCCACGGGGTGTAGCCCAGGAGATCGACGCCGTCTTCGAGGACGGCCTCCTTTACTGCCGCGATGTGATTGCGCAGATAGTCGATTCGGGCCTCGTCGTGAATGGAGCCATCGGCTTCCACGTTATCGACCGCACCGAAGCCGTTTTCCACAATGAAAAGTGGCTTTTGGTAGCGGTTGTAAAGGGAATTGAGGGAGTAGCGCAGCCCTTGTGGATCGATTGGCCAGCCCCAATCAGAGGACTTGATATACGGATTGTCTACTGAATTGGGCAATCCGCCGTTGACCGAGGAACCAGCGTCGGCCACTGCATCGTGTTTAACGGTGTTGGACATGTAGTAGGAGAACCCGAGGTAGTCGACGGTGCCGTTGCGGAGAATCTCGTCGTCGCCTTCTTGGAATCCTGGGTTAATTCCCTCTCGCTCAAATTTCTTCAGAGCATAGGCCGGGTAAGAGCCGCGGATTTGTACATCGGGGAAGAAGTATCGATCGCGGCTAGCAATTTCGGCGGCCATGATGTCTGAGGGATTGCAGCTGTACGGGTACACCGGGACCATGGCAACCATGGCGCCAATCTGTAGGTCGGGATTGATCTCGTGCCCTACTGCTACGGCGCGTGCGGAGGCGAGCAGGCAGTTGTGCGCGGTTTGGTACAGCACCTGCTGGGGGTTTTCACCTTCGGCGATGGTCACGCCCGAGTTGGTCCAAAGGAAAAGCGGGTTATCCACATTCATTTGGTTGTTGATCTCGTTGAAGGTCATCCAGTACTTGACCTTCTTGTGGTAGCGCTCGAAGCATACTCGTGCGAAGCGCTCAAAGAATTCCACGAGCTTGCGGTTACGGAAACCGCCGTATTCACGAGCGAGGTGAAGGGGAATCTCGAAGTGGCTTAATGTGATGACGGGCTCGATACCGTACTTAAGAAGCTCGTCGAAGACCTCGTCATAGAACTTGAGTCCTTCTTCATTGGGCTCAAGCTCATCGCCTTGCGGGAAAATCCTGGACCAGGCAATTGACGTGCGGAAGCATTTGAGTCCCATTTCTGCGAAAAGTTTGATGTCTTCGCGGAAGCGACCGTAGAAATCGATTGCTTCGTGGTTGGGGTAGAACTCGTTGGCTTCGATGGTTTCGGTGACGCGGCGGGGAACTCCGTGGGCACCAGCGGTGAGGACGTCGACGACGGAGGGGCCTTTACCGCCCTTGTTCCAGCCGCCTTCGAATTGGTGTGCAGCAACAGCGCCGCCCCAGAGGAAATCCGGATTGAGTGTCGTGGTCATTTACTTGGCTCCTTCTGCGTGAGTCTGGTTCGAGGACTTGGCTTCAACGGCCATGAGCTCGTTTCCATGAGTGGTACGGGTTGATGGATGGATGATGACATCAGCGAACTTTTTCGTATTCGTGATGATTACTGGCGTAGTGAGGGAATAGCCCGCTTGGGTAATCAATTGAGCATCAAATTCAACCAATAAGTCTCCTTCTTCGACGCGCTGTCCCTTTGTAACGTGACTGGTGAATGGCTTTCCCTTGAGCGCGACCGTGTCTAGGCCGATGTGGACCAGAACTTCAACGCCGTCATCTGAAATGATCCCTACAGCGTGTTTGGATGGAAGGACTGTCGCAACAGTGCCATCGAAGGGCGCGTAAACCTTGTTGTCGGTCGGTTCTACGGCCACGCCCTCGCCCATGGTGCCCTGTGCAAAGACCGGATCGTCCACCTCGTTAAGAGCGAGAACTGTGCCAGTCACAGGGCTTGAGATGTGGAAGACGGTCTCTTTTTGGGAGAGCTGGTTGTGGTATTCAGCGGATGCGGCATCGGAGTCGGGGGAGCTGTCGGTTGCTTCGGCAGGGGCCTCGGCGAGCACATCCGTGAAACCAACAAAGTAGACGCCGATGACGGCTCCGAAGAATGCTACAGCGCAGCCAATAATCTCTCCCATGAGCGAGTTCGTTCCAGGTTCGTAGGCATTCATGATGGTGAGCACGCCAGGTAGTCCTGCATAGACGTATTGCAGGGAACCGAAGAGGGACACCACAATGGCGCCTGCCGCACCCGCGACACAGCCCACAATGAATGGCTTCTTTAGGCGGAGTGTAACGCCATAAATAGCGGGTTCAGTGATGCCGAAGACGCCGGTCAGGGAAGCGGATGCGGCGACCTTCTTCATTTCGGGGCTGCGAGACTTGAGGAAGACTCCGAAGGCCGCTCCAACCTGAGCAATCACCGCAGCGGTCTGGAAGGCCTGGAAGGGGTCTGAGCCATACTGTTCAAAGTTCGCGAGGACCATTGGGGTAACGCCCCAGTGCACACCAAAAATGACGATTACCTGCCAGAAACCACCTACCATGGCTGCGGCGACAGGGGGAGCAACATCGACCAACCAGTTGAAACCGTCTGCAATGAGAATTGCGCCCTGGTTGGATAGAGGGCCAATAATCAGAACAGTGAGTGGCACGGCGATGATGAGGCAGAACAGCGGGGTAAACAGCTGCGTGATGACCTCAGGTAGGTGCTTCCGGAAAAACCTTTCGAGGTAAGACAATCCCCACACGACGAAAAGGGGTGGAAGCACAGTTGAGGTGTATGTGGTCTCGCTCAATCCAAAACCGAAAAGCGAAATGTGTTCGCCCTCGGCCACACGTGAGGCAATGTCGGCCATTTCTGGGGCGACGAGAGCGCCAACGGCGGCGACAGAGATGAATGTGTTGGTCTTGAAGAATTGCGAGGCGGTGATCGCGATGAGGATGGGGAGGAAAGTAAAAGGCGCCCAGCTCATGAGCGAGAAAATCTCGTATGTACCTGTCTCACCAAACTCCGGCCAGGCGGCAGTGATGAGGATGAGCGCACCTTGGATAAGGCCCGCTGCGGCGAGTACGTAAATGAAGGGGGCAAAAACCGCCGACATCATAGCGATGATGCGGTTCATGAGGGTGGGTTTATTGTCCTCGTCATCAATCTGCTGTTCATTAGGATCGATTCCTAGCTGATCAATGGCAGCTTCGTAGACCTCTCCCACGCGGTTGCCGATGACGATTTGGAACTGCCCTCCCTTCTCGACGGTTGTGATGACGCCGGGCAGATTTTCAATCTTGGTGTGGGCGTCTTCGGGAGTGCTCTTCAGGACGAGGCGCAGGCGAGTGGCGCACCGAGCAATTCCTGTGATGTTAGATGGCCCGCCGACCAGAGTGATGATGTCGTGGGCAAGCTTTGGATAATCACGTACCGGGGCGGTCATGATGTCCTCACTTTCGTTCTTAGGCTTTCGAAAAGTCCCAAAACGAAAAAGACTCGCGAGAGCAATGAAGCTGAAGTCCCTTTCGTTAAAGGGGGATTCTGCTTCAGGTTCTTGCCTCTTGCGAGTAACAGGCCTGATAGCCGATATGTGAAACTATAGCCCCTCTTGTGGCAGGGCACAAGAGGGGCTAGTTGTGATGTGGATTAAGCGGCTTTATCTGGAGCGTTGGCTAGCCAGCCGAGGTTGTAAAGGAAGAGTTCAACCTCTGTGAGATCCTCTTCGCTGGGAAAGGAGTTGGTCAGCGCCGCGTAGGACTCTTCGATGTCGGTGCGGGTGGCTGGGACGAGGCCGTGCTTGTGCAGATCTTCGGCGATCTGCGATACCAGCGGCGCCGGGTGCACCGTGTCAAGGTTGATTCCGGTGGCACTCTTGAATTCGTTAGTGATGGCGGAAAGGAATCCGGTCAGGGTATTCATTTGGCTCACCTCTCTATTTCTTGTCGTAATGATGCGGCCGTCCGCATCATGGGGTTAAACCAACTATATAGGTAAAGTTCTCTAAAAGCTAGCTTTCGTTCACGGCGAGTTAACTTTCAGTTAACCTAGCGCGAAATATGAGGTGAGAAACGAGCGCCTTTTTAAGCCTCAATGGGCAGCCAGGCGTAGCCATAGGGCCCGAGCTCCACAGGGCCTAGGTCGACGGTCTGATCCGTGAAGTTATGGAGGCACAACAACTCACCGCGCTGGAATCCCAGAACGCCCGTCTGACCGGTTTCCACGGCTTCGAAAGGTGCGGTGCCGAGTTCCGGATGTGCCTTACGCTGCTGGATTAGACCGCGGAGGCGGTGGAGGAGCGAGGAGTCGTCGGCAAGCTGCTCTTTCACTGAGACCCCTACGCCGCCGACGATGGGACGGCGCGGGTGAGCGGATGTAGTGAAACCTGCGCCCTCACCGGGCTCCCATTGCATGGGCGTGCGCACGGCATCGCGGTCGGGCAATTCGGGGGCATCGTTCATACCAATCTCATCGCCGTAATACAGGAAGGGCGCACCCGGCAGCGTCATGAGTAGTGAATAAAAAAGCTCAATCTTGCGGTAATCATTGCCCAACAGCGGCGCGAGGCGCCGCGCGATGCCCACGTGGGCGCGCATCTGCTCATCCGGCAGGTAGTGCTCGTACATGATGGCGCGCTGGTCCTCGTCGACCATTTCTAGGGTCAGCTCGTCGTGGTTGCGCAGGAAGGTGCCCCACTGACAACCCTGGGGAAGCTCCGGAAGCTCCGCCATGATGTCGTAGACCGGTGTGGCGTCCCCCAGCGCGAGGGCTTGGTAAAGCCGCGGCATCACTGGGAAGTTGAACACCATGTGGAAGCGATTGCCCGTGCCATAAAACTCCATGGTTTCTTCGGGCGGCTGGTTAGCCTCCGCGATCATGATGGCCTCGGGGTAATTCTCGTCGATGAAGGCGCGGACCTTCTCCACAAACTCGACCGTCTCCGGCAGAGACTCGCCGCCCACCCCATCACGCTCGTACAGGTAGGCGATGGCATCGAGGCGGAAGCCGTCCACGCCCTTATCTAGCCAGAAGGAAAGAATCTTGAATACTTCCTCGTGGACCTTCGGGTTGTCGTAGTTTAGGTCCGGCTGGTGTGAGTAGAAGCGGTGGAAGTAGTACTGCTTGCGCTCCGGGTCCCATGCCCAATTCGAGGTTTCCGTATCGGTGAAGATAATGCGGATCTCGGGGTAGCGCAGGGGATCATCGCCCCACACGTAATAGTCACCGTAAGGGCCTTCCGGATCGGTGCGGGAGGCCTGGAACCACGGATGATCGGTAGAGGTGTGGTTGAAAGCCAAATCCGTCATGAGGCGCATGCCACGAGCGTGAAGTTCGGTGACGAGCTCGTCAAAGTCTTCCATCGTGCCGTAGTCAGGGTGAATGGAGTAGTAGTCGGCGATGTCATAGCCGTCATCGCGCAGCGGGGAGGGATAGAAGGGGGAGAGCCACAGGCAGTCCACTCCGAGCCACTTGAGGTAATCCAGCTTCTCAATAACTCCACGTAGCGTGCCAACGCCTTCGCCGTGGGTGTCCTTGTACGAGCCCACGAGGGCCTGGTAGAAAATGGCGTTATCGTGCCAGGTCATCGGAGATCCTTCCGTTTGGCCCGCCACAGCAGAAACTCCGCCAGGCACAGCGCGCCCGCCAGGAGCCCCGGCCAGATGGCGGGGGAGGGGTGAAAAAGATTGAGGACTGCTTGCACCAGCGCCAGGAAGGCAAAGAAGCCAACGAATCCCAGCGCGGTGTCCCATAGCAGTTCACGGCGCATTAAGCCTTGACACCTCCGGCGGTGAGGCCGGCGACGATGCGGTGCTGGAAGATGAGCACCATGATGATGAGCGGAACCGTTACCAGCGCGCCCGCGGCCATGGTGGCGGCATAGGGGTACTCGAAGGCCGAGGGGCCCGAGAAACGCGCGATAGCCACGGTCACCGGCTCAGTAGCAGTGGTGGATAGCTGCTTGGCCAGCATGAACTCGTTCCACGTTGTGATGAAAGCGATGATGGCGGTGGTAAACAGCGCGGGCGCGGCCAGGGGCAGGAGCACGAGGCGGAAAGCTTGACCGCGGGAAGCGCCGTCCACGCGGGCAGCTTCCTCCAGCTCCCAGGGCAGCTGACGGAAGAAGCTCAGCAGCGTGTAGACAGTCAGGGGCAGCGCGAAGGAGATATTCGGAATGATCATCGCGCGGTAGGTGCCAATCCACTCGAGGTTGCCAAAGAGCTGGAAGAGCGGGGTCACCAACGCGATGGCCGGGAACATCGAGGCGGCCAGGATGATGCCGGTGACGATACCTTTTCCAGGGAAGTCGTAGCGAGCTAGCGCATAGGCGGTGAACACGCCGATGAGGACTGCGACAGCGGTCGTGGCTAGGGAGATAAGCAAAGAGTTCCCCAGTGCGTTGAGGAAGTCATTGCCCTTGTCTGTTGCCAGTGCATCCCGGAAGTTGTCCAAGGTCACGTGCGTGGGCCACGGGGTGGTGTCGAAGGTATGGGACTTGTGCCGCAAGGCGGTGACAACCATCCAGTAGAAGGGCGCGAGCCCCCAGAACATGATGAAGAGGATGCCGAGGTAGTGGCCAAGCTTTTTCATGACTTCTTCTCCTTCTTCTGGCGAGCAGTACCGGAGATATCAGCGCCGAGGAAGCGGACGAGGATGAACGCGACGGTGAAGATAAGCAGGAAGATGAGTGTGGACAGCGCGGAGGCTGAGTTGAAGTGGCCCTGGCGCATGTCTTCCACCACCAGCTGGGAAATGGTGGCCGTCGGCGCGTTGGAGGAAGCGGAGATCATGATGACCGGCAGGTCGTACATACGCAGCGCATCCAGCGTGCGGAAGAGGATGGCCACCATGAGTGCTGGCCGCACCAGTGGCAGGGTGATGGTGAAGAAGGTTTGGATACGCGAGGCGCCGTCCACGCGTGCTGCGTCATAGACATCGCGCGGAATCATCTGCAGGCCTGCCAGGATGAGCAGTGCCATGAACGGGGCGGTCTTCCACACATCAGCGATAATCACCGCGAGGCGGGCATAGAACGGGTCCGTGGTCCATGCGATGCGCGAGCCGATGAGCGCGTTAACGATGCCATCCGGTGCAAACATGAACTGCCATAGCTTCGCGGTGACTGCGGTGGGAATGGCCCAGGGAACCAGCACCGCCGCGCGCACGAGGCCGCGACCGCGGTATTCGCCGTTCATCACCAGCGCCATGAACATGCCCAAAATCGTTTCCAGGGTCACCGTGACCACGGTGAAAAAGAGCGTGATCTTAAGTGCCGGCCAGAAATCAGTAGCGATGACGCCATCCGGGCACGTGCTGGCCTGGCCGGTGGCAGACATGCAGCGATTAGTGATCCAGTACAGGTAGTTCTCGAGGCCTGCGAATGCGCCTTCCTCGAATACACCCGTGGTCGGGTTAAGCCGCTTGTTGCCCTGGAAGGACAACATCACAGCGCGCACGATGGGATAGCCGATGACCACGGCCAGCGCTATCAGCGCCGGCGCGATGAGCGCAGCAACGCGCAGATACTGTCTGCGGGGCTGCGCGGTAGGCGGTGCTCCAGCCATGCGGTGCCTGCCTTTCTGATTTATAGGGGAGGGGGTTATCGGGGGTTGGGGAAAATCATAGCGGGTGGCGTAGACATCCTCTGGACATCCTCTGCGCGCGAGCACCTTGATGCCCATTGGTTTAAATCCAGATCAAAGAAGGAGGCGCGGGCAAGTCACGTGGACTTACTCGCGCCCCCATTTCACGCTGGGAAGATTAACCCTGGGAGGCTGCCTCGATGGCGGCCTTCATGTCCTTCGTAGCGTCATCGACGGACTTGTCAGCGGTCAGAGCCGCGTAGGCGTTATCCTGCACGGCCTTGGAGATGGCGGTGTAGAACGGGGAGACCGGACGCGGCGCGGCGTTCTCCAGGGATTCCTTCAGAGCCGGAAGGTACGGGAACTCCTCGACGAGGGACTCATCGTCGTAGATGGAGGCCAGCACCGGCGGGAAGGAAGCCTCAGCGAAGGACTTCTGGTTCTCCTCGTTGATGATGAACTTCATGAAATCCAGGGCCGTAGCCTTGTGCTCGGAGTTGATGTTGATGCCGTTGTTGTAGCCACCGAGGGTGGAGACACCGACTCCGTCCTTGCCCACCAGCGGCTGGACCTCAAACTTCACGCCAGCCTCTTCGGAATTGGTGTACATGTACGGCCAGTTGATGGCAAAAGCGGTCTTGCCCTCAGTGAAAGCGAGGTTGGTCTCCTCCTCCGTTGTGGCGGTGGAGTCCTTGGAGATGGTGCCGTCTTCGTAGGCGTCGACAAGCGCCTGCAGGCCTTCCTTGGCCTCGTCGGAGTCAACAGCGATGTTGCCCTCATCATCCAAGATGGAGCCGCCCCAGCCCTCGATGAAGCCGGCGGTGTTGACGGTGAGGCCCTCGTACTGCTTGAGCTGCGTGGTCAGGCAGGAAGCATCATCCTTGAGAGCCTCGCAGGCAGAAGCGATGTCTGCGAACTTCTCCGGAGCCTTGTCCGCCAACTCAGTGTTGCGGAAGAGCAGCTGGCCGTTGGTGTTCTGCGGCAGCGCGTAGAGGGTGTCGTTGTAGGTGGCGGACTCCACGGTGGGCTCCAGCAGTCCGGAGGTGTCCACCTCAAGGTCACCGGTTAGCGGTGCCAGCCACTGGTTAGCGGCGAAGTCCGCGGTCCAGACCACGTCCAGCGCCATGACGTCGTAGTCGGAGTTGCCCGCCTGCAGGGACTGCACGAGGGTCTCGCGCTGAGCGTCGGCCTCGCCGGCGAGCTCCTTGAGCTCGACCTTCTCATCTGGGTGCTCGGCGTTCCATGCCTCGATGATGGGCGTGATCTTGTCGGTATCGTTTTTGCCCATGGCGAAGGTGATGGGGCCGCGGCCGTCACCATCAGTCGAGGAGGCATCGGAGCCAGTGCTTGACGACGATCCCTCGTCGCTCGAGGAGCAACCCGCCAAGGTCAGTGCGAGTGCAGCGGTGGTGACGACAACGCCGCGGCGGACAGAACGTAGCGAGCTGGGGAGGAAGGGCTTCTTCATTGAATATTCACCTTTCGGAAAACTTCTGATGACTACAAAATAGGGGATCATCCCCACACTGCACGTGGTTTTGGCTTTTAATTCACTTCAAACGGGGGTGAAATCACCCCTGTCCGTGGTGTTTCTTAAGCCTCAATACGCTGGCCGGTCTCCGGATCGAAGCGGTGAGCCTCGCGGGGGTTAAAGGTCAGCACGACGTTCTCACCACGCTGCGGAACGTTGTCGCTCGCGCGGGCGACGAAGCGCTGCTCGCCCACCATGACGTAGACGAAGGACTCAGAGCCCAGCTCTTCCACGAACTCCACCGTGCCTTGGAAGCCAATCGGCCCCTTATTGATGAACATTTTTTCCGGGCGAACGCCGACGCGTCCGCCGTTGTAGTCGAAGATGTTCATCGCGGGGGAACCGATGAAACCGGCGACGAATTCGTTAGCGGGAGCGTCGTAGAGCTCGCGCGGTGGCGCGACTTGCTGCAGAACACCGTCCTTGAGCACGGCCACGCGGTCACCCATGGTCATGGCCTCCACCTGGTCGTGGGTGACGTAGACAGTGGTGGTGCCGAGACGCTGTTGGAGGCTGGCCAGCTCCGCGCGGGTTTGCACGCGCAGCTTAGCGTCGAGGTTAGACAGGGGCTCATCCATGAGGAAGGCCTTCGGCTCGCGCACGATGGCGCGGCCCATGGCCACGCGCTGACGCTGACCACCGGAGAGGTCTTTGGGCTTGCGCTGCAGGTACTCCGTCAGCCCAAGGGTCTTCGCTGCTTCTTCTACTTTGGCTTTGATTTCAGCCTTGGGCATCTTGGCCAGCTTGAGGGCGAAGCCCATGTTCTGGGCAACGGTGAGGTGCGGGTAGAGCGCGTAGTTCTGGAAGACCATGGCGATATCGCGATCGCCTGGCTCAAGGCCCGTGACGTCTTTGCCGTCAATAAGGATGCGGCCGCTGGAGACCGGCTCCAGCCCCGCGAGGGCGCGCAGCGTGGTGGACTTACCGCAGCCGGACGGGCCGACGAGGACCAGAAACTCGCCATCCGCAATCTCGAGATTGAGGTCTTTGACCGTGGGTTTCTCGGCACGGGGATAGGTAATGCCGACGTTCTCAAAAGTGACCTTTGCCATGGACACACACTAGCACCTGGCGGCAGGTGCATTAGGCTGGAATTCACTATGAAGAAGTTCGCTCCTCTCCTCGCGCTGCTCTTGGTCGGTTGCTCCAGCACGGAGTCCGCTGAGTCCTTTGCGCCACTGACAACCGTTTCTACTGGGACCGCTGATGCGTCTTCGGCATCTTCGGAGACTACGACGGAGTCATCGACCTCCACTACCAAATCTTCTTCGGAAGAGCCTTCCCCGACAATGCCTTCGAAGGAATCTGCGACGTCATCGCCGGCCACTGCGTCCGAAGAAGCCCACCGCGATACCGTGTTCCGCGCTATTTTTGCGGATACCGTCGATGCGTCTGAGGTCCGCTCACAGTTGGTGGACAACGGCCATATTGACCGCTCCACCATGCGCGCCAGCATGAAGGGGATGGGGCTGGAGGTCTCGGACTCGGAATTGCAGGAATATGGCGAGTGGGTCTGTGAGTGGGTCACCCCAGCAACCCGCTATGTGCTGGTAACCGAAGGAAAGCCGGATAGCCTCGGGGCGCAAGACCGCGCGGACTATGACAAATTGATTGGGGATACTGTTTCTTTCTTGGCGGATACACGGCAGATCACCGTGACACCTGAGCAGGTTACTCACGCGTTGCCGCAGGCGGTGCTGACTACCTGTCTTGACGATGCTACTGCCCGCACAATTCTGGCCAATCCGGATTACTTTTAGTTACTGCTAGGAGGCCGTGGCCCGGCGGGTAACCTGGGGTGCATGACTGCACTTGATATGGACCGAATTCGCGAAGCGCTGGGCGGCGACTTCGCTGTCATCGATTACACAGAGTCCACTGGCTCCACCAATACCGATCTCATGCAGGCCGAGAAGGTGGCTGATGGCACCGTACTGCTGGCCAACGAACAGGTGTCCGGCAAAGGCCGCTTGGGCCGCCAGTGGGTGAGCCCGGCGGGGGCGCAGCTTATCTTTTCCGTGCTGATCCTCCCGGATTCGCTTGATCACCTTGGCACCCTGCCCCTGGCCGCCGGCTTGGCCGTGACCGACTCGGTCGAGGGTGCGGTGCTCAAGTGGCCGAATGATGTGCACATCGATGGCAAGAAGCTGTGTGGCATCCTCGCTGAAGCCGGCCCTGTGGGGGAGGCCTTCAAATCTGCTCCGAAGACCGAAGTTTCCAAGGCTGAAATCAACAAGGCCGAAGTGAACAAGGCAGAGGTGAACAAAGCAGAGATTAATAAGGCTGAGATCAACAAAGCTGAGGTCAGCAAAGCTGAAGTCGCCCCCAAGACTCAGTCTGCGAATCCGCCTTCAGCCCGCGTAGTCGTGGGCATGGGCATCAACGTCACCCTGACCCGTGAGGAACTGCCCATCGAGGCCGCGACGTCCCTCGCACTCGAAGGGCTCGATACCGACCGCACTGAGCTGGCCATCACCGTGCTGAAGAACCTGCGCCACCGCATCACCCAGTGGGAGAAGCAGGATCCGCAGCTCATGGCTGATTACCGCAAGGTCTGCTCTTCGATCGGGCAGGAAGTCCGCCTCGAAGCTCCGACCGGCGACGTCATCGGCACCGTCGAGGGCGTGGCAGATGACGGACGCATTAACGTCGGCGGCGAGTACTACTCCGCGGGCGATGTCATCCACCTGCGCCCGGCTGATAACTAAGTCGGCGTGCGACTTTTCTACGGCTCCTCCTAGCGGGCATGACTAGGGCACTCATCCAGGACACTCAGCTACGGTGCTTTCCACACGGCATCTATCAAATGGCATTAGTCAAAAGGCGTCTTTGCCCCTGAAAACGCCATCTACAGACCCGCAAGAGGTGTCTTTGGCCCCAAAGGCACCTTTTGACTAATGCCTTCTGTGAGATGCCATTTGCGGTCCGTTGCCAAAATAACCCAGAGCCAGCCGTGGGCAGGGGAGGAATGGGGTGAACGTGGACGGGAGGTACCATGAGCCCCATGAACCTCATGCAGATGGGCCGCGGCGAAGTTGTTCGCGCGGACATGACCGCTCCCTTTCGGACGCTGCTCTTTCCTTTTCTAGAGCTCGTCGTGATTACCGGGGTGTGCTGGATTGCCATCGGCTGGTGTGACTATAACGGCATTGACTTGGCGCTTCGCAATGGTTTAGTAGCTCTATGGGCCCTACTTGCTGCCTGGCGCTTCGTCCTTCCCTTGGTGAAAGCCCGCCGTAAGCGCTTCATCGTGACCAACCTGCGCGTCATCGCCCGCGAAGGCAAGCGCGTCGATTCCATCCCGCTCACCGATATCCGCGGTGCGCGCCGCCGTCGCGGCGGGATTTCGCTGGCACTCCACGGATACGAGAAGCCGATGTATTTCCCATCCATCCCTAAAGCCAAGCGCGTCGAGGATATCCTCAACGAACAACCGGTCTGGGGTTAGTCCTTAATCTCCGTCGTGTGTAGCTGCTGGTCCAAGTCATCAGGGGCTAGGTTGGCGGAGCGGAACTCGTGGGTCAGCGGCAAGCGCAGATCCAGGTCCGTGCCAGGGCAGAGCTCAATGGTGGCCTCATCCACCGTGTAGTCCAGCACGTGCCCGCCGGAGGTGCGCGCAGCGTCAATAAAGTGCACGTGGCAGCCCGGCACCGAAATACCCTTCTCAAACACCGGTGTGCGGAAACCACCGATGATGCCTTCGACGTTTTCAAAGCGCAGTTCCTTATCGCCGCCCACGGCCTGCGCCATCGGCGGATAAGGCTTGCTCTGCTTGACCACCGTGCGGGTAACCACGTTGCTGAAGCGGCCGGTGATGCGCACCGCGTACATGTAGTTGGCGGAAGGCTCCACCTCATCGATGAAGGCCGAAAGCTCCTCGCGCTTCAATCCCTTGGGCGCGGCCACCTTAATACGGGGGACGAAGTTCGTGGCCACCGCGAAGGGGGTTCCCTGGTCCAAGTCCGCTACCGTCGCGGTGCCATCGCCGCGTAGCTGGTAGCACACGCCGTCGAGGATAATCATCTCCCCATCCAGCGCATCGAAGGTGCCGATGCCAAAATTGCCTTTGCCCAAGAGCTCGCCGATGGTCATTTCGCCGTCGTAAATGCCATCCAACAGCGCGGTCATGAGGGAGTTCTGAAAGATGGTATGCCGGACGATCATGGCCCCAAGGCTAGTATTGAAAGGGTGAGTGAACAACACAAACCCCTCGTTACTGTTTATGGAGACGGCCAGCTTGCACGCATGATGCAGCCGGCCGCCGCAGAGCTCGACATCAGCTTGCGCGTGCTGGCCTCCGCGCCAGACAAGTCCGCCGCACAGGTGATCCCGGATGTGGTGCTCGGTGACTACCACGATCTCGACGTGCTCACCGCCGCCGCGGAAGGCGCGGATGCAATTACCTTTGAGCACGAGCACGTACCCACGGAGCACGTCGAGCGTCTCATTGCCGACGGCTTCAACGTCCAGCCCCAGCCTTCCGCTCTCCTCTACGCGCAGGACAAACTGTTCATGCGCCAGAAGCTGTCCGAGCTGGGCGCCCCGGTGCCGCGCTTTGCATCCATCGAATCGGTGGAGGATGCACGGGACTTCGCCGCGCTTGTCGACGGTTCCGTGTGCCTCAAAGCCCGCCGCGGCGGCTACGACGGCCATGGCGTGTGGTTCCCGTCCGCGGAGGAGCTGGAGCCGCTGGTAGAGGAGCTCCTCGCAGCAGGCACCCCGCTTATGGCTGAGGAAAAAGTTTCCCTTACCCGCGAGCTGTCCGTGCTCGTCGCCCGCCGCCCCTCCGGCGAGGTCAAGGCCTGGCCGGTCACCGAGTCCGTGCAGCGAGATGGCATCTGCGCCGAGGCTTTTGCCCCAGCGCCGAACGTTTCGCCGGAGTTAGCGGAACGCGCCATGCAGGTGGGCATCAAGGTAGCCACTGAGCTTGGTGTGACAGGTGTGCTGGCGGTGGAGCTCTTCGCCTTCGCCACGAAGCAAGACGCAGGCTGCATCATCGCGTCTGCTTCAGGAGCCCCGGGAGCGGTCGTGGAAGAGGACATCGCCGTCAACGAGCTGGCTATGCGCCCGCACAACACCGGCCACTGGACCCAGGATGGTTGCGTGACCTCTCAGTTTGAACAGCACCTGCGCGCCGTGTTGGACCTGCCGCTGGGCTCCACCGCGGCGCTTGCTCCGGTTACCGTTATGGCTAACGTGCTGGGAGCCGAGGAGGATCCGCAGATGCCCATGCCGCAGCGCGTCCGCGAAGTCATGGAGCGCTACCCGCAGGCGAAGATCCACCTCTACGGCAAGGACCACCAGCCGGGTCGCAAGATCGGCCACGTCAACGTCGTTGGTGAGGACGTGGAGGAAACCCGCCGCATTGCCCACGATGCCGCCCACTTTCTCGTCCACGCGCTTTGGGCTTAAACC
Source organism: Corynebacterium sp. MSK004 (assembly GCF_030232515.1). Taxonomy (NCBI): domain Bacteria; kingdom Bacillati; phylum Actinomycetota; class Actinomycetes; order Mycobacteriales; family Corynebacteriaceae; genus Corynebacterium; species Corynebacterium sp. MSK004. The sequence goes on along the minus strand of NZ_JASPKB010000001.1, from coordinate 181,852 downwards.
CACCGCGCACTCTTCAGACCAATGCGCGCTCTTAAGACCACAGCGAGCTTAAACGCTAGTAAAGAAGGAGATTTTTCATGGAACCACTCGTCGGCCTGATCATGGGATCCGATTCCGATTGGCCCACCGTCAAGCCCGCAGCCGAGGTGCTCGCCGAGTTCGGCGTGCCCTTTGAGGTGGGCGTCGTTAGTGCGCACCGCACCCCAGAAAAGATGCTGGCTTATGCCAAGTCTGCTCATGAGCGCGGGCTCAAAGCCATCATCGCCTGTGCTGGTGGTGCGGCCCACCTGCCGGGCATGGTCGCCGCGGCCACGCCGCTGCCGGTCATCGGCATTCCGCGCGCGTTGAAGGATCTCGATGGTCTCGATTCACTGCTGTCCATCGTGCAGATGCCGGGTGGAGTTCCGGTAGCCACCGTGTCCATCGGTGGTGCGAAGAATGCGGGCCTGCTTGCTGTGCGCATCCTCTCCGCGGGCGACTCAGCACTGGTTGAGAAGATGGCGGCCTACCAAGAGAACATGGCCGCCGAAGTACAAAAGAAGGATGAGAACCTGCGTTCCCAGCTCCTCGGTGAGTAACTAGGCGGGCAACTCACTTGTCAGATCCGGGTAGGAGGCCTGCGCGCCGGGGCCCGTGACGGTAAAGGCCCCGACCCGCGCGGCGAAGCGTGCGGCATCCACCAGCGAATCACCCTCCAGCAAGCGGGCACACAGCGCGCCGGCAAAGGCATCGCCCGCGCCCGTCGTATCGACCGCGGTGACCTGCGGGGAGGGAACTTCCACAAGGTCAGCCCCCTCGGCCACAAGCGCCCCGCGTGCGCCTAGCGTGAGGACCACTGAGGCAAAGCCGGCTTTGCGCAACCGTTGTGCCAGCTCCTCTGGGGTGCCCTCGCCACTAAGGCCCAGCTGCTCCAAGATGAGCCCGGCCTCGTGTTCATTGGCCAGTAGCGGATCGGCGCGCAGGAGTGCGTCTTTATCCACTTCGATGACCGGTGCGAGATTCACCACTACTCGCCCCGTGGCCAGCTCGATTGCCTTGGCAAAACCTTCCGCCGGTATCTCGCCTTGGAGCAGGATGAGCTCTGATTCCGTGAGAGGGGAGGAGTGCGTGGTGACGAAGGGAGCGTCCACAAGCGCATTAGCGCCCGGCACCACGATGATGGTGTTTTCGCCCTGCTCATCCACGGTGATGACGGCCAGCCCTGTCACCTCTTCGCTGGCTTCAACGTGCGTGAGGTCTACGCCGCTGGACTGCAAGTAGCGCATCGCGGGCGCGGCATAAGCATCGCTGCCGACCGCACCGACGAAGCTCACCTGCGCACCCAGCCGGGCAGCCGCGACCGCCTGGTTCGCTCCTTTGCCGCCTGCGGTGATGGTGCCGCCGCTACCTAAGAGGGTTTCGCCCGGCTGGGGATGCCGCGCGGTGTGGACCACGAGGTCAGCATTGATGGAACCGACTACGCACATGCTCATGCTGACCAGTATGCACGCTAAGCTAGCGGGCATGCAGTTTCCGCTTCTGGTGTTGGGCGCGCGCGTCGAGGGCGGTGAGCCCGGATCACTGCTGTGCAGCCGGTTGGACCGCGCGGTGGTGATGGCTCGCCTGTTGCCGGAGGAGCCGATTATCGTGTCCGGCTTCGGGGAGGCGGAGCCGATGGCACGCTACCTCATCGAACGCGGTATTCACCCAGAGCGGATTCTCCTCGAACCACTCGCTACTAGCACCAACGAGAACCTCGAGCGCGCCCATGCGCTGTGCCCGGAATACACCTATTTCCGCGTTGTGACCAATGACTTCCACGTGCTGCGCACCCGCATGTGGGCCTGGCACCTAGGGGTTCGCGTTCACATGCACGGCGTGCGGACCCCGCGGAAAGACCGATGGTGGAACTATCTGCGCGAGGTGGTGGCGACTCCGCATTCGCTGCTGCGCATCGTGTGGCGGCGGGTGATGGCTAGGCGCCGAAGAACATGAGCACGATGGCAATCATCCAAATGACAAACCAGTGGCGCTTTTGCGGAGTGGTCGGGTTGGCTTTCTGCTGCAGCGTCTTGAAGAAGTACCACGCTCCGGGCAGGGCGAAGCCAATGCCGGAGGCTACGTCGCCGTCAGTAATTCCGGTGAAGCCAATGAGCACCGAGAACAGACTGAGTAGACCCTTGAAAAGGGAGAAGCTGTGGATCGTGCCACCCGGTGAGTGCTGCTCAACGGAATAGTCCGGCAGGGGCGCTGGTGTGTATGCGCGCTCAGGCTCCGCAAAAGGCTCGACATAAGGCCCTGCGGACGGTGTCGCGGATGGTTTCGCGTGCGTCTCGTGCGCGGGCTCCTCGAAGGGATTAGCCCCGTGGCCGTTGATTGGCTTGGCCGGCTCCTCGAAGGGGTTGGAGTCAAAGGGATTGCTCATGCGATTCACACTAGGCCACTAGTACACCGAACCCCGAATTAGAGCTTGGCCAGCGTCTTCCGGATGCCTTCTTTCAGCGTTGCCCGCGATTGCTTCATCGGATGCGCAATCGCGCGCAGGCCCATATATGCAATTTGGTCCGCCGCTCGGTTCAGCGGATCACCAGCATGCCCCATCACGCGGCGAATGGTCACCGCGCAGACTCCCTCCACGTCATTCCACGCTTGCTGGAAGCGCGAGCGCGAACCTGAAGACAGCCCCCGCCACACGCCGCGGGAGCGCATCGCCTTCGAGCCCTTCTGCCGAATCTGCTCCACCGCTTCCAGAGCGGCTACTGAGTCCGACTCGATGATCGCCTTGGTCGCACCAACCTTGAGCAGGTACTTCAACGCCAACGTGAGAGATTCGAGCTCAAGCTCATCGGTGCCGGCCGTCGTCTTGCGCGTGCGCAACCGGTAGTCACCGTTGCTGGCCACGAAGCACATGGAGCCCTTAAACACCGTGTCCGAGGAGGCATCCGTGGCGATGCGTACGGTGGTGCCTTCGGGCCACGAGGAGGCCGTCGAGAAGTTCGGCCACCAGTGCGCCTTCGGCGTTTCTACCTTTACTACCTGCTTCTTGCGTGGGGCCTCGCCTTCTTTCTTCGCGCGGCGCGCGGTGATTCCAGCCTGCTTGCGGCGCACGGAGCTAGCGCTTTTCGACGCCCTATTCTCCTCCGCAAAACTCCCCGTCACGGTATAGCCGCGCTTTTCCAGCGCCGCCCGCAGCGCCGCTTGCCGGCGCCCAGTGACTATCCACTTGCGGCCCCGGATATTCTTCGTGGCCTTCTCCAATTCGCGGACGGCTACCTCAACGATATCGCCCTTTTTAATCTGGCCCTTGCGCACGAAGCGCGTTTTCTTGGTGTTAACGGCGATGACCCAGCCGTCGATTGTGCCATTCTCGGCGGAATCCCAGCGCTCATCCCACAGTGCAATAGCCACGTGCACGGGTGCTGAGATCATGTCCTTGGTGATCTTGCGCGTGCCGTAGGTGCGCGACTGCGTGCCCGTCAGGGCGGAGAGCTCAAGTGGTTCCATCCCCTTTAGTAAACCATTTAACCGCTTGCCTGTAACGCTGGGGCATCTGATGCAACATACTCAGTGAGCCCACAAACAATATGGAGTTATTTAGTGTCTGTCCTTACCTTGCCTGGTTCGCGCAAGCGGGAGTTTTCCCGCCTGTTTCGCGAGCACTACCCGGCAGTGCTGGCCTACCTGCGCCGCCGCGTCCCACCGAGTCACGCCGAAGAGTTGGCGGCCGACGTTTTCGAGCGAGCCTGGGCCGGCTTCGACTCCTTACGCGGCACGCCGCTGCCGTGGCTTTATGGCATCGCCCGCAACGTGATGCGCGAGTTCTACCGCACCCGCCGGGAGACGGAGAACCTCGACGATCATGAGCTGGAATCCTACGCCGGCTATGACGCTGTCGATGCCAACCTCGATATCACTCGCGCGCTGATGCAGCTGCCGCACGCAGAGCGCGAGATCCTCACCCTCCACGCTTGGGAGGGGCTCGACCATCCCGATATCGCCGAGGTTCTCGGCATTTCCCGCAATAACGTGCGCGTTCGCCTGCACCGCGCACGCACCCACCTTTCTGAACTCACAGGAGAAACCGATGCCTAACTCTCTCGATATGCTCCGCGCCGCCAATCCGGTTCCTGACACAGCGCTTGACGACGCCTCCCTCGCCCGCTCCGAAGACACCCTCGCAAAGATAACGAAGGGCCGCCCCACGTGGACCATAGCTGCAGCGTCCGTTGCGGTGCTCGCTCTCATCGGCGGAGCCTTCCCGCTGCTTAATAACTCGGAACCCGTGGCTTCGGCGGCAGAAGTTCTGACCCAGGCGGGCGAAGCCGCCGCTACTCAGCCTGATGCGGTGGATAAAGGCGTTACCGCGAAGGACTACATGAAGCGCGTCGACACCCTCGGCGATGCCACCGCGATCACCGAATATGCGGTGGATGCTGGCGGTGCCGTGGAGGTTTCCTCGCAGGGCGAGGTGCCAGGCTTTGATCCGCAGCCTTCCATCAGCCCGGAGGACCTGGTTATCGCTTCCGACCGTGCCGGTTTGGAGAAGTTGGCGGATTCCTTCCCCAATCGCGCACTGGGCGCGCTGGAGCTGCTGCTCCAGCCGGGCTTGAGTAGCGCGCAGCAAAAGATTGCCTATGACATGTTGGCGGAAGCGGATGGCAATGAGGTCGGCACCGTTGAAGGGGAGGGCGAAGACCAGCTGGTTACCGTGATTCGCGATGCCGACCAGGTCAGCTTCTCCGTCCTGCCCGCCACTGGTCAGCTGGTACGCGTAGTAGGCCTGGTGGGGCCAGACGTAGAAACCACCATCGATGCCACCGCGATCTTGGACTGCGTATCCGTCACGGGCCTGGAGGGTCCCGACCGCATCTCGCTGGCCTGCGCGGACAATAACTACCTAGTCAACGAACTGGACTGGCAGCGCTGGGGAGCCGATTCCGCGGAGGCGGACGGCGTGGCCATAGAGAATGACTGCGACCCCAACTGCGCGGAAGGAAAGTTTAACGAGGAGAAGGTAAAGGTGGTCGTCGATAAGCGCGTGGCCTGCGGCTACCATGCCGAGGTCTACTCTCGCGTGCGCGTGCAGTACCCAGATGGGCGTGAGGAAGAGCAGCAGATTGGCTGCGCGCCCTAGGTAAGTTGGCGCAGGGCGAACTGGCCGTACATGTCACCCAAAGCCTCGGCGGTATAGTCACCGTCGGGGCTGAACCATTGGGCCACGCCGATGCCCATATCGATGAGCGCCCAGCAGGCGATTTTGAGGTTTTCGGCGTGGAAATCGCCCTCGTTGACCACGGCCATCCAGCGCGCGACATAGTCGCGGCGCAGCTGCAGGACGACGGATTTGTGGGGTTCTTCGAGGTTGGTGAGCTCGTTGTTGACCACGCGGACGCGCCGGGCGTGGGTGGCGTGGTAAATGACGTGGGCTTTCATGGTGGCGACGAGCTTGTCGCGGGGATCGCTCAGCCCGGCGAGGCAGGCGGCGTTGGCGCGCAGCAGGTCCTCCATGGCGGTGATGGTGACCTCGGCGAGGAGTTCTTGCTTGGAGGAGAAGTGGTTATACAGGCTGGAGGCGCGCATGCCGACGGCTTTGGCGATGTCCTCCATGCCGGTGGCATGGTAGCCGCGCTGGTCAAAGAGGTCGAGTGCGGCGGCAGCGATTTGGTCGCGGCGTCTTTGGTTGGCCATGGCGGGCGTCCTCCTCAATGAGCTAATGGCGGTTAGTGTACAGGGCAACTGCTTGACAGGTGCCGAGATTCACGTCACAATTGTGGCTAATCGCCATTCGTATTACCTGGAGAAGCAACCATGTCCCACAACCTCTTCGAGTCCACCACTGATTTCCTGGGTGTCTTTGACAGCCTTTCTGAGGCCGATGCTGCGGGGTGGAAGCGCGCGGCGCAGTTCCGCGACTACTCCGACCCGGTGATTAACCGGCACTGGCAGGCCGCGGAGTATCCGCTGGACTTGGTTCAGCGTCTGGGGGAGCTGGACGTGATGACCGATGGGCTTTCGGTGGAAGGCCATGAACAGATGTCCACGCTTGGCGCTGGCTTGACGCTCATGGAAGTCACGCGTGCCGATGCTTCGATGGGCACGGTGATTGCGGTGCAGGCGGGGCTGGCCATGCGCTCAATTTCGATGCTTGGTTCTCCGGAACAGCAGGCTTCGTACTTGCCGCAGATGGCATCTTGTTCGCTGCTCGGTGCTTTTGGGCTGACCGAACCGGACCACGGCTCGGACTCCATCGCTTTGGAAACTACCGCGGTTCGCGATGGCGACGAATGGGTCCTCAACGGCGAGAAGAAGTGGATTGGCAACGGTGCCTCCGGCGGCATCACCATCATCTACGCCCGTATGGAAGACGGTAACGTCAGCGGTTTCATCGTCCCACAGGAAACCCCCGGCTACTCCGCTACCGTGATTGAAGGCAAGCTCTCCCTGCGTGCCATCCACCAGGCACACATCACGTTGACCGATTGTCGCATTCCCGCCGCCAACCAGCTTCCAGGTTGTCGCAGCTTCAAGGACGTTTCCCGCGTCCTGACCTCCACTCGCATTGGCGTGTCCTGGATGGCGCTTGGCTCTGCGGTGGCCTGCTATGAGACTGCCCGCTCGTACGTGCTCGAACGCGTCCAGTTCGGCCGCGAGCTGGCCAAAGCCCAAATCATCCAGCAGCGTCTGGCCAACATGGTCCTCGACCTCAGCCAGATGATGCTCACCTGCCGTGAGGTTTCCCAGCGCGAAGATGCTGGCACCTTGGCCCCGGAACAGGCCTCGGCGGCCAAACTCCACAACACGCGTGCCGCGCGGCGCATCGCCGCTGACGCCCGCGACATGCTCGGTGGAGTCGGCATCCTGCTGGAAAACGATATCGCTCGCCACTTCGCGGACATTGAGGCCATGCACACCTACGAGGGCACCGACACTGTGCAGTCCCTCATCATGGGCAGGAAGATTACGGGCTTCTCGGCCTATAAGTAACCAGCCGGCCGGGGATGTGGAAAGGCTCGCTTGGTGGTCCTTCTAGTTTGGTCCTCTTACTTTGGTCCCTTTGCCCTCGATCGGCGCCTGCCTTTGAGTTGTGAACATCCCCCTGTTTGACGTGGTTGTTACTTTACGCGCTCGATGTCTCGGGCGCTAGGGGTTTGCCGTTGTTGATTTCTACCGTTTTAGGTGGTGGCTTGTAGACGGATTTCCGGGGTCTGGGTCTGCGGTGCGGGTGCGTCGCGTAGTAGACGGTTTCCTTTGCTCGGCGATGTTCAAGGATGTCACGCCACGTGCCTGAATACACTTCACTAGGTGTGTATCCATTCAGCCCGCTGTGGCGGTCACGGTTATTGTATTCGTCGATAATCCTGCCGATGACTTTCTGCGCATGCTGGATATCATCATAGGTTTCTAACGCATAGCGGTGATGCTTGATTGTGCGATGTGATGACTCTTCAAATGGGTTGTCATTCGAAACATTCGGCCGAATTAATGACAGCTGCACGCCGTGTTCATCCAGCATGTCCTTCATCATGTGTGAGGTCATGACTTTGCCGTTGTCGGTGTGTACGACTTCAACGCTGTGACCGTTGAGCTCCTGGTCAGCAATGACTTGTTCAATCAGGCGTGTAGCGATGGTCTTTTCCTGTCGGTGTTGGACAGTCCATCCCACAACCTTGCGCGAGTACAAATCCAACGCTGTGTAAAGATGAAAGCCTTTAGCTGGCATGTACTATATATGATAGGTGCTGTTTCAAAGTTGGGCGGAGAGCCGAGACGACCCAGTTTCTCATTTCCTGATGGCCGCTGCGTGCTGGCGTTCTCAGGCCGTCTCGAAGACCCGGTTGACGATCACCGCGTCCGGATTGGGGTGCCCATAAGCAAACATCGTGCCCTGACCTTTCCGTAATGAATGCATCGCTTCCATCCCTTTCAACGTCCGGTAGGCGGAAATTCGGTTTTTGAACGCCCCCTTCGGTCCCAGGATTCTTTTAAGTCGGCCATGATCTCCCTCGAGAACGTTGTTCAGGTATTTCACCTGCCGGTGCTCCACCGTCTGAGGGCAGATTCCCTCCGCCTTCAGCTCGGATATTGCCTTGGCCAGAGCTGGTGCCTTGTCGGTGTTGATGACCCGCGGGGACCCGGCTGTCGTATTCGATCGTAGCGTCTTGGCCAGGAAACGCTTGGCCGCAGCCACATTCCGTTTTGGTGAGAGGTAGAAGTCTAAGGTCTGCCCACCGGCGGTAATAGCCCGGTAGAGATAGCACCACGTGCCGCCGACCCGGATATAGGTCTCATCCACCCGCCAGGACCGGGCCTGCCAGTCGGGTACCTGCCGGTACCAGCGAGTGTGCTTATCCAGCTCAGGGGCGTATTTCTGCACCCAGCGGTAGATCGTGGTGTGATCGACTGGCACACCCCGCTCGGTCATCATTTCTTCGAGGTCGCGGTAGCTCACGCCGTAGCGGCAGTACCACCGCACCGCCCACAGGATGATGTCACGGGGGAAATGCCGACCGGAGAAGATGCCCATGGCTCTGATTATTTCACGTCGGTCTTTCTACTGCCCCAACTTTGCAACAGCACCCCTCCTTGTAGTACTTTGATTAGGCTTACCTTGTTCACATAAGCTTGCTCCCGTTAAGATCATGGACTTTCACGCGTCAAGGAGGGATGCATGGCTATCTCTACCCCGCATGCGCAATCCCCTTCTCAATCACACCTGGGGTCTCGCGCGGACGCTACTGCGGACGCTTCTGCCAGCGCTCCATCAGGTAAAATCCCGCGTCGCCTCGTCGGCCTCGGCGTCCTTTTCCTCCTATTGCTCGCCAGCATCGTTGCCAGCATCGTGTTTGGATCACGGCAGATCCCTTTTGGAGAAGTGTCCGCCGTGTTCCGCGATCTCGGCACGGCGTTCGGCCACGCGGAGGGGCTGAATGTGGATCAGCGCGTGATCGTCGAGCTCCGCATTCCCCGCACCCTGTTGGGCCTAGTCGCCGGTGCTGCCCTTGGCGCCTCCGGTGCATTGATCCAAGGGCACACGCGCAACCCTCTCGCGGACACGGGCATTCTCGGCATCAACTACGGTGCGTCCCTGGCCGTGGTTGCCAGCTTCTCCTTGCTGGGTGTGACGTCCGTGTGGGCTACCAGCATGTGGGCGTTCGGTGGGGCCATCGCTGCTACTGCGTTGGTGTTTAGTTTGGCGTCCATAGGAGGAGGACAGGCCAATCCAATGACGCTGGTCCTCGGCGGCGCGGCTTTGTCCGCGGTCCTCAGCGCCATCATCAGCGGTTTTATCCTCACTGACGATGCCAATCTGGATCGCATGCGCTTCTGGACCGTCGGCTCCATCGCGGGCCGGGATCTCACCGTGTTCTACGGCGTGCTGCCGTTTATCCTGGTGGGCCTCCTGCTGGCGTTCATCACGGCACCGCAGCTAAACCTCCTGAATCTGGGCGATGACATCGCCTCCGGACTGGGCATCAACACCCAGCGCGCCCGCCTGATTGGCATGGCTCTGATCGCACTGCTGGCCGGTGCCGCGACAGCTGCCGCCGGCCCCATCACCTTCATCGGCCTGGTGGTCCCGCACCTCGTGCGCGCCATCACGGGCCCTGATTACCGCTGGATCCTCCCTTACTCTGCCCTGACGGGTGCGGTGATGATGCTGTTCGCAGACGTGGTGGGCCGTCTGATCGCTCGTCCGGGCGAGTTGCAAGTAGGCATCATCCTCGCGTTCGTGGGCGCGCCGTTCTTCATCGCCCTTATTTATCGACGCCGGGTGGTGGCCATTTAATGAGTTCCCTCCTTGCCCGCCCTACCTCTTCCACTATCCCTGGGCGCCCGCCATTCCGCGTGGGCTCATTTTCTGTGGTCTGGCGCCCTCGCGCGTTGACGGTGTCTCTATTGCTGCTCGTGGCGATCGTCTTGCTAGCGGCGGTCTCCATCGGCCTGGGTGACTATCCTGTGTCCCCGGCTCGTGTGCTGGAGGTGCTGTTCACCGGCCAGGGCACCCGCATTGAGCGTCTGGTGGTTTTGGATTGGCGCATGCCTCGTGCGCTGACGGCCATTCTGGTGGGCTGTGCGCTGGGATTATCCGGAGCCCTCACTCAGTCCGTGACTCGCAATGCGCTGGCCAGCCCGGATATCTTGGGCTTCACTACGGGCGCGTCCGCGGCCGCGGTCACCGTCATCACTCTGGGTGGTGGCGCTGGTGGTTTCCTCGGCTGGCTCAGCAGCATCGGCATTCCCTTGGCCGCGGTGCTTGGTGCGGCTGTCACCGCAACGGTGATGTGGGCTCTGGCGTGGAGGAGATCGACTGATTCCTTCCGGCTAGTGCTGTTCGGCATCATCATCTCTGCTCTGTTGACCTCGTATATCAACTTCCTGATGATCCGCACGGAGTTGCGCGATGCCGCGGCCGCGCAGTTCTGGCTTACTGGCTCCCTGAGCACTGCGGACTGGTCCAAGATGTGGCCCATCGCCATTGTTGTGTTGGTGTTTACACCGCTGCTGGCCTGGATTGGTCACCAACTTTTAGCCACCTTGCTGGGCTCGGATACTGCACGGGCTTTGGGACAAAACGTCCAGGGTGTGCAGGTGCTTCTGCTCGCCGCTGCCGTGGCTTTGGCAGCAGTGGCGGTCTCGGCCGCTGGCCCCATCGGGTTCGTCGCCTTCGTGGCCCCACAGGTGGCGCTGCGCTTGTGCAACTGCTCTGCACCACCGCTTCTGGCCTCTGCGCTGACCGGCGCTGCGCTACTCCTGCTGGCAGATATCAGCACCCAAACTCTTCTGCCCGTAGAGCTGCCGGTGGGCATTCTCACCTCGGCAATCGGCGGTGCGTTCCTTATTTATTTGCTGGTCCAACGGAATAGGTCAACCACGGCATGAGAAAAGATCCCACCCTGGAAGTTAGCAGTGCCGCGAACAAAGAAGGACACATGACTCAGAAGCACAGCATGAGCGCACGCGGCCTCGCCGTGGGCTACGGCGACCGGACGGTCATCGAAGGCTTGGACGTGGACTTTCCTCGCGGGCAGATCACCACAATCATCGGCCCCAATGGCTGCGGCAAATCCACGTTGTTGCGAGCCATGTCTCGTCTCCTTCCGGCGAATGAGGGCGAAGTGCTGTTAGACGGCGCCGATATCTCATCCATCAGGCGCAAGGACCTCGCACGGACCATCAGCGTGCTGCCACAAACCCCTACCGCCCCGGAGGGACTCAACGTGGCTGATCTCGTCTCGCGCGGTCGGCACCCACACCAATCGTGGATCCGTCAGTGGTCGTCCACGGACGAAGCCGAGGTGCACAAGGCGCTGGAAATGACTGGCTCGATGGGGCTGGCGGAGCGCACCCTGGATTCTCTGTCCGGAGGGCAGCGGCAGCGTGTGTGGATCTCCATGGTTCTTGCGCAGAACACGGACATCCTGTTCCTGGACGAGCCCACCACCTACCTGGATCTGGCCACGTCGGTAGAGATTTTGGAGCTGGTGCAGCGTCTACGCCGAGAGCTGGATCGGACTGTGGTGATGGTGCTGCACGATCTCAACTTGGCTGTACGCTACAGCGATAATCTCGTGGTGATGAAGGATGGACAGGTCCTCGCCACCGGGCGTCCCAGCGAGGTCATTACCCCAGAGCTACTGCTCGAGGCGTTTGCCCTCAACGCGCTAGTCATCGAGGATCCTGTCACCGGCGGTCCGCTGATCGTCCCCAAGTGACGATCAGGGCTTAGTCCTCCATCAGCTCCTGGGCGGGAGTCTTCTTGGACTTCCGCCAGTTGATCATCGCGGAAATCACCACCGGAGTCACAGACACCAGCACGATGACGATGGCGATCATGTCGATGCGATCCGCAATGCCCGGGATATCCCCCAGCAGCACGCCAATGCCGACCATGCTGACAATCCACAGCACTGCACCCGTGACGTTCCATCCCACGAACTTCTTGTACGGCATCTCCGCGGTACCAGCGGCCACGGGAATGTAGGTACGCACGATCGGGATGAAGCGCCCCAGTACCAGAGCCAACGGCCCGTACTTCAGGAAGAAAGCCTCGGCTTGTTCGAGGTGCTCGGTTATGAGGATCTTGGCGTCGGGCTTAAACAACTTGCGGCCAAAGCGGTGGCCGAGCCAGAAACCTACCTGGTCGCCCAAGAACGCCGCGACGATGGCCACGCCCACCAGAATCGGAACGTTCAAGCCCAGCTGATCGCGCAAGATTGCCGCGGTGACCAGCATGGAATCGCCGGGGAGGAACGGGAAGAGCACGCCGGATTCAATAAAGATAATCAGCGCAATGCCGCCGAGCGCCCAGCCGCCAAAGTTCTGGAGCAGGGTGGTGGCGTCCATGAGGTCGCTTAAGTGCACAGGGAATCCCTTCTAGAAAACAACTGGTCTATTCTTACCCCGGTTTCTGACCGGAATACAGGCAGCTCGCCCCTAGCGTGCATCCGTTATCCCCATGAGTGCCCGTCCCCTAGCCAGCAACAGCAAAACCGCCCCAGCACGTTCATGCGGGGCGGTTCGGCAGTTGATTCAGACTACTTCGTGGCGTCTGCCAACGGCTGCTCGATCTTGTCCAGCAGGTAGTTCAGGCTCAGCACGGTCTGCCATCCGAAGGCCTTTTCCAGGTCGCCTTCCAGGTAGACACTGTGTCCGTCCTTCACGGCGGGCAGCTTGCCCACGATCGGATCCTCGGTCACAGAAGCCTTGCTCTGCTTCGGAGAGTAAGACAGTTGATCCCACACCAGCACGTCAGAGTTGATCTGGTCTGCGTTTTCCTTGGAGACCTCACCGTAGAACTTGTCCTTGGTGATGCCCGCGTAGGCCGGGTTGATCTTGAATCCCAGCTCGGTGAAGAAGCGGCTACGCGGATCGCCCTCGGCAAAGACAGCCAGGCTCTCGTCGGAGACAGTGGCCACGCCGAGTTCCTTTTCGGCCCATTCTGGGTGGCGGCCCTTGAGCTCTGCGAACTTCTCCTTGACCTGCTCCACCTGGCGCTTTGCCTCTTCAGGCTTGCCCACGGCCTGCCCGATCTCTTCCGTGGTCACGTCCCATGGTTGCTGTAGTTCTTCGTATTCGCCCTTTTGTACGACGACAGGGGCGATCTCAGACAGCTTCTTGTACGTGTCTTCATCGATGTCCGAGTACACGGCCACGATGAGGTCTGGATTGTCCTTGGCGATGGCTTCCGCGTTGACTTCTGTGTCCTTGTCGATCCGAGGAGTGTCGCCCTCGATCTTGTCATTGGACCAGTTGCCCGCAGCCTGACCATCCGGGGTCATTCCGTCCCAGTACTTCACGGAGACAGGAGTAACTCCCAGCGCCAGCAGTGCGTCCTGATCCGTGTAGCCCAAGGAGACCACGCGCTGCGGGGCTTCCTTGATTTCGGTGGAGCCGTAGCGGTGCTCGATGGTGGTGGGGAATGCGCCCTGCTCGGCGTTGACTGCCTGGGAGTCCCCGGAATTTCCGGACTGGTCATCAGTCGAGCAAGCGGTCAGTGCCGCGCCCAAGGTCAGCACAGCAGCGGTGCTAACGAGAATCTTCTTGAGTGTCATTTTTCTCCGTTGTTACTGGTGACGGATTTCCGCGCGAGGCGTGGCCCGTACACAAAAGGGAAAGGTCAAACCTTTGGTTGGATATATCCAGCCCTATGTCCAAAGAATTCGGTGGCGGTCAGTTCCGAGTTGTCGTCGAGACGAACACGATCCAGAACAATCGCCGGCGCCGGCACGTTGGCACGGGGCGATCCACAGACCACCGCGATTCCTCCCTCGTGAGGGATGGTGACTCGGCCGGGGGTTCCGCCGAAGCGGCCCTGCGAGACGTGCGCGGAAAGCACGCGGACGCGCTGGCCTCGGAATTCAAAGTAAGCATTGGGGGTACGGGTCGGACTGCGCCCTGACCAGCAAGGCGATATCTTCCGCAGGTTGGGTGAAATCTATGCGAGATTCCTGCTCGCCGCGCTTGTGGAAGTACGTAGCGCGGGTGGGATCTTGAGGTTGCGCAGTGGCGGTGCCTTGGGCGACGTCACTCAATGCGCGTTCCACGAGGGGCTCGATGAGGTCGATGGTCTTGGCCACGAGATCCGTGGTGGTGTCCTGCGGACCCACGGGGATCGCGCGCTGGGCAACGATGGGTCCGCCGTCCAGCACTTCATCCATCTCGTGCACAGTGACGCCCACGTGAGTTTCCCGGTTCAACAGCGCCCACAGGATGGGCGAAAATCCGGCGTACTCGGGCAGGAGACCATCGTGGACATTCAATGCGCCGTGCTTGGCCAGGCTGAAAACCTCGGGAGGAAGCCAGGTTCGCCAATTGTTGGCCACGATGATGTCTGGTGCAGCATCGCGCAACGCCTCAATGACGTCTTGACCCACGCGCTCAGTGACACACACCTGGAGCTCATGTTCGCTGGCGAGCTCCTCAACGGAGTCTGCCCACATTTGCTCATAAGGGTGATCGCTGGCAGGGTGCGTAACTACCAAAACTACTTCATGACCAGCATTGATGACCGCAGACAACGTCCGGTGTCCCCACGACTGATAGCCGAAAACAGCAACTCGCATGCAGGGGATGTTAGCTTAGGTTTACCTATGTAGTCAATGATGAAAGTGGCGCAATTTTCATGCCAGACTCCCCGGACGTGACCACCCTTCACCGAATCTCGGTGCCCGCGGATGCGGAAGCCCTCGTTTTCCCGGACCCCTACCGCTCGAACGTCGAGCTCACCGAATCGATGTCCACCGTCGATGTGCGCATCCCGGCGCACTCAGCAGTGACCTATAGCTTTCAATCCGGCGAGCTGAAATATCCCGATCCACATAACGCACACGGCGCAGGCCCACAGGCGAGCCTATTGAGCGGCGATTCTGTGGACCAGACACTCTGGCCGCCTCGCTCCCCAGAAGTCATCGCGGACTTGCCCGGCGCACGCCTGTCCATCGACCGGAAGGTATTCGGCAGGCGCTGCACCGCGCGCCTCGATGACCGCGGTGCGGATACCACCGTGGTGTTTTGGATGGCGATGACTGGATCCATCTGCATGACCTCACGGGCGCACTGGACCGGGCAGTCACGGCAGGGCTTATCCCCCAGATCAACCGCGTCTTCCTGCCGGCAGCCAAAGACCGCAGCGAGGAGTACACCTCCCAAACATTCGCCAGCGCACTGGCCACCGAGCTTCCGCCGATCATCAACAGCAGCCACATAGTCCTGGTGGAGCCATGGACGCGTACGCGCAATATCCGGTCTTTTTTATCCGGCTTGGAGGCATGCGAGAAAAGATTGGCCAGGTATAGATGCTTGTACCCGGTGATCTGGGGCTGCCCTCGGGGTGGAGGGCAGCCTTTTGGCCCCATTCTGCTGTCTGGGTGAATGGTGACTGATTTCCGAGATCGGTGGGTCTTGCGCTGGGGTTTTCCCATAGCCCGGCCTTTTCTTCGACCAGTTTTACTGGCGTAGTAGTTTTTCATGGCCTCGGCTGCGTTTTTGATTCCACTGACGGGGCAGCGACGGTTGACGAGATGGAGAAAGGGGCGGGCGCCCTTGGTATCGGGACTCCAGACAGCATCAAGCCGTTCTTGGTGTTGAGGTGACCATCGTTTCCCGTGGTCTCGTTGCCACAGCAGTTTTGCTGCCTCCCGGTGACGCCGGATTTCGGGAGTTAAAACATCTGTCTCAAATGAAAAACGGTGCGGTTTTTTAGTGCTGGGTTGGTTTCGGCCTCTTTTTTGATCAGCTTGTTCACGCTGCTGGCGTTCACGCCGGCAGCCAGGAGCTGATCTTTTCTTGCCCGGTAGTTTTCGTCGTACTTCTGCCAGGCTTCGGTGAATGCGTTGAACCCCCAGTGTGCTGCCCGTGTCATCTCCTCAAACAGGGCTTCTTGCTGAGGGGTGGGAATGAGCCGAAACACGAAGCCTTCGTGGTCATGATTGGTGTTGGGTGAGGATTTTTTAGCTTGTGGTGAATTGGTCATCCTTGTTGCCCTTTCGTGGTGAGTGGACGAGCAGGATAACTACTGGGGTGGACACCCTCCGATAGCGTCGAACTTAAATTCGAACTGGGTAACGGTGGTTCACAGGGGCGCAGGGTCCTGTTAGGGTGGCGAGCGTCTCCCCGTAGAGGGGGCCGTCGGCTCCGGACGGAAGCAGACGTTAAAACCGCACGTGGATTGCATTACTGAATTTCCGGGCATGGGCCCGGGGAGACGGTTTTGCTTGGAAGCGTGCAGAGTGCAGTTTCGGCTGTATCTCAGCGTCATCCCGCGAGGGATGTCTCGCCTACTTGAACTTTTTGGGGCGTCTTGATCAGCTTTTTCGCTGCTCAGGAAGAGGTTGCCCCCCCCTAGGCGCATGGGCGATCCCACACCTCTTGCACTTTTTGTTCCACTTGGTTGTTTTCCCTGGCTGCATGGGGGATTTATATCGATGCCGGGGTGGGTCTTTAATCAGGTGTGTCTTTTTGGGGTACACCCTATTGTTACGCCGGTATGCGGCAGAATGTTTCCTGTAAAATAGGGCCGTTCCTAGCATTGTTTTACACGTGTCTAGCGGGGTCTAGGTCTTATGTCTACAGAAAAGTGGTGAGTGTGATGTTGCCGTCGGATTGACACGAATCAAGGCCATCTTCGATGATGAGCACGGGCTTTATGGTGCTAAACGCATCGCTGCAAGCCTCAACGACGATACGGACTTCGGCCCGATCAATCACAAGAAGGTCGCACGCATCATGAAATCCATGGGCCTGAAAGGCTTTACTAAACGGCGTCGGTGCATCACCACCAGGCGCAAGCCTGGCCACCGCGTCATGCCAGATTTAGTAGGCCGCAAATTCACCGCTGATAAGCCGAACCAGGTCTATGTAGGCGATATCACCTACCTGCCGTGTAAGGGAGGCAAGAACATGTACCTTGCCACAGTCATCGACGTCTACTCGCGCAAACTCGTCGGACATGCACTCGCCGATCACATGCGGGTATCGCTGGTTATCGAGGCTTTGTCTCATGCCAGGAAAGTCCGCGGAAGCCTTAAAGGGGCAATTTTCCATTCCGACCACGGTAGTGTGTACACCTCACAGGCATTTAGGGACCACTGCGCCCAACTTGGTGTACGCCAATCCATGGGAGCAGTGGGTACAAGTGCCGATAATGCCCTAGCAGAATCGTTTAACGCCACCTTAAAGCGTGAAGTTCTGCGTGATCGGAAAGTCTTTGACAATCCCATCGTCTGCCGTCAGGAAGTCTTCCGGTGGTGCATGCGCTACAACACGCGCAGACGGCACTACTGGTGCAACCTTCTAGCCCCTGATGCCTTCGAAGCGCTCACATCAGCTACACTGACCCAAGCAGCATAGCTAACCCCCGACGTGTCTACTTTCCGGGGGTCAGGCCCTGCCGCTGGTCAGCACACGCACATGCAAAGAGCATCCCTGAATACGGCAACAAAGCAACGAAAATGGTGACTTTCACCCCGGTGTGCTTGAAGGGTCGTACAGGCGCATTTTCGTACCTGCCCAATCCACCTGCATCGTATGCCCTGGTGCATGGGTGATCCGGGCGGTCAGCCCGGCCGCGTCGACATGGGAGGCAACCAGTTGGCGGAACCGGTCGTAGCTGTAGTGACGCTGGCCCGGCTGGGCCAGCGTTGTGGTGTAGCGAGCCCACAATACTTACAATGTTAGCTTCACACGTCTTGTGCGTGCTTTGACGACCGCGTCAAAGTCAATCGGGACGAACGTGCCTTGCCCGCTACTGCGCTTATCTACGAAAATCGCGTCCAACTCGTTATTGATGGGCATGTGAAATATGACGGAATCACCTACGGCAAACCGGTGGATGAGGTCATCCGGGCGGAGCGGCAGCGTGAAAAGCACATCCAGAATCTAGGCTTTGTTGTCTTGCCGTATTCCCCGAGCGAATTGCTTTATGAAAGACCACGAGTGGTCAGTGAGGTGCGGGCAGCGCTCAAGGCTGTGAGGTCGCACCGTAGCGCATAGTGGTGGGGTGGAAAGCGAGCCTCATCAAGCACCGCCGAGTTTAGATGGTCCTTCTACTTTGGTTTCTTAGTGCTGATAAGGGACCATCTCCACACCAAAACCCCATACAAATGGTCCCTTTGCTGAGTAAAGGGGACCAGAGTAAGGGGACCATTTGCGATGAGGGTGGCGCAGGCTAGTTGTTGAGCGGCTTGCGGGTCGCGGCCATGTGCTTGGCGCGCTCCACGTTGGCGGGCAGGAGGACCAGCGGTACGTCGTACTCCACCTCGCGGTCGCAGAACTCGGTGAAGCTCAGCGAGCCGGAGCCGGTGTACATCTCGGCGAGCTTGGCCACGATGACGTGGTCATTCTCGGTGGTGCCCTCGATAGGCCAATCGCGGTCGAGGGCGGGGGAGCCGGAGTACATCTCAATCTCCTCATCGGCCGGCGGGGTGTAGGAGCCGGCCAGGGTGGCGGCCTCCTCCATAGCGCGGGCGAGGACGTGGTCGTAGGACATGAGCACGACATCATCCGAGGACAAAAAGCCAGCCTTCTGTGCCTCGAAAGCAGACGAGAAGTTGCGGGCGGACGCGATGAAATCGAAGGCCTTCTGGTGATAGTCTTCGACACCGGCCGCCTTGAGGCGCTCCAGCGAGGAGATGGTGCCCGTCCACCCGGGGTAGAGGCCCACGGTGCGTTCCGGGAAGCCCAGGCGCGTATCGGCGTGAGCCACGATGCGGTCGCAGGCCAAAGCGGTTTCGAAGCCACCACCCAAGGCAACGCCACGCACAGCCGCCACTACCGGTACCGGAGCAAACTTGAGCGCACGCAAGGTCTTCGAGCCATCCGCAATCAATGATTCGACGCGCGAAGCTGAACCCGATTCACCTGCGGCCGCGATGGAGGCAAGATCCGCACCCGCGCTGAAGACCGGTTTGTCGTTTGCAATCACCAGCGCCACAAGATTCTCCGAGATCGCAGCTCCCAGACCGGCGCGGATGACCTCGAGGGCCGGAGTCGGCAGCGAATTCATCGGCGTATGCAGGTCGATGATGCCGATACGGCCAGCAGACGTGGATACCGCGTGGACAGCGCCCGCATCCAGAGAAACGATGGTCTCCGTATCCAAGGAAGCCAAGGTCACGACGCCCTCGCGAGGCGCGAGCTCCTGGCGTGAACCTGTTGAGGAGAGCACCGAGTCCTTGCCGTAGAAACCGCCCGCCGAAGCCGCGGCGGAGACCAAGGCCGGAACGTTGGAGCCGTAGGCGGAGGCGACCCAGTCGATGCCGATGGCGTCGGCAAGCGCGAAAATGCCCTTCTTCCAGCCGAAGCCCAAGGTCAGGCCCTCGTCGATGAGGCCCACGTGCTCAGCAATCTCAGGTGCGACCTCGCAGCAGTACGCCAGCGTGTCGAGGAAGACCGCGCGGGCGAAGCGGCCGCCGGGGGAGTCGGTCTCCATGACCTCACGCGGATCCTTGAGGCCCGCGACAGGATCGGAGGGCTGAGAGCGGGGTACGTACTCGTAAGAGGAGTTGATGACCTCGTTTCGGCCCCGGTAGAAGCCGCCCTCACCGGTGCGGCCGGTCAGCCCCCGAGAAACGAGGCCCTCGATGAACGCGTCATCGCCGAGGGGTACGTCCAAAAGCGGATCGCCTGCCGGCAGGGCCGTCTCCAGGGACTTCCAGATCGGCTTGACCAGCTGGAGGCCGATGTAGTCGAGCAGCCCGAAAATACCGGTGCGGGGAATGCCGAAGGCGCGGCCGAAGGAGGCGTCGGCAAGCTCGTAGCTCACGTCGAACTCGCGGGCGCGGGCCACGCCGGCGGCCATCCAGTAGCAGCCCACGCGGTTGGCAATAAACCCCGGGGTGTCGCGGCATTCGAGCGCAATCTTGCCCAGGGTTTGCTCGATGGTCGTGCGCAGAGCGGCCTCCGTGGAGCCGGAAGCGATGAGCTCCACTAGACGCATGACCTTCGGCGGGTTGAAGAAGTGCGTGATAGCGAACTTCTCGCGGCGGGCCTCCGGCACGCCCTCCAGGAGGGAGGCCAGCGGCAGGGTCGAGGTGTTCGAACTCAACAGAGCATCCGCAGACAAATAAGGCTCGATGGCCTCGTAGAGCGAGTGCTTGGCGCCGAGGTCCTCGAAGATGGCCTCGATGACCCACTCGCGGTCCTCCAACAGCGCGTAATCATCGCTGGCGCGCACGCGCTCAGTAAACTCCGGCAGGTGGAAACCTTTGCGCTTGAGCTGGATATCGACGCCGCGCTGGGCGCCTTCCGCATTTTGGTCCAGCAGGACAACGTCCATCCCAGCGGACGCGCAGAGGGCGGCGATGCCGGAACCCATGGAACCGGCGCCGATGACGGCTACTTTGGTGATGCTCATTTACTTCGCTCCGTTCTCAATAATCATGGCGATTCCCTGACCGCCGCCGATGCACATGGTGACCAGGCCATAGCGCTTGCTTTCGCGGCGCAGCGCATAAGCCAGCTTGGTCAGCAGGATGACGCCCGTGGCACCAACCGGGTGGCCATGCGCGACGGCGCCACCGTAGACGTTCGTCTTGGCCGGGTCGAAGCCCAGCTGGTCCTGCACAGCAATGGCTTGGGCGGCGAAGGCCTCGTTGGATTCGATAAGGTCGATATCCGCCAAGCTCAGGCCTGCCTTCTCCAGGGCCTTCGGGACGGCGGCGATGGGGCCAATACCCATGCGCGTCGGGTCTACGCCCGCGATGGACCAAGACACAATCTTCGCCAGCGGGTCAAGGCCGCGCTTGTCCACCTCGTCGGCGGTGGCCAGCACGGCGGCCGCCGCACCATCGTTGATGCCGGAGGCGTTGCCGGCGGTTACGGTTCCGTTCTTAACAAAAACCGGCTTGAGCTTCGCCAGCTTCTCGACGTCCGTCTCCCGCACCGCCTCATCAAAGTCCAGCTCGCCGACCGGGACGATTTCTTCCGCGTGGACGCCTTCCGTGCGAGCCTTGGCGGCGCGCTCCTGGGACTCGGCGGCGAACTCGTCCTGGCGCTCGCGGGAGATGTTGTTATCCGCGGCGACGTTTTCTGCGGTCACGCCCATGTGACCGGTGCCGAAGGGGCAGGAGAGTGCGCCGGTGAGCCAGTCGTAGAGCTTGCCGTCACCCATGCGCTTGCCAAAGCGCGCGCCTTCGACGGAATACGGCGCGTTGCTCATCGATTCCACGCCGACGGCTAGAGCCAGGGAGCCGTCGCCAGACTGCAGTAGTTGTGCCGCGCTGATGACTGCCTGCACACCGGATCCGCAGAGGCGGTTAACACCCATGGCGGTGGAGGAGTCCGGCATGCCTACGTTTTTAGCAATGGTCCGCGAAAGGTAGAGGTCCTTCGGCACGACGGGCATGACGTTGGAGGCCACGGCGGTATCGAGGTCGGTGCCGGAAAGCCCCGAACGCTCAATAGCCGCTTCGGCGGCAAGCGAACCGAGATCAGTGAGGGAAAGGCGGGCCAGGCTGCCGCCAAATTTGCCGATGGGCAGGCGCGCAGCTCCTGTAATGTAGATGTCCTGGGGCATGAGTTCCTCCGTAAATTTTACGAATCGCCATTAGTTAAAGCCGTATCCTAGGTCACTTTTTAGTGTCGTGCAATAGGGGCTGCGTCCAGGTGTGTGTGGCGCTGCAGTTTCCACAGGGTGTAACGTGCGCCACCCCCGCGCTGTTTACAGATTGTTCAACAACCCCTATGCTTTCACCAACGTTTAATGCGACCTTCGTCACGAAAGGTGCCCAACAATGAGTTCGGACCCCACCAAATCCTCCGCTTCCCAAGAAGCCGCCCAGAACGCGCCGCAAGAAGCCCAGGCCCCCAAGGGCATCGGCGCCATGGCCGGCGCCATGTTCCTCATGGCTACCTCCGCCATCGGCCCGGGCTTTTTGACCCAGACTTCCGTCTTCACCGTGCAGATGGGCGCGGCCTTTGCCTTCGCCATTGCGCTGTCGATCATCGTCGACATCGCCATCCAGCTGAACGTGTGGCGCGTGCTCGCTATCTCCGGCATGCGTGCCAACGAGCTGGGGAATACTGTTCTGCCTGGCCTCGGATGGTTCCTCGCCATTCTCGTCTTCATCGGCGGCATGGTCTTTAACATCGGCAACATCGCCGGCTCTGGCTTGGGTCTTAACGCCCTGCTGGGCATCGATGCGCGCATCGGCGGTCTTATCGCCTCCGCTATCGCTATCTTCATTTTCTTGTCCAAGCGAGCCGGCGTAGCGCTCGACCGCATCGTTGCGGCGCTGGGCGCCATCATGATTCTGCTCATGCTCTACGTGGCGATTGTCTCTCAGCCGCCGGTGGGTGAGGCGTTGAAGAACACCGTCATGCCAGAAAGCGTTGACTTCTTCGTCATCACCACCCTCATTGGTGGCACCGTGGGCGGCTACATCACCTTCGCCGGCGCGCACCGCCTCATTGACTCCGGCCTGTCTGGACCGGAAAACGTCAACGCGATTACCAAGACCTCTGTCCTCGGCATCATCGTCACCGGCATCATGCGCGTGCTGCTCTTCCTTGCGGTCCTCGGGGTTGTGTCGACCGGTGTTGCGCTCTCTGAAGACAACACGGCTGCCGATGCCTTCCGCCAAGCCGCCGGTGAATTTGGTCTCCGCGCCTTCGGCGTCGTCCTCTTCGCTGCCGGCCTGTCCTCCGTTATCGGTGCTTCCTACACCTCGATCACCTTCGTGACCACCCAGAAGGTCAGCCCGCGCACCCGCAATTTCCTAACCGTAGGCTTCATCGTTGTCTGCGCTATTCTCTTCGGCATTCTTAATTCCGCACCGCAGAAGCTCCTCATTTTCGCGGGCGCCTTCAATGGCATCATCCTGCCCATCGCTTTCGCCATGGTCATGTGGGTGGCGTTCAAGCGCCACGACCTCACGCACGGTGTTAAGCAGCCGATGTGGCTGCTCATCGCTGGTGTCCTGGCGCTGCTGTTGGAAATCTTCATCGGCGTTAAGTCCATCTCGGGAATCGTTAACCTATGGGCATGATGCAGACTCCCGCAGAAGTGCGCGCCTTCGCCCGCGCCCACGACATGACCACCACCGCTGGCCATGCCCGCGGCTTCATGCAGGCCAACCTCATCGCTTTGCCGCAGGAGTACGCCTTTAACTTCCTGCTCTTCGCGCAGCGCAACCCCAAGCCGTGCCCCATCGTTGGCGTGCTCGAGGCTGGGCAGTTCACTTCCGACCTCATTCGGGACGGCGATATCCGCACAGACATTCCCGCCTATAACATCTACGAGGACGGCCAGCTCACGCAGACGCTTGGCGACGCTTCCCCCTTCTACTCCGAAGACATCGTCTCCTTCCTCATCGGTTGTTCCTTTACCTTTGAGAATGCGCTTGTGGAAAACGGCATTTCCATCGCTCATATCGAGCAGGGCCGCAACGTGCCGATGTATCGCACGACGATTCCCTGCACCCCGGCGGGAGTCTTCTCGGGGCCGATGGTTGTCTCCATGCGTCCCATTCCCGCGAGCCAGGTGTCCGATGCCGTCCGCGTCACCTCTCGCTACCCCTCCGTGCATGGCGCCCCGGTCCACGTGGGCGACCCGGCTGCCATCGGCATCGAAGACCTATCGCAGCCCGATTTCGGCGAAGCCGTCGACATTCCTGAGGGCACAATCCCGGTCTTCTGGGCGTGTGGCGTGACCCCGCAGGCCATCGTGATGAACTCGCGGCCCAGCCTGGCCATCACGCACGCCCCGGGCAAGATGTTGGTCACCGACATCCCGGACCGCGACTTCCTCATCCCTTAGATTCTGCGCAGTGGTGCTACCCCCCAAGCTCTCAGTGCGCCGATACATGGTTCTACTCAGATGGTTCTGGTCAGAAGGTTTGTTTGGGGGCAAACAAACCTTCTATGCGTGCATAGATGGTTCACTTGGGGGTAAACGAGCCTTTTGACCCGAACCATCTCACTCGAACCATGTGGGGGGGCTGGTTAGCTTCGCGCGGGTGGAACCGGCTAACAGGAACCGGCTAACAGGAGCGGAGGCCTTACCAAGGGCCTCGGAAACTAAAGGACCCGGAGAATCGATTCCATCGCGCGCATCAAGTCCGCGCGGCAGGCATCGGCGGCGGCCTCACGCTCGCCCTGCGCGATGAGATGGGCCAAATCGATGTTGGCCTGCACGTGGTTATCGTGAATCTGCGGGTAGCGCTCCAGCGTCAACAAAAAGGTCAAGCGCATTCGCGCCAGCAGGTGCGACATCGAGCGGTCCAGCGTCGGAGAGCCCAGACCGGCGACTAGCTGCTTGTGGAAGCGCTGGTTGATGAGGGGGCGGGGAGCGTCGACAAGCACGGCGGATTCGGTCAGCCGCACCAACTCGCCTGGGTCCTCAAAGTCGGCGTAGCGCGCAGCGGCCGGCTCGATGGCGGCGCGGGCTAAATAAAGATCGCGCACGAAATCGGCATCCGGGGTGGCAATGAACACGCCCCTGTGCGGGATGCGCTCCACGATGCGCTCGGAAGCGAGCATAGCGAAAGACTCCCGCAACGTGTTGCGGGAGCATTCAAAGCGCTCGGCCGCGCGGACCTCGCTGAGCTGTTGCCCAGGCATGTACTCGCCCTCAGAGATGGCGGCGCGGAGCGCGGAGGCGACGGAATCTGCAAGCATGCGACTTACAGTAGCCCGCCGCTTAAGAAATCGTGGCGATTACCGCGCCCGGTTCCAGCCTCGAGCCTTCCTTTGCCATACGGCTCAGCTTGCCCGCGGTCGGAGCCTTGACCGCAGATTCCATCTTCATCGCCTCGATCGTGGCGATGGCCTGGCCTTCTTCGACCGTCTCGCCGTCTTCTACATTCCATGCCACGAGGTTGGCCTCGTAGGGGCAGGTCACTTCGTTGCCGCTGCCGCCGGCCCCAGACGCCGCGCTTGCCGACGCCCCCTTCACCGGCCCCTGCGACAACATCTCCGTGGGGAAGCCTACGCTGACCAGCTTGCCGTCGATTTCCAGCGCCACGCGGGTGCGCTGCGCGTAGATGGCCTCCACCGGAACGGTGGCGCTCGTGGCCTCCGCGGAGGGACGGTAGTTATGGTCGAGCCAGTCGGTGTAGATGCCGGCTACGGCGTCGGCATCGCCGTGGTCCACGAGGACCTGGGAGGAGACCATATCGCGGTGGAAAGGCAGGACGGTGCGAACACCGTCGATATCGAATTCCTGGAGGGCCTGCTGCGCGCGCTTCAGCGCGATCTCGCGGGTCGGGCCCCAGACCAGCAGCTTGGCCACGAGCGAGTCATAATAGGGCGGCACGATGGAACCGGAGCGCACGCCTGAATCAACGCGGATGCCAGGACCCGTCGGCGGCTCAAAGCGCACGATGGTGCCGGGGCACGGAGCGAAGCCGTTGAGGATGTCCTCGGCGTTGATGCGGAACTCGAAGGCGTGGCCGTCGGACCTAGGGTCCGACGCGTCTGAAGCGGATGCTTCAGACGAGGAATCGGAATCGGATGTTGCGCCGGACGCGAAGGAGAGGGGCTCGCCAGAGGCGATGCGGAACTGCTCGGCGATGATGTCCACGCCCGTAACCATTTCGGTCACCGGGTGCTCCACCTGCACGCGGGTGTTGACCTCGAGGAAGGAGATCGTGCCATCCTCGGAGACGATGTACTCGACGGTGCCAGCACCGGTGTAGCCGACCTTCGCGCAGATGGCGCGGGCGCCTTCGTGGATGCCGGTGCGCTGTTCGTCGCTAAGCGCGGGCGCCGGGGCCTCCTCGATGAGTTTCTGGAAGCGGCGCTGCGTGGAGCAATCGCGGGTGCCCAGCACGGCGACGTTGCCGTGCGTATCGGCTAGAATCTGCGCCTCCACGTGGCGCGGGTGGGTCAGGAATTTCTCCACGTAGCACTCCGCGCGCCCGAAGGCTTCCTTGGCTTCGCGGCCGGCGGAGTTGAAGGCGGCCTCGATGTCCTCGAGGTTCTCCACCACCTTGAGGCCGCGTCCGCCGCCGCCGTAGGCAGCCTTAATCGCGATAGGCAGGCCGTGCTCCTCAGCGAAGGCGCGGGCTTCCTGCCAGTCATCGATGGGATCTGACGTGCCTGGTGCCAGTGGGGCGCCGACCTCTTCGGCCACGCGGCGTGCGGCAATCTTGTCACCGAGCAGCTCGATGGATTCCGGGGAAGGCCCGATCCACGTCAGGCCGGCCTCCGCCACGGTGCGGGCGAAGTCCGCATTCTCCGAGAGGAAACCGTAGCCGGGGTGGATGGCGTCGGCGCCGGCGCGCACGGCGATATCGAGCAGCGCCGGGATGTTCATGTAGGTATCCGCCGCGGAGTTGCCGGGCAGGGCATAGGCTTCATCAGCCACCTGGGTGTGCAGGGCGCCGGCATCGGCTTCGGAATAAATGGCGATGGAGCGGATGCCCAGGTCACGCGCGGTGCGGGCAATACGGACGGCGATCTCGCCGCGGTTAGCAATAAGGACTGCAGAGATCATGGGTGGGTGTTCCTTTACTAGTGTTTAAGCGAGTTCAAAGCGGACCGTCGCCCCCGGCGGGAGCTGCGCGGCAATATCGATATCTTCTTCGAGGACAGTGGCGATGACCGGGTAGCCGCCGGTCACGGCGTGATCGCGGAGGAAAATCACGGGTTCGCCACTCGGCGGAACCTGGACTGAACCTGCGACCATTCCCTCCGAGGGCAGCTCGCCCTCTCGTGCACGGCTCAGGGTCACGGAACCTTCCGGGCCCACCAGGCGCACGCCCACGCGGTTGGACTGCGCGGTAACGGTCCACTCCGTAGCCAAGAATGCCTCCAGGCTTTCGGGAGTAAACCAGTCATCGCGCGGACCGAGCACGCAGCGCAGCACACCCTCGGTCTGTCCGTGCGCGCCTTCGCGAACGCGCATCGGGTTGCTCAGCTGCGCATCGGTCATCGCGGTGGAGCGGGGGAGGACACCGATGACGTCGCCCAGTCGCACCGGGGCAGGCCCCAGCCCGGAGAGCACGTCGGTGGAGGCTGAGCCCAGCTCCGCATCCGCCACGATGCCGCCGCGGATAGCGATGTAGTTGCGCAGGCCCACCGTCGCGGGATCCACGGTCACCGTTGAGCCGGCCGTGACGAGCACCGGGCGCGCGAGGTGCACCGGCATATCGTCCAGCAGGACGCGGGACTGGGCGCCGGTGACGCACACGACGGCGTCGGTCAGCGCGCGCAGGCGAATTCCGCCTATGTTCTCCAGCACGGTGGCGCCGCGCGGGTTGCCCACCGCAACGTTGGCCGTGGCCGCCGCAGCCAAGTCTGCAGCACCCGAGGGCGTGACACCCAGGTTGCCGCGGCCGGGGCGGCCCTGATCCTGGAAGAGGGTGAGCAGGCCGGCGTCGAGGACTTCCAAGCGCGGCAGGCGCGCGGGGGTGCGGCGGCCAAAAGGCGTGGTGGAGACCACGTCCGGCAGCGAGCTCACCGCGCGGTAGCGCACGCGGTCACCGGGCTGGACCAGTGCCGGCGGGTGGGCATCGGATTCCCACATGGGGGTCGAGGTGGTGCCCAACAGCTGCCAGCCGCCCGGGGAGACGCGCGGGTAGACCGCGGAGAAACCGCCGGCGATACCGACGGCGCCGGCTGGGACCGCGGTGCGCGGGGTGGCGCGGCGCTCGATGTTGAAATTCTGCGCCGGGTCAGCCGGGGTGCAATAGGTAAAACCGGGCGCGAAGCCGCCAAAAGCGGCGAGCCACTCGGTGGAGGTATGCCAGTCAATGAGGCCTTCGCGCGACATGCCCATCAACTCGGCGGCCTCATCGAGGTCCTCGCCGTCATAGAGAACGTCGATCTCCACAAAGCGCGGATCCTCGCCCGCCTGCGCGGTGGGGCGGAAATCCTGCAGCTTCTCAGCGGCTGCGGCGGCGGAGTTCGGCGTGGCAAAGGTCAGCAGCAAGGTGGTGGCGGCGGCAATCGCATCGACTTGGTCCTTGAGCGGATTAGCGTCGAGCGCCGCGTGCC
Organism: Corynebacterium sp. MSK004; assembly: GCF_030232515.1. Lineage (NCBI taxonomy): Bacteria > Bacillati > Actinomycetota > Actinomycetes > Mycobacteriales > Corynebacteriaceae > Corynebacterium > Corynebacterium sp. MSK004. Next base: position 153,937 of record NZ_JASPKB010000001.1, on the reverse strand, counting down.
ACGCCATGACCTGGGACAAGTCCTCCAGCTCGATGAGCAGCGCGCGTGTTCCTACGGGGTGAATCTGCATCAGATGGCGCTCCGAATCTCAATTCCGCGCGCCTGCAGTTCCTTGACCACACCGCGCAGCAGCTCTACCGCACCGGGCGAATCACCGTGCGTGCACACCGACTGTGCATCCACGTTGAGCACGGAGCCATCGATGGCGGTAATGGAGCCGGTTTCGGCGACCTCGAGCACGCGCTTGACGACGTCCCCCTCATCACCCATCACCGCATTCGCCTCTCGCCGTGAGACAAGCGTGCCATCGGGGTTGTAGTTGCGGTCAGCGAAGGCCTCGCGGATGACGGTGAGTCCCTTCTTTTCGGCGATGTCGACGGCGACGCCGCCGGGCAGCAGCATGACGGGCAGATCACTGAAGGCCTTGATGCCGTCGATAACGGCGTGGGCTTGGGCTTCGTGGTGGACGATGGTGTTGTACATCGCGCCGTGCGGCTTGACGTAGGCCACCCGAGTCCCATTGGCCTGGGCCAAGGCTTGGAGGGCACCGATTTGGTAGGTGATTTCGGCGGCAAGCTCGGCAGGGGCGTAATCGATGAAGCGACGTCCGAATGCTGCTGGGTCGTTATAACCAACGTGCGCGCCGACGGTGACGCCTGCTTCTGCGGCCGCCTTGAGGGTGCCCGCGATGGAGTGCGGGTCGCCGGCGTGGAAGCCGGTGGCGACGTTGGCGGAGGAGACGAGCTGGAGCATCGCGGCGTCATCGGCAACGGGGTTGCCGGCGGTGGTTTCGCCGAGGTCAGCGTTGAGGTCTATGTGCAGCGCGCTCATAACAGGAGGACACCTCTTCTGTAGTTCCCAAATTGTTGAACAATCGATGGGTGCCTAGTGTAGCCCGCATCACGTAGGTTTGTGAAGTGTGTCCCGTATCTGTGGATGGGTGGGACGTGAAAACACCCCCATCACGACGGTGATGGGGGTGCGGCTGCCTCGCGCCGGTGGGACGGCGCTGCTAAGAGCTTCGCGTTTGAAGCTCGATGGTGCAGGAATCAGATTAGAACGGGAGGTTGACTCCCAGTGCCTGTGCTGCGGCCGGTGCGGCTGCGGCCAGCGCGCCTACGACGCCGAGGACGATGACGGCGATGCCCAGCCCAGAAGGCTTGCCGTCCTCGGAGGAGAGCTTGCCCTTGATGTCGTCGGAAGAGCTCTGGTCCTCGCTGCTCTGGTCGCCCTTGCCTTCGTTGCTGCTGCCGGCGTCGCCGCCCTGGTTGCTGCTGCCGTTATCGCCTTCGGTGCCGGTACTGGAGGTGGCGTTGGCGCTCTGGCCGGTGGTGTCTTCAGCGTTGGCGGCGGTGACGCCTGCGAGTGCGAGGGCGCCGGCCAGGGCTGCGGCGGTGAGGTTACGGGAAATGCGCTTCATGTTTCTTACTCCTGGGGTTAGATCGGGAAAGTTTGGTCAACGCCGTATCAGACGATGTTGTCACCGTTAACTGATGTCGACTTCCCACATACTAACCGAGAAATAGTGAGATAGGTCAAACTATTTCCACTTTTTAAGCTACTCCACGCAAATTTTCATGAACGCGTCAGGGTGTGCTGGCGCGTCGGATGGCGCCGGGCCTTGCTGTGGTGGGATGAAACTTCCTGCGTGGTTCGGGTTTTGGGGCTTGCTTGCGTGCTAGTTCATCTATTGAATCTTTTAACTTCCTCCAAGGGGTGCGGCCAGAAAAGTGGTGGCCCAACGGGCGCATAAAACCGCAAAAGCCGCGTCTCTCCACCCCCGGTAGGGAGAGGGGGAGACGCGGATGGGTTGCCTGTTGGCCCTAGGCCTTAAACCTCTTAGATGAAGAGCTTGCGGCGAGCAACGACAGCGCCAGCGGCGATCATCGCTGCGATTGCCAGTGCGGCGAGGCCGCGAGCAACGGTGTTGGAACCGGTCTCAGCGGAGATACCGCGGGACTGTGCTGGGGTCTGTGCGGCGGTGCCTTCAGCAACCTTGCCGCCCTGGGCGATGACCTCGTCCTTGTTCTCCTGCAGCATCTTCTCGGAAGCGGCCTTCTCCTCAGCGGAAGGAGCGTCCTTCTGAGCTGCCTCTTCGGACTTCACGTAGGTCTTGCCGTCCTTGGCCAGGTACCAGGTCACGCCACCGATGATGAGGGCGGCCGGCAAAGCCAGCCAAGCCAGCTGCTTCTTGTCGAACTCGGCGCTGGTCGGCTCAGCCTCGGACTCGCCGTTGATCGGGTAGTCAACGGAAGACGGAGCGGTAGCCTCGCCGGTGGCTGCCATGTCCATGTCCGGGGCCATCACGCTGGTGGTGGTCGGTGCATCTTCCTCGGGTGCTTCGGCGTCAGCCGCCTGAGCCTGCTGCTGCTCCCAAATGAAATCGGCCTCTTCCTTGGTGAGCTTGGTGTCGCCAAGTTCGTTCTTGTGGATGTAGCTGCCGTCTGCCTGCTTCACGTAGGTCAAGCCATCGACCTCGATCGATTCCGGAGCTGGGATCTGGGCAGAGGCAACGGCGGTGCCGCCCAGTGCGAGGGAACCAGCCAGAACGGCTGCGGTCAGGGTGCGGTTGATGCGCTTCATAAGCTTCTCCTTGCGGGGTTGTGAGGTATGTGAGAGGGATTCAACCCGACGTGAACCACAATAGCCACACTTTCCACATTAATCACAAGGGTTTCGAAATTTCGCTCCGTAACATGGCGGATGCTTTTCGTGCCAAACGGGTGGCATGTTCGGTGGGTTGAGGCCCTCACGGGCGGCGCTGCAAGGTCTGTTAACCTGCAAGGATAAGAACGGTGTTGTCTGTTGAGCTGCGAAAATGTTCGATAACTGCGCGTAGTGGCGGAAATCCCCCTGAACGGGGGATGCTGCACCAGGCTTAGCTCTGTTCTGCGGCGGGGTCAGGAGCTTCGGTTACGCCCTCAAACTGCCATCCCACCACGGCATTGCGCACCGCAGCAGCCAAAGGGTTGGCCGGCTGGATGCAGCTGATAGTGAGAAGGCGACCGGGTTGGGCATCGGTGCCCCAGATGCTCTCGTCCTGCTCAAGGCCGTCCTTCGACGGATCGTGCAGATCTGTTGCGGTGTATACCAGCCATTGCTCGCCGGAGTTCTGTGTGCGCAGGTACAACTTGTCGCCCACAGAGGCTTTGTGCTCGTCGGCGCTACCGTCATAGAGGTTATTGAACACCGCTGGTACTCCCGCACCGGTATGTCCGGCGACCACCACGACGTCCTGCGCATCCGTACCAGGGAGCGAATAGGGCTTATCCTCCGCGGTGTAGGTACAAGCCTTATTCATCGAGTCGGGGTTGATCTTATTGTCTTTGATTCGACAGGAGCCTTCTTCAAACTCTGCGCGCACATCAATTGTCGGGATGTACATCTCCACCGCTGGGGAGGGCTCGATGACGGCGGCGGGTTCCGCAACCACATCGGTTGGTTGTGGCGCGGGCGCGTCTGGCTCCTTATTGAACTGGAGCGCGGCGACGATGCCGACGAGAACCATCGCCAAAATAAGGAGAACTCCCAACCCGCGACGGCTGATGGGTGTTCGCGGGCGCGATGCTTGGCGCCGTGGTGCAGTCTTTGTTGTTTGCTTCGGTGTCGTTCGGGTCGGCGCTTGTTGGGATGGCGTTTGTTGGGCAGGCGCCGACGTTGAAGCGGATCGACGGGAAGGGGAAGTTGTCGACGGGGACGAAGCTAGGCGATCGTGGCTGGGGCGGCGTCGCGGGCGGTAGGAAGGGCGCTCAGGGGCAGTGCTCTCGCGGTCGTGAGTAGAGCCCTTCTGGCGGGCACGCTCGGCGCGCAGATCAATACGGATTCCTTCTTCTGGCAGGCGGTAGTTGTCGCGCTGTGCCGAGTAGCGAGAATCCATAGTGAGCTCCTGAAGAGAACGATAATTAGAAAGTTACAGTACTACTCGCTAAGTAACTATTCCGTATGCGCTCACTATGGCTGCAGGGGCAGTCTTGGCTTGCCGGCCTGAACTCTCGGCCTGGATGGCTGGTGATGAGGAAGCCTTATTTGTGGCTAATGTCTTGCATCAACGGCGAACTGAAAGCGCAGCGCGTAGGTGATGAGCCAGTGGGTGGACATGAAGTGGCCGTCGACAAGCTGCGGTTGCGCACTGGCTGCTAGTGCTTGGGCGCGTGGTAGGACGGAGGCGTCGAAATGCTCGGCGAGTTCAACGAGCATCCATGCTCTGGTCAGCGCTAGGCCGTAGAGGTGGGCCAGGCGGCCGTCGGTTGGATCGAGCACCTCCGGGATCTGTGTAAGGGAGTCCAGCGCTTCGGTGCGGTGGGGAAGGAAGCCGTCGAACCATTGTGTGAAGTCTGGCAGAACGCGCGACATGAGCAGGGCCTCCGATAGCCCGTTGGACAGGAAATCGTGCCCGGACAGCTCCCACTCCAGCGGGTAGTTGTGGTCGTCGCGGAAAAGGCGGACAGCGGCCTCGCGCACCGAACTCGCCAGCGAATCCAGTCCGAGTTTCTCCGAGGCCTCGAGGATGAGGAAAAGGTTGAAGGCTGTATTGGAATGCATGCCGTGGCGCACCGGTTGGTTGAGTGATTCAAGCCAGTCGTGGCAATGCTGTGCGGTTAGCTCAACGAGCTTGTCCATCGCTTCGCTGGGGCGGACAGAGGCTAGCTGTAGCAGCCAGGCGCGCCCATAGGGCATTTCATATCCGGGGTGGGCGAGGAGGTAGTTGTATTCCGTGGTGAGGGCTTCTGTGCTGAGGCGATCGTCGAGAAGCGCGGCAAGTTCTTTGGGAGACTCGGGCCCGAGAATCTTGTTTAGTAGCGCGCCTGAGTACTGCATGTGGACGCTGGAGTGCCAGTCGAAGCAGCCGTAGAAACTGGGGTGCAGCTCGCGCGGGCGCACGTCGCAGTCTTCTGTGGAAGCGCTCGTGTGGTGCATCGCGGCGGGGAATTCGCGCTCGAGTGCGGCCATAATTGCTTTCGCCCAGGCGCTGGAACAAGTTTCTAGCGTGGTCATGCGTCAAGTATGGCAAAGCTGAAGGTGGGATGTGCGTTTCAGCGCAAACGTCGAACATATATGCGAAATCGTGGTGTTGGTGTCCGGTCGCCCTCGTAGTCTTTAGGGCAGGCATCCAAGGGGTGGGGGATGTGTGGGTGTCTGAAAATGCTGGCAATGCTCTTCGTCTTTGGGGGTTGCCACTATCGAAGAAGGGGGAACTGTGCAGTTCTTGGAAAACAGGCCGACGACGTTTAGTAAGAGACAAGTACATCGAATAGGTAGTGCGTTGCGCACTGGGCAAGAGATCGATGAAGAGCTATATCGGCGCATACTCATACATCAGTCTGCTCTTTGTGACCATCTTGAGTCCTTGGCAGCGTCGACACTGAATGAACTGAGCGTGCCGCTGGAGCGCTCGACAGATTCCGTTGTGGAACCGGACTCGACACGATTCCTTATAGGTTCGCGGGTCAAGACTCGGCAGGTGCTCGTTGAGAAACTGCGGAGAATGCCGAGCTTCCCGCTAGAGAGCATCCAAGATTTTTCAGGAGTGCGAATGGACTTTGATGTGACGCTCTCTGAACAATCAAGGCTGGCGGAGTTGCTTGCTCAGGACTTCGAAGAAAGGGGAGCCGACCGCGTCAAAATTCAGGATATGAGAGAAAAGCCGCACTCTGGGTATAGGGCGATCCATTTACATATTTACTCTCCGGCAGGCCGGGCTGAGTTTCAGCTCCGGACGGCGCTCCAGTCACGATGGGCTAACCTTTATGAACTTGCTGGTGACTTGTACGGTCGCGGCATCCGATACCTTGAGTTCGGAGAGCACGTACCGTTGCAATTTGAGACCCAGGTTCGCTCGTTGCATGAGCTTTCAGAAGTGGCGCATAGAGTAGAAAAATACTTCGATGTGCTCTCTTCTCCGTTTGCCGAGCGCCCAGTGGAAACGGTGGAGTTGCGTGAAGCCCGGCTATTGCGGCAAAGGACTTCTAGGATGTTGGATAGGCTAATTAGTGAGCTCGACCGGAGACGGACAGAAAACGAGTCGGAAGGGAGTAAATAGTATGCCGGCTTTTCTTATTAAGTATCACCGTCCGACGGGTGCACTGAATGTCACGGAGTTTGAATCCCTAACTGCGGCAACTCTTGCCCGTCACGACCTCGATCAAATCAACGATGACCCAGACGTTGAGCTCGTTGCCATTGGCGCTGAAAGCCTAGAGTCCGTTCGACACACGCACGCGCGCTACTTCTTCCGTGAGAAGACCGCGCCGCCGTATCCCTTTGTGGCTTAAGCTCAAAGCTTTGAAGAGCGTAGTTGTCGAAAGCTAGCCGCGAAGGATTTTCTCCATGGCTTTTCCTTTGGTTAGCTCGTCAACGAGCTTGTCCATGTACCGAATATTTTGCATCAGCGGGTCCTCGATGTCCTGGACACGGTGCCCGCAGATGCTGCCGGTGATGAGGGAGCGGGATGGGTTCAGGTGCGGGGCCTGCTCGAAGAAGTCCTCGAGGGTGACCTTTTGCTTCCGGACCCGTTCCAGCTCCTCAACCGAGTAGCCGGTAAGCCAAGTGATGACTTCGTGAAGCTCGCTGACAGTCCTGCCTTTGCGCTCTACCTTCTTAACGTAGTGCGGATAAATATCGGCGAAGGGAACGGAAAAGATGCGGTGAGACATGGGCGCAGTATATCGGTGGGCCTCATGGCGCGCGGCGGCCGTTCGTTGTCGCGGTTTAGCCGTGCCAGAGCGTCGAGATTGGCATTGCCCAGAGGTTTTCACCCATCGGCAAGACGTCCTTGCCTGTGTACAAGACAATTCCTGCGCGGAAAGAATCACCAGCTACCTGCTGAAGATAGCGCAGGCCAGCAAAGTCCTTCGGCTGGATCGACATTGCGGCTTTGACCTCCACGCCAACAACGTCCCGGGATCGTGATTCCAGCACAAGGTCAACCTCTTTGCCAGTAGAAGTCCGAAAGTGGAAGAGGCGATAATCAACTGATGACCATGCTTTCTGCTTCAGAAGCTCGTTGGCAACAAAGGCTTCGCAGATGCCGCCGCTAAGCGTGCTGGAAATGTTCATCTCCAATGCCTCTGGCTCGAGGCCTGCCAGACTTGTGGCCAGTGCGGTATCCGAGAGGAAGACCTTAGGCTTAGAGATAGCTCGCTTCTCAAGATTTGTTCCCCATGATGGTAATTGGTTAATCAAGAAGACATCATTCAGAGCAGCTACATAGGTAGGGACTGAGCGTTCGGGAATGTCGAGTGCACGCCCAATGTGCGCCGCTACAAGTTCCGCGGTGCCTTGTGCAGCAAACTTGGCGAGAAGATTGTGTAAGCGGTCAGGGAATTGAATGCCGTAGAGCTCGGCAGCGTCTTTTGACAAGACTCGCTCAATATAAGCATCGAACCACCGGTGTTGCCGTCGCCGACTAGAATCCCTAAGTCCTGGAAAACTCGGCGTGCAGAAGAGCTGGAAGTAGTCAGCCCGGGAAAGGGCGGATGCGGGTTGTACGCTTGCATCTTTTAATGACCACATTCGGCCTGCAAAGTCTTCGTGGATACCTAAACGTTCGCCCACGCTGAGGCCGTGAAGGCGAATAGTTTCTGCGCGGCCAGCGAGAGATTCTTCAGCTCCTGTGAGACTGAGGAGGTTGGATGATCCGGTAAGGATAAAACGACCCGGCCGTCGATCTTCTTCGAGTGCGCCTTTAATCGCGCGAAACAACTCTGGTGCGCGCTGAATTTCATCAATGGCCAATGTCCCCTCGGGGAGCTGCCTGACAAACCCGTCTGGGTCCGCTTTTGCAGAGGCCAGCGAAGCGCTCTCATCAAGGTTAAAGAACCTGTGTTCTCTACCTTCGAGCAATTGATAGACGAGGGTACTCTTTCCTACTTGGCGCGCGCCGGAAATAGTCAGCACAGGTGTATCCGACAGAACTTCTTCCGCCAAATCTTGTGCGTTTCTATGTAGAAAAGAATCAGCCATGACAGTAAATCTACCTGCACTGTTGCGGTTCTGCAATGCTCCCGCTGCCATTCTGCAAAAACTTCGTTGCCGTTCTGCAATGCTCTCGTTGCCGTTTGATCATGCTGTGAAACGCCAAAAAGAGGGCACCCTCAGCCGCTGCGAAGCGGTGTGAAGGTGCCCTCTTTTGTAAAATCTGGGTGGGTGAGATAGCTGGGTTAGTTCCAGACGGGGGCATCGCCCAGCTGTAGCTCGGAGTAGCGCGCTTCCGGAACGGTGGCGGAGTAGGGCTTGCCCACGGCCTCCCATTCCTGGTCGGCGTTGCAGCGCACGTCCTGGCCGTCGGTGTCGAGCATGGTAAAGCCCCACACCAGCTTGCCCTGGGAGTTGGCCGGCAGCGTGTACGGCCCCACCTTCTGGTTGAGCTTCCAGTGCTGCTCGCTGACGTAGTGGAAACCGTAAGTCTGGGTGAGCACCTTGGCCAGCTCGCCCTCGCCCTTGATGGAGCCCGAGACCTCGATGGTCTGGGTGCGGGCCTGCGTCACGGTGTGGCTGACCGGCACCGGCTCAGCGTTGCGGTTGGCCACGCTGGTGGCGTCCGTCTGCTTGAACCAGCGGCGCTTGGCAGTGACGTAGGTGCCGTTCTCACCGGGCGTCGAGCAGTGCGTGCCCGGCTGGAAATCATCATTCCAGCGCTGAGGTAACTCGAAGTCCCCGCCGAAGTCGGCAGCGTGGGCTACAGGAGCAGCCACCAGCAGGCTGAGTGCGGCACAGGTGCTCGCGATGGACTTCTTTAGCACGCCTTAGCCCCAATCGTTGTTGTCGCGCGTGGAGACCTCAATGTGGCGCTCCTTCGGCAGGGTAGCGGTGAAGGTGCCGCCGTTGGCCTGCCAGGTGTGGTCGGAACCGCAGATGGTCTTCTGACCCTCAAAGTCGGAGACGACCCAGCCGGCGCGCAGCACAGCGGTCTTACCCGGAGCAATGTTGTACGGGCCGACCTGCTCGCCCACCTCGTAGGACTGGGAGTCGGTGTAGCTGGAGGAGAAGGTGAAGTTGATCAGATCCAGCAGCTTGAAGTCAACGCCGGCAGAGACGTTCCAGGTCTTGGTCTTGGTCTCCGTAATGGAGCGGGTTACCGGCAGCGGCTCGTCGTTGTAGTTGGAGATGGTCCAGGAACCGGCGGAGCCATCGAAGTAGGTGCGCTTGATGTTGACGGTCTGGCCGGTATCACCCGGGTTAGAGCACTGCTCGCCGATGGTAGTCGGGTTAGCCGGGCCCAGGTCACGTGCCGGGAGAGCGTTGGCGGCTGGGGCAGTGATCAGGCCGCAGGCGATGGCAACGGCAGCGGTGGTGGAAGCAATCTTGGTCTTGAACATGGTGATTTCTCCTTGGGAAGCAAATGGGGGATTAGTAGATGGTCTGGGTCGGAACAGGAAGGTTGCGGTACTCGTCCGGGGTCACGTCCTCGGTGCGGGTGGAACCGTCCTTGCCCGTGATGGTGGCCTCCGCCCAAAATCCACTCGGCGCGGTGGTCTGCTTGTAATTGGAGGTCAAGCTGTACTTTCCGTCCTTGCCGCAGTGCAACTCGCGGTAGTCGATGCGAGTCATAGTGGTGCCGTACTCCACGCGCACGCGCTCACCGGGAGCCAAGTCGATGTGCTCGAGTTCGGTTCCCACCGGCATGTAGGCGCGCTTGACCGCGCCGACGGACTCCAGCCAGCCCTTCGGGATATCGCCGCGGTTGCCGCGCCAGTTGGTGTACGGCGCGTGCTCCGCGCCAACGACGAAGTCGGTCACCGGCGCGTACTCGTAATCACCCTTGGACCAGTTGAGGAAGTCCGTGGAGTAACCCGGTTTGCGGAAGGTCGGCTTCACAGCGGTGATGTCCAGCGGATACCAGGACTTATCGCCGCTCTTGCAGGTTTCACCTTCCTTGGGCCAGGACGGATCGCGCTGCAGCTCTTCAGAGGGCTGCATGATTTCGTCCTTCTTCGGGTCCGCAATCTTTTCCAAGCTCGGGCCGGACACGGAGGTGTAGTTGCCCTCAACGGGCTTGGAGTTCGCGCCCGGGGAGCGGGAAGGAATCTCCATGGCCAAGTCCGAAATCGAACCATCGGCCTTGATGATGTAGGCAAAGGCATAGCGCTCAGCCGGGCCCTTGCCGCGGATGACGTTGGCGCCGGGGAGGTTTTCCAGGCGGTCGTCGTTGCAGCCGACGAACATGGAGATGAAGTCCTTCTCCACCACGCCGTACTCCACGCGGAAGGACTCGCCCGGCTTCAAGGTGATGGGGCCGAAGGTTTCCTTGTCGTGCCAGCCGTTGGACAGCTTCAGCCCGATATCGGACTTAGCGGTGGTATCCCAGCCAGAAGGCATTGCGGCCTTGGAGTTGGCCTCGATCTTGTGGTTGGTGCCGGTCTCAATGGAGGCGGTATAGGGCACGTCCTGATCGGTGGTGTTCTTAAACTGCAGGGTGCCGTCGCTCAAGTAGCGGCGGCCGGTCTCTGCGAAGTGCCACTCGGGCGTGGCGTTGTCTTCACCTGCTGCGCTGCAGCTCTTGTAGAGGTTGGTGATGGGGTAGGCCTGTGGCATGGGCGGAATGTTGGCCGCCTGTGCCGAGGGGGTAACTAATGCCGCGGTTGCCACCAGTGGTGCAAGCGCGCGCAGTCCCTTAGAGAGCACCTGTGTACCGTCCTTATATTTTATTAAGCGAAAGTGAGAGATTTGTAGAATCCGCAATTATTTTAGGAGGCATGCAGGGGGTAGACAATGGATATAGAAAACGGCTTACGACGCTTGAAGAAAGTTAGTGGCGTTAAGTATTTGCTGGCCAGCCCATTGATCTTTCGTACACAAACTTCTGTATAACCCCGTGTGGGTGGGTCAGTGCAGACCCGGTCTCTTGACTTTATGGGATACGCGCACTGGTGGTTGGAAGAAGGGAATGCGCGGCGCGACACCGTAGGAACACTGCCCAGGGAACCTTCTAATAATCCACCGCATCACGCACAATAAGGCAGGTCATGCAGTGCCCACCGCCGCGCCCGCGGCCCAACTCCGCGGAGCCGATCTCGACTACCTCGATGTCGGCAGTCCACCGCTGTTAGGGACTAATTCGGGCTAACGGATGCTTGAGTGGGTGGAACCGATTTCGCACCAGTGAGAGAGAATGAGACTGCAGTGCTAAATCCGGAAAAGAAACGTGTGCATGGTTGATTACAGTTTTGAGGGTGCCCTACCCCGGATTATTTTCAGGCAGGGACGAAAACAAACCATTCCGGAGCTAGTGACTAGTCTCACTGCCACAAGGCAGAAGGAACGCAGATAAACAAAGCCTGACCCAGCATGGGTCAAGGCTTACGAGTCCTGGGTTCCCTCAAGCGGAACTGCTAACAACGTAGTAAGGCAAACAACTTCAAGACTTCGAAATGGACTCGCCTTCACTTTGAGATGTCGCTCAACCCAACCGGAAATACGGGCCTTACAGGTCTCTAAAGTTTTTAGCAGTGCTTTGCCCAACTGCGACAATCCGATCGTCTACAGCGGACATCTTGGTGAGCATTTCCTCTTCGCTTTGGTCGGAAAGCGTAGCCCAGTAGGCCATAGTTTTCGGCGACGCCTCAGGATGGAATTGAACTCCAACCGCGGAACCGATCCGAAATGCTTGAATTGCGTTTTCACTGGATGCCAGCAGCACTGCACCTTCGGGGATCTTGGTGACAGAGTCGTAGTGCGATTCTGCTGCCAAAAACTCACCTTTGATTTCCGAAAACATCGGGTCAGAGAGGCCTTCTTCGGTTAGTTTAATTTTGAATGGTCCGTCCTCTACACCCGAGTTTAAACTGACGTCCCCGCCAAACGCTGTCGCAAGGATTTGATGTCCTAGGCAAATCCCCAGAACCGGAACCCCTTGGGATACGGCTTCAATCAATAGCTGGCGCAGATCTTCCAACCAATCACCATCAATGGCATTCATCCTTCCACCAAGCACGATGATTCGATCACCGCAGTCCTCAAGCGAAGGTGTTGGAGGGACAATTTCGTACTCATCGTCTAGCCAATTTTCAAACCTATCCAAACCTACGATGGGGTCTGGTTGAATGACAGTAATCATAATTCTCCCTTTCTGTTCTACTTACGTTGTAACTGTTATTCCTGGATCGTCTTCCTGCGAGTTTTGTCTTACAACAGATTCTGAGTGAATGCGCTCCGCCGAACCAAGATTTTGGCTTCGCTCCTCCCAAAAGTCAGCATTTTTGATACCGACACGTTTAGGATCAAATTCTGGGTCCACTCCACGCTTTTTCTGTTCCACATAGTCTTTCAAACAGGTGATCGCCGGTGCTTGAAGAGCAAGAATGACGAGAATGTTCATCCAAGCCGTAGCGCCCATGCCAATGTCTCCAAGTGCCCAAGCGACTGTCGGAGTAGAAACTGCCCCTACGAAGACAGATGTCAGCAATAGAATCCTTAATGTCCATATGAGTCCCCGTCGGGCCTTCAGACTGCTTACCCATCGATTGAAATAGCTAAGGTTCACTTCTGCCGAGTAATAGGAACCAAGAACGGTAGTAAAGGCAAAGAACCCAATCGCAATCGCCACAAAGGACGATCCAAAACCATGCAGGACGGTATCAAGCCCGTTCTGAATGAAACCTGGACCAACTGCTACATCCTCAGGAAGATTTCCGCGGTAGCGGACGGGACTCTCTTCTGAGGGTTGTTCGAAAACTTTAAACATCCCTGTCGAAATGATGATGAATGCCGTCGCGGAGCAAACAAACAATGTATCGACGTAGACCGCGAAAGACTGCACAAATCCCTGCTTTGCAGGATGTGAAACTTCTGCTGCAGCTGCTGACTGAGGAGTAGTTCCCTGCCCAGCTTCGTTGGAGTAGGCACCTCGTTTGACGCCCCACATAATCGCGGAGCCCAAGAGCCCAGCGAACAATTGCTCCTGCCCAAAAGCAGATCTAAAAATTAGCCCAAAGACCTCTGGAATTTGTTCGAAGTTAACGCACAGGATGACTATTGCGAAAACGATATACAACCCTGCCATCGGTGGAACGACAAGAGAAGCGAAGTTCGCAATCCTCTTAATTCCACCAATGATGATGATTGCAATCGCAGTGGTGAGAACCACTGCTGAGACCGTAATATTAATCCCCCAAGCGTTATCTAGTGCTGCAGCTACACTATTCGACTGAATCCCCGGCAAGAAGAATCCCGTAGAAAGAGTGACTACCAGCGCAAAGATGGCCGCTAGAGCCTTCATGAAGGGTGCAATCTTCGTCCCGCGATACGCTTTTTCAATATAGTAAGCCGGACCACCACGATACTCACCAGTATCGCGGTCCTTCTCCTTATAGATTTGCCCTAATGTGCATTCAATGAAGGATGAAGCGGCACCCATGATTGCAACGGCCCACATCCAAAAAACTGCCCCCGGACCACCAAAAGCGATTGCTGTCGCTACGCCAGCCATGTTTCCAATGCCAACACTGCCGGCTAGGGACACCATGAGCGATTCAAGTGACGAGATTCCGGAAGATGACTTCTCTGAGCTCCGAATCTGCCTTAGCATGTTGGGAATGCATCGAATCTGTACCCCCTTCGTCGCAATCGTAAAATACAAACCTGCACCAAGCAGTAATACAACTAGTGCCGGTGACCAAAGCACTCCACTTATTGCACCTAGAACTTCCATTACGGAGAAGGCCCTTTCTGTAATTCTCATCCCAACAAATCGGTTAGTAGGATTATGGTCACGTCATAGTGTGAATGTGCGGTAAGTTACGTTAAAGTTGCGGAGTGTTAAAGATGTAGATTGTCGATTTTGCGAGAAAATAGTGGTTACAGGAGAGTTTTAGCCACTTTTCCATTTTTGCTAACTTTTTGAAAATCAACCGATGAGTCGTAGAAGCACCCCCATACAGGGGTTAGTTTTTCTTACTTACTGAAGATTCGGGCACTCCCTGATTTGAAGAGTCGATCTTCTTTCCTCCGTCTACTTCTAGCTTCTGCAATCAAGCAGTTTCAACGCAGCCCCTCAACACTGACAAGGGGCGCGTAGCGGGTGCGTGAGCCCGCTACGTGTGGGAGTGCTTGATTGTGTACTGGAGTGCCTCGTCAGGCTTAGCAGGAGCAAGTTCCTTGAGCAGATATCGCTGTGGAAGGGCTCTTGCGGTTGCGTCGAGGAGGGGAGTATAACCTGCGTGAATTTCATCCCGTGGCATTGTGCATGGTTATGACAGTGACTGGACTCTCCGATGAAATGGCGCTGACCGCTACGCCGTGTTTGTCTAGCTGCAGAGCAATCCCCTCCTTGCACTGGTTGGCGCGGGTCAACATATCTATGGGAACGACCTGCTCTGACACGCGGAGTGGTAGCCGGTGAGCTTATCCACCCTCTTTTCGGAGTTCGACCACCAAGTGAATTCTGAGATGGCTTTGGCATAGCCCAGGCTCTGGACTGTAGTGCGGTACTTAACGGGCTGCTTTGAGGAACTCGTCCGCGGGATTCGATTCCGAAGTTTTGTAGTACCGGACGTTGACTGAAATTCCGCTGGTGAGAGTCTCTAGTGATAAAGATTTCATTTGGATTGCGCTTCGCCAATACGCGGAGGAATTTCCAGTGGCCGGCGTGGAAAACCTGAGCTTCGTCGACGAGCGCGTGAACAAATGCACCCTCCGTGCCGGTGCGATGCTCTACAATGTGTATCGCAACTGCTGCCACAGTAGGATAGGGCAGTTTCAAAGGAGAAGCGCACTTGGCGGAGAAGAACTTCATTACTTCCTGTACGGCCTTGCGCTCAGCGCGGGTCAGGGGCGTACCGCGTCCGGTCCGTCGGGTAAGGAGGCAGGACTTTTGGTTTTATCTCGAGCGTAAGGACCATCGCCGCGTGCTTCGGCGAGAGGAACGTGGTATGTGCCTTCACCGATGGCAGTGCGTTTTCTTTCAGAACTGAATCTTCCTCCCATAGACGCATTTTTCAAGGCCACCGAGACCGCTAGGCAGGACATCCGCGTCCATCCCCAGCGCGCTCTTCAATAACGCAGCCTGCTCGGTGATTATGCATCTTGAACACGCTGAAAATCAGCGCATCGATGTCACAGTCCACAGTCTCGACGCACTGTGGCCTGCGGATTCTGGGAGGGGGAATGAAAGTTATTCATCTGACCCTTGAGCGTGGCGGCTAGCTTTCGAGTATATGTAGTGAGGGAAGCAGGCCCCTTCGGGTTTTAGCAGGTGCTTCGCGCGATGTAGAACCAGTACTGCTGGAGCGTTCCCGTATAGAATATGCGTACAACTGGGGTCTCGAATAAGGCCGTGATAGTTCCTTTGGGCGTCCGGATTAATAATCCACCGCATCACGCACAATAGGGCAGGTCATGCAGTGCCCGCCCCCGCGCCCGCGGCCCAACTCCGCCGAGCCGATCTCGACCACCTCAATGCCGGCGGCGCGCAGCTTCTTATTGGTGTACTTGTTGCGGTCATAAGCCACCACCACGCCCGGTTCAATGGCCACGACGTTATTGGCGTCGTCCCACTGCTCGCGGGCGGCGGCATAGGTGTCCCCACCGGTTTCCACCACTTGCAGGCTCCTGACGCCAAGTGCCTTGGCGACGACCTCGAGGAAAGACTCGGTGGGCAGTTCGACGTCGAAAGGCGCCGTGCTTGTGGAGGGGTGCAACACGATGGGCCGGATAGTGTCCACGATCTTGGGGTAGGCGGTGACCTTATCGGCATCCAGGAAGGTGAGCACGGTGTCCAGGTGCATCGAGGCGCGGTCGGCGGCCATGGCGGCGATGATGATCTTCTCGGCCGCGCCTTCCTGGAACAGGCGCATGGCCAGCTGGCTTACTCCCTGCCAGGTGGTGCGCTCACCCATGCCGACGAGGACGATGCCCTTTCCGATCGGCATGATGTCCCCGCCCTCCAGGGAAGCCAGGCCCGGCTCCTCATCGGTATTTCCGTACCAAAACTGAAAATCCGCCTGCGCAAACCGCGGGTGGTAGTTATAAATCGCTCTGGTCAGCAGTGTTTCCTGGTGGCGCGCCGGCATCCGCATGGGGTTGAGTGAGACCCCGCCATAAATCCACGCCGAGTTATCCCGCGAGTACTGAGTGTTGGGCAGCGGGCGCAGCGCAAAAGCGGAAGGCCCGTAGACCTCTCGCATGGCGTCGATGGTGCCGTGGCCCAGGCCTTCCGGGATTTCGGCGAAGGGTAGCCCACCGATGAGGAGCTCCGCCAGGCGTTTGTTAGACATGTCCTCGAACCAGTGGCGCAGCTCGCCGCCGATGCCGACACCAACGTTCTTATCCAGCAGCTTGAAATCCAGGATGAAATCGCGCCCGCCCGGGGTGGCCAGGGTTTCCTCTAGGAGCGTGTGCATCTCCAGCACCTCGACGCCGTAGCTGCGCAGCTTGGCGACGAACTCCGCGTGATGCTTCTTGGCTTCGTCGACCCAGAGGACGTCGTCGAAAAGCAGCTCCCCACAGTTGCTGGGGGTCAGCCGCTCGTGCGCGAGCCCCGGCGCACACACCATGACCTGGTGGAGCTTGCCAACTTCGGACCAAACGCCCAGCGGGGGAGTTGTCATGTGTGTGAACCTTTCTCGGCGGGGTGTGCCGTGTTATTCCCTAATGTGGTGAGTAGGGACACCCGGGTGGTGGCATGTGAACTAGACGACAATTCTAAGAAAAGTTCGCACTTTTTCAAGCTCCCGCAAGCCGAAGAAAGCCCACGTAGATGCAGGTTTTGCGGCTGTGTGCATACTATTATCCCCGTTTATTCACACGGCACGGGCTGTCACATGGTGCGGTTCCGCGCCGCGCTTGCCGACGCCCCGCCTTCCGTCACTGCGGCAACACCGACGCTGGCAGGGGCGGCATTGCCCGGCGAGCTTGGTGAATAACTTCGAAAAGAGTGGAAACTCTGCGCGAATAGTAGAGATGTAAACGCGCGGGGGTAGTTGTGGCGTGCAGTCCGAGGGCGAGGGAGGCCTCGCTACTGGGCGTCGAAGTCCTCGGCTATGAGGCTTGCCGCGTGTTCGCGGAGGTAGTCGCGTAAGTACGGCAAGGCGAAATCGACTTCGCCGTGGCCCGTGGTGGTGATCATTTCGGCGTCGAGAAGCCGGCGGCGATAGTTGCCTACATAAGAATCAGTCTTATTGAAGCGTGCCTTGATATCCGCCATCTTGGAAGGGCCATCGCTTTGGGCCATGTAAACCAAAAAGCTTCGGTCGACGGGGGAGAGGTCCGACAGCGCTGGCTCATGAACAAGCTGGCCGAGCTTGCGCTGTGCTGTTGCGACTCCGCGCCGGGCAGCGTCGATAGAAATCTCGGTACCTCCGTCAGCGGTACGCGCCTTTTCCCGAAAGGAGCACTGGCCAACGAGTTGGATCATGAATGGATATCCATGGCACGCCTCAACCGCGGTTTCCAAAGCGTCCTGTGACCATGAGGTGGCGGCGCTGTGAAGGGGTTCCTCCAGTGCTTCACGTACATCCGAATCGGAGACCCTGCCCAGCTCAATGCGGTTAGCACGTCGAAGAAAGGTAACTGGATTGGTGTCGCCACGACTGTTCAGCTTCCCGGAAAGCAGAGGTCTAATTGAGGACGGGATGCCTGCCATGACAACGGAAATGTCCTCACCCTCGCGAACTAAATGTTGAATCGTAGCGCCGAGCTCTATGAGCTCCTGGCTGCGTTGATGGTGCATTTCATCCAGTGTTACAAGAACCCCACCGGGCTCCTGGCGGGATTTCCGGTCGAGCTCACGTTTATAGGCCAGTAAATCCTTGAGTGCATTGCGGAGCGAGTACGTGGACTCTGCGATAGCTCGGGTATCCCAATTGAGCCCGCCTCCAATGCCGAGGATAGAGACGTTGAGGCCTTTGAGCTGTTTCCTCTCCTTAGCCAGAAGCTGAATAATGCTGCTACGCAGTCGCTCAACAAAACCGGTCGTTGCAGTGTCACTGAGCGTGAGCCAGCCACGCTCGAGCGCTTCGTCTTCGAAGGCATTAAGAAGGACTGTCTTGCCGATGCCGCGTGGTCCGATGATGAGTGAGATCCTCTCATGGGCACCAGGGCCTTCATCGAGTGCAAAACCGAAATCACGAATGGCATCGCTGCGGCCAACCAACAGCGGGGGAGTGGCGCCGAGAGTAGCCGTAAAAGGGTTGGTGTGTTTCGGATTCATGTCCCTCACTCTAGACCACAGAGCTTTTGAAGTCTTGTGAAGTTTATGAATTTTGTGAATTCTTTGAAGTTTATGAAGAGCTTTGAAGTTTGAAGAAGGGCCTGCGTCGCTATTAATAGGAGGCAGTGGCGCGGCATGGAGCGATTGGGAAAGAAGTTGGTTTACAAGTTCTTTGTAAGGAGCATCTTTGGCGCAAGGGATGCGCCCGGACATCGTCGTGGATGAAGCGAGTTTGGGGGAGCGAGCATCGGGCCGGTCGGAACAGAAAGCGAGCGCGTACTCACTCAGCAACTTTTAACTGGCCACGTACTGTAAACGTATGACTCAGGACGCTTTGGAACCGATATCGGGACTGCCTCGCGGCGAGTTCGCATTCCCTGGCCCGCTTCGCGACGCCCTCGTCACCGCCATCCTGAACGGCACGAAAACCACTACGTCATCCTTGCTGGTTGAGCACCCGCGCGGCCATGACCCGCGCGATGATGTGGGCACCCTTGAGGCCGTCCTCGACTCACACGACAACGTGGTGTGCGTCATCCGCACCACCGAGGTTCAGGTCTGTCGGCTTGCGGATGTCAGCGATGAGCATGCCATCGCTGAGGGCGAGGGCTACGTCGATGCCAGCGAATGGCGCGCAGGGCATGAGCAGTTCTGGCGCTCGCCCGAGTTCGTTGATTACATCGGAGAGATAGGCATTAACGACGACACCCAGGTGGTGTGCCAGCGTTTTGCTGTTGATGGGCGGTATCCGGTTAAGGCGTTGGAACCGTGGGATTCCTGAAGGGGCATGCCTGCGGGCTAGGCGTATTCGTAGCTTGGGCCCAGCGGTAAACATGTGGACGATGAATGTTCATCTAAACTTTGCTTCAAGGTTGGGACCCCTCCAACAGCGTTAGGCAAGATTCCTCTATGCGCAATCGTCACACTATTCTTGCTTGGACTGCTCTTCTTTCTCTTAACGCATCTAACGCTGTCGCTGCTGAATCGGACCCAGGTCAGGCGGCAGTAGCGACCGGAGACGTTGTCTACTTCCAGGACATGAAGGAATTTGAGCCCCGAGCCTGGGATGACGGTAGCCACCAAGGTGGCATCGCCTACTTAGCAACTGCCCTCGAGAAAACCCGCCAAGAAGAAGGTGACCCTATTGTCGCCTTTGGTGGAGAACTTGCTGCCGGCAGCCTGTTTGGCTCAGTCTTTCGCGGTGAGCCATTTGTAGAGGCTTTTAACGAACTCGGTGTGGACGTTGGCAATTTTGGCAACCACGACTTTGATTACGGCGTGGACCATACTCGTAGCCTTATCGAAAAAGCCGAGTTTCCGTGGATTTCCAGCAACCTGACTACCCAGAATGGCGAGCCGATCAGTGATGACGGGACCACGTTCACCGCTAAGTCTGGCGACCTCACCGTCGGGTTTGTTTCTCTTACTGCCGACCTTGATCGAACGGTAGCCGCCAAGGATGTGGTAGTGGGGGACTTCATTGATTCCGCACGCGCCGGGGTTAACAAGCTCCAAGAAGAAGGCGTCGATGCAATCGTTTTGCTGAGCCAGATTTCAAAAGAAGACACCACTCGGGTAATGGAAGAGAATCCCGAGCTTGCAGCAGCGTTGCGTGAAGAAAACGAGGCGCAATCACCGGAAGAAGTAACCTACACCGCAGATGGTCGGCCGATCGTCGCACCGCGCGCTGATTATGGAACGTTGGTTCACCTCGACATCACCGTTGACCGGTCCACACAGGAGAACACAGTGAAAGTGGTGAACCATCCGGTCAATCCATCGCTTAACGCTAACGAAGAGTGGAAGACACGCAGCGAGAAACTCTACGGTGAATTAGACCGCCAACTGGGCGAGCAACTTGGTACTGCGACGCAGACTTTATCAAAAGCAGAACTAGGTCCGTTGGTAGCGGATGCATACCGCGAACATTTCGATACCCAGCTTGGATGGCAAAACGGTGGCGGCCAGCGTGCTGCCATGAAAGAAGGGACATTAACCCGTCGCGATGCGCAATCGGTGCTTCCTTTTGGAAACTCACCAATCGCGATTCAAGCGACAGGCGCACAGATTAAAGATGCGCTGGAAAAAGGTATTGAATCCAACCCAGACGGTGGAAACGGCTTCCCGCGGACTGCTGGATTCACGTTTGATTACGAGATAAATGCGCCATTTGGCGAGCGCGTCACGGCGATAAAGCTCGATGATGGCACGTCAATGGACATGAATGCCACCTATTCACTAGCCATTAGCAACTACGTGGTAAATGGTGGCGACAAGATCGATTCATTCGTCGATGCGCCAGTGACTTCCGAGGGCACGGCAATCGACGTCGATGTCTTCTCCGAGTACATCAAGCGGCATGGTGAGCTCTTACCTTTGAAGACTCCTGATAAGCCAAACAGCCCAGCAAACGATGGGAAGAGAGAAGAATCATCGATTGGATCTTCGCGTGGAGCAGCCGTTGCTATCGGGGTGATTGCCGCACTGGCGGGTGCTTTCGTCGCGTTTACTCCCAAGCCCGTACTGGAGGGGATTGTTCGCTACCTGAAGACCTTCTTGCCGGGCTCGTGGCAACTAAATCTTCCTTCGGATCGCTTCCCCTTGCAGGGACTGCATCAATAACCAGGGCATTTCAGTTCTACGGAGTCATTCCCACGTTTCAAAAGAGTGGCTGAGCTGCGAGTGTCGAGATATTTTTATCAGCCCAGTCGGTAGACCTCATAGTCGTCCGGCACTCCGGCGCCAGGAACGTGCTGCAGTCCGAGCTTCAAGGCTAGGGCAATCGACGCCTCGTTGGTGGGGTCGATGATGGCGACGACGGGGAGCTGTGGGAAACGCTCGCGCGCACTGGCAATTGCAGCGGCTGCGGCCTCTTTTGCGTAGCCTTTGCCCTGCGATTCGGGTGCGAAGCGGTAGTAGAGGTTGAGTACTTCTTCACCAGCTTCCGCACTATGGCGCACGCCAGTAAATCCTATGGTCGTGCCATCGAGCGTGGATACCACGTAGTAGCCCAGCTGATTCTCGCGCCAGTTGGCCTGCCATGTGCGTGCCAACTCCGTGGCTTCCTCCCTGGTCTTCATAGCTAGGTCAGGGCGGTGTTCGTAAGTGCGGGCGTCCGAGTGGATGGCAAAGATGGCGTCTATGTCGGCATCAGTTGGTGCCGACAAACTGAGTCGGGGAGTGCGAAGAGTATGAATATCATTCATTGCGAGTCCTGAGGTTGAGAGCGGCGTTCGGCCAAGTTGTCTAATCTGCACACGCGTGGTGCCGTCGCTCTTGGTCGAAAGCTGCCTGGCTGCGTCGGTCAGAGAGGAAGCAACTTTGCCTTAGGCCTCCGAAAGGGGGTCGACTCCCGTTTGGACAGGCTCCTCAAGCGCTTCTTCCTCGAAGAATGACGAGTCTTCCACAGCGTTTCCTTCGCTGACATCGCGCTGAACCGTCTTCTTCAGAGCACCCTCAATGAGTGTGCAGAGTGATTCCCTTCGACGCTCGAAGAAAGCATCAAAGTTATCGCTGCGCAGTGCTTCGGGCGAAATGAGGTGTCCGCGGAGAACGTCGTCCACGCCGTCGGCATCGAAGCCAGATTCGCTTTCAACCTTGGATAGGTATTGTGACGGTGCGACGCCACCGATGACGCGGTTCGTGCGTGCGCTGAGCGTCGTCTTGTTGACGATGGATTCGCGGCGCTCGTTATCAATTCCGTTTTTCTTGCACCAGTCTTGAGGGAAAATATGGTGAATATCCACGGCCATGTCCCTGTACTGGAATGCTCCGAATTGTTTTCCCTCGACCCAGTCTGTTGAGCCCTGTGCCATGATGAGTGCTGCGATGCCCTTGTAGGCAGCGGCATTGCGGGTGCGCAAAGAATGAAGGCGGGATTCAGCGAAGGTAGCGTCCTGCACGGTTCGTGGGGCGGAAGTTTCTTCACCCATCGCCCAAGCAGGTACCCCTTCGAGGTCACGTACGAAGCGCGTCTCAATAGCAGCGCCATAGAGCTCGCCCAAGACTCCGCTCCAGAACCACTGCGTGATCTTTTCTTTCACGTGGTGTTTGTCTGCTTCCTTGCCAAGAACAACAGCAATGGCAGCAAGCGGAACCAATTGCTTCGGGTAGGGGACATCCCTGAACCGATAGATGTGCAGATCTGCGAGGAAGCCTGCCGCCCAGATGAATCCTTGACGCAGGGCGTCGCGCCAAGTGAGGTAGTCGTTCAACTCAAGCTTTAGAACGTCTTCCCTCTTGGCAGACAGGCCGACTTTGCGGCTTACCGAGGAGTGCTTGCTTCGCTCAAGAGTTGTCAGCATCGTGATTGCTTGGAGGAAGTCAGTGTTCTCCACCTTGTGGAGGACGTCATGTTCTTTCCACAGCTCCTTGGTCTCCACCCAGTCATCGTTGAGGCGGAAATCGCGCTGGTACTTGTCGTAGTACTCTGCATCGCCGGCAAACACCGCCGTGAGGAGCTCAAAAACGTTGAGTGGGAGTCCACCAACATTGACCTTTTCGAAGACAGTGGCCACCGCTGCCTTGTCCGTCTGCTTGTCCAGCTCAATTGCAGGAATCTTGTATTCGTTGACCTGACGGATGATCCCATCACTGAATGCGGTCATGAGCTCGGTGTCACCTAGCTTGCCGAACCATTCGAAAAGCCCCATCTGATCAAGCAGTAGCGAAACGGGGATATAACCCGCTTCGTGTTGCTTCTCCAGGCTGCTGAGATCGAGAACGATGTCGCGGTTAAAGTTGGTTCGAATAACTCCATCAGCCGGTACCGAGATCACTGCTTCATCCAGCTCGAAGGGATCCTCAATAGACTTCTGGATATTGATGAAGTACCTGCGGTCGAGGCGCTTGCCGCGTGAGTCTTTGGTGTGAACAACACCATCACCCTTGAGGGCTTGGGTAAGCGATGTCAGTCGTTGCTGGCCGTCGAGAAGCAAGAACTTGGGCTCGGAGGTAGCAGTCGCCTCGGTGCTTTCGATGGGCCGTGGCTTGAACCTGACAGAAGAATTGCCGGTTTCCAGCAACATGATGATGCCCAACGGATGCCCACGGAAGATGGTTATGAGGAGCTGGCGGACGCGCTCGTCCTCCCACTTGTACTTTCGCTGAAAATCGGGGAGCTGAATCTCTCCGTTCTCGGTATTGCGCATCAGCGCCGATAGTTGGTGCATGTTGGTGTTGAAACCCACCGGAGCCTCCTCTGTAGCGAATAGTCTTCTCCAGCATGCCTTAAAAGGGGCAAAGGGGAGGAGAACTCTGGAGATTCATTTTAGCAAAAGGCTGCGTTTGGTGTTGGGCTTAGCCAGGTGAAATGTTCTCGAACTCCTGAGCCGCAATCCTCCCAAAAGGTCCAGCCCCGCTGATGCCTTGGACTCCATGAGCCTTTCCGACTACTCCCAGCTCGCCCTCGATGTACCCATCTCCTGCTGTGATGAGCACTGGCTGGTCAGCAACGTCGCGCGCACCAGCGCATCTATGGGCAGCGGTTGGTGCTGCGTGATTACGGGATTGAAACGCGAGGGCGTGCCACGACGAAGCTGCGCGTGAATTACCGCACGACCCGGCAGAACCTGGGCTATGCCACGGCGATTCTGGACGGTGCCGAGTGGGTGGATTCGGAAGAGAATATCGACGATCTGCATGGTTATCGTTCGTTGCGCCAGGGTCCTGCGCCGGTTGTCTTGAATTCTGCGAGCAAGGCGGAGGAAGCTGAGGCCTTGGCCGCGCGTATCCGGGACTGGACCTTCGGGGATGACGATGTCTCCATCGGTGTGCTGACCCGGACTAATGCGCGCAAGGATGAGATCGCCACGCAGTTGGGCGAGCTGGGCGTGGCCGTGAGCACTGGGCGGCGCACGTCCCGGGAGCGCCCGATGGCGGTGATGACGATGCACAACGCCAAGGGCTTAGAATTCACGCACGTCATCTTGCTTGATGTAAGCCGCGAGGCGCTGCAGCGCGAGCGGGCGTTGCTCTACGTAGCAGCCTCGCGCGCCCGCGATGTGCTCGTAGTGAGCGTGGTGGGGAGGCCTCCGAGCTGTTGCCAGGTTAGGTTAGTCAGTTCTCTTCCTTTGCTTCCTTTCGCTGGAAGGAGCTGCATCACAATCGCAGGAGACGTATGATGTCTTATGACTCAAGTGAAAAGGTGAATAGGAAGGGTTCAAGACATGACTGCAAGCACACAGCTCCTGCACGGCGTTGTACCGCCGCTTCTGACTCCGTTTAACGAGGACTACTCCGTCGACATCGATACCCTCAAGCGTCAGGCCGAACGGCTGATTAAGGCTGGTGTTCATGGTCTGTTCGTTCTCGGTTCTTCAGGTGAGGTGGCTTTCCTTACACGAGAGCAGCGTAAGGAAGTCATTGCAACGGTGGCGGAACAGGCTCGCGGGCGAGTTCCGGTAGTTGCAGGCGTGATTGACATGACGACTCCGCGAGTCATTGAGCATATTGAAGATGCCGTCGCGCTCGGGGTCCAGGGTCTAGTTGCCACTGCCCCTTTTTATGTTCGTACTCACGATGTAGAAATTGCTGAGCACTTCCGACTTCTTCACGAAGCCGCGCCAGAGACTCCCATCTACGCGTACAACATTCCGGTCAGTGTTCACTCGGTACTGGATATTTCTACCCTTATTTCTCTCGCCAAGGAAGGTGTGCTCGCTGGCGTTAAAGATTCTGGCGGCAATGATGGATACACGCGTGCTCTGATTAGCGCCCGCGACAAGGCTGGGGTGAAAAACTTTGTGGTTTTAACTGGCTCGGAAACTACGGTCGACTTTGCTTACCTGGCAGGTGCCGATGGCGTGGTACCTGGTCTGGGCAACGTGGACCCGGTTTCCTACGTGAAGTTGCATGAGCTACTGGTGGACGGGGCGTATGCCGAGGCCGCGGAATTGCAGTCTAAGATTTGTGACCTTTTCACCATCGTTGGTGTGGGCGATGGGACCCGCATGGGCGGAAGCTCGCAAGGTCTCGGCAGCTTCAAGGCAGCGCTTCACCACCTGGGCGTCTTTCCGTCGGGGCTGATGTCCCGTCCGCACGTCGCTCTGAATGATGAGGAGCTGGCTAAGATTCATGAGATCGTCGATGCCGCTCAGGTGATCGAGCCCTAATTTCGCTGAACTACGACGAAACGAGTGAAGAGTGACTAGTACCCTTGCGCTTGATGTCGGTGCAACAAAGATTGGTTGGGGCTTCGTGTCTGATGAAGACCCAACGCAGGCAGTTGCGTTGGGAAAGATTCCTACCCAGCCGGCCGGTGCTTCGCCACAGGAGCAGATTAAGAAAGCCGTTCAGCTGGCGTTGGAAGGATCGGGCATTGCCCCGGCGCGAATCGGCATTGGTTCGCCAGGAGTGATTCAGGCACCTGAGGGACTCGTCACCTACAACGGGGACACCATTAAGAACTGGTCTGGTACCAATCTTCGTGAGGTCGCGAAAGAGGTTGTTGACCTTCCGTGTGCTGTTCACAATGATGTGAGAGTCTGGGCGTACGGAGAGCTGATGCTCGGAGCCGCGAGGGAGTTCCAGTCCGGCAGAGTCCTGTACCTTTCGTTGGGAACTGGTGTCGGTGGTGCGGTAAGCGATAACGGGAGTCTGCTCAGCGGACCTACCGGATCGGCCGGAGAGTTTTCGGAGCTCTTGTGCGCTGATTTCCGGGGCTTTGCGGACCGCGCCGAAAACATTATGAGCGGCAATAGCTTGGCTGCGTATTATGAAGAATTTTCTACGAACCCGGCGAGCGAGCGGGTGCAGTGGAAGGAACGGGCCCAGTTAGTGCTTCCCCTCGAAAAGGTCGTGGAAAGAATGAACCAGGGAGATGAACTCGCTTCCCGGATTATTCGAGGGAATTCTTATGGCCTTGGCCGTGCGGTGGCTGGTCTTGTTTCGGCTCTTGATCTTGATGCCGTTGTCTTGGGCGGCGGTGTGTGTCAGATTGGTGCCGCTGTGGAAGAACCATTCCGTCAGGCCATAGAGGATTTCGCATTGAAGCCGAATCGCTCCGTTGCAATTCGGGTTACTGAATCTCCGGCGACAGCACCGTTAGTGGGTGCAGCGGCTTTTGCTCGAGATAACGCTTTTTAGCACCGTTTATCTGCGATATATCCAGAAGAAGGCTCAGGTATATGTTTAGGTTTAAGAGTAGTGAACTGGCGGAACGCCGAGAAGAAGTCCAAGGGTTAATTCGAAACTCGGTGATTGTCTCGGTGCAAGCGCCAGATGGTCACCCAATGCGCGATACCCATACCTTGACGCATGTCGCTCGTGCGTGCGTTGAGGGAGGAAGCCGTGCAATCCGGTGTGGCGGGTATGGCGGCATCGAGGATGTCGAGGCAATCGCAGCTGCAGTAGATGTACCAGTTTTCGGCCTTACAAAGGAGGGGAGTGAGGGGGTTTATATCACGCCAACTGTAGAGTCCGTCCGTCGATTGGCTGAGGCAGGGGCAGCTGTTATCTGTGCAGATGCCACGGATCGCCCTAGGCCTGATGGCTCAAGCTTTTCTGATCTTGTCGCAGAGTGTCACCGGCTTAATGTCTTGTCAATGGCCGATTGTTCAACCCCGGAAGAAATGCAGCAGGCGCACCACACGGGGGCGGATATCATTTCAACGACGCTGGCCGGCTATACAGAATTCCGGAGCAAGACTGAAGGTCCGGATCTTGAATGCTTGGCAGAGGGGCGACGGCTCTGTGGTGAAGATGCTTTTTTGATAGGCGAAGGCAGGTTTGCCTCGCGCGATGATGTGGCTGCAGGAAAGCGCGCTGGCGCCGATGCAATCATCATTGGCACTGCCATCACAGATCCTGCCTGGATTACGCGGAGCTTCAATAGCTGACGCGGATTGTCACAGCGAAGTCAGCAGAGGCTCGTAATGCCTGAGTACAGACTCTTGATACTTCTTCAGGTCATTGTTCTGTAGAGCATCGACGATGTCTTGGTGCGCGCGAACCGTCCTGCTGAAGTCCTGTGGTTCTTCCAACTTGCGAAGCGGAATGACGTTCATGTGCACTTGCCAAAAGGCATCATTGAGCTCACGGATGATCGGGTTATCAATTTCGGAAAGCAGCACCTGATGGAACTCCCGATCCTCTTCGGCAAAGTTTAGGCCCTGCTTCCGCTTGGCTGACATCTTTTCCACGATGATGCTCAACTGCTCTAGCTTCGAGGGGTCGAGTTTGGCTGTGATTTCTTGCCCGATAGCAAGATCAATCGCCTGCCGGATTTCCACTACATCACGAAGTGTTTCAAGGTTGTCATCAGCGTCGAGAGTCGCTCGAAAAATGAGTCCTTGAACTAGAGCTTTGAGGGACGTGCTGGAGACAAACGTTCCTGTTCCGTGCCTGACGTCGACGATATCTAGCGTCGTTAGGATTCTGATGGCCTCTCGGACAGAGGAGCGAGAGAAGCCAAGCTCTTCGCAGAGCTCTGATTCGGTTGGCAAAGTGTCCCCGGGCTTGAGGGCGTTGTCCCGAATGTATTGTTTGATGCCTTCTACAGCCTGCTGGGTGGTTGAGGCAGGGCGATGTGTGGCTTCACTGAATCCCCACGTTCCGGTGTGCACTGGTTAATCCCTCTTTTCTTTTCGATATATCTTAAGCCTTCCACGTTGGCGGGGTACTTAAAGGATGAGCGCTGCGGGGGAGTAGCACTCCGCTCTGACGATCAGGGGTAGACGGCTATATCTTAAATCCCTTCAAACATCAGACGTCTGATGTATTGTATCTTCTAACATGCTTTGTTGCACAGACAAATTAGAGAGTGATTTAGCTCTCTATATCGAAAGCCCTGAAGGGAAGGCCAAATGCAATCATTCGGAACACTCAACTGGATAGTTCTGATCCTCTATCTCCTGGGAATGCTTCTTGTCGGCGCTTATTTTGCGCGTAGGGCCGGCAGTGATCAGGACGAATTCTTCAAAGCGGGTGGCAGGATTCCTGGCTGGGCGGCAGGATTCTCAATCTATGCCACGACGCTGTCTGCCATCACGTTTATGTCCACTCCGGAAAAGGCGTATCTGACTGACTGGGCTTACTCGGCTGGTAACCTCGCTATTTTTGCCATTGTTCCAATTTTGATCGGTTACTATGTTCCGTTCTTCAGGAAGCTGGATGTCACTACGGCCTACGAATACCTCGAGGAGAGATTCTCCGTAGCCCTCCGAGTCCTCGGCTCGCTCCTCTTCGTTCTTTATCACGTCGGGCGCATCGCCATCGTTATCTATTTGCCAACATTGGCGATCACGTCGGTGGCAGATATCAACCCGCTGGTCGTCGCCGCGTTTGTAGGCGCTCTTTGTATTGTGTACACCTTCCTGGGAGGCATGGAAGGCGTGATTTGGTCTGATGTGATTCAGGGTGTCCTGCTGCTGGCTGGCGCTGCAGCGGTAGTGCTGACGGCCATGGCTATGACTCCCGACGGATTTAGCGGTGCGGTGGTTAACGCCGCTGAAGAAGGAAAGTTCTACTCAGCGGACAACTTCACCACGAATGCAGTCTTCTCCTCGATACCATTCATCTTTATCGGAAATGTACTGAACAGCTTGCACCAGTACACCTCTTCTCAGGACGTCGTTCAGCGCTACCAAACGACTCCTACGATTCAAGCGACGAAGAAGTCTCTCATCGTCAACGGAATTCTGGCGCTGATAACTATTCCGCTGTTCTACGGGATGGGAACGGCTTTGTATAACTTCTACGAAGCGAAGGGTGGTCTGCCTGAGGGAGTCAACACTTCTGCTGTAGTGCCGTATTTCATTCTTTCGGAGCTGCCTGCAGGCATTGCCGGACTCTTGATTGCTGCCATCTTGGCGGCTGCGCAATCGACAATTTCTTCTTCGCTCAACTCGATTTCCGCGTGCGTTGTCGTGGATATCTATAACCGCTTCTCCCCGAAGGAAGCGTCGGTTACTTTCTCTCGCCTGGTCATCATCGTTGCCGGAACCTTCGGATTGGCCGTTGCGCTGTATCTCATCATTACCAACCAGTCGGACCTGTGGGACCTGTTCCTCGCGATCACCGGTCTTTTTGGAGTTCCGCTCACTGCGGTATTTGTCTTGGGTATCTTTACGAAGTCCGCAAATTCCAATGGCGTTCTCATCGGGCTCCTTTGCGGAGCGATTGCTGCGTACTTCGCTGGAAAGCTGGACCAAGGCCCATTCTTGGTCTCGATTGTCGCGTTCGTAGGAACTCTCGTTATCGGCTATCTGGCATCCTTCATCTTCCGGAAATCGGACCAGCACGACATCACGGGCTTGACTATTTACGGAAAGGACCTTGAGTACACGCGGCGTAGCGCCATGCAAACGCCTGGTGCTTAAATCAAGTAAGTTAAGCCCACGCAGCGTGAGTTGTTGCTCTCCGTGGGGTACATCTCGCATGGCCGCGGCGTGCTCGTAACGAGTGTGGAGGGGCTTCGACGCTGTTGCTGTTGTCGGTGGGGTTGCCGCCTCTGGACCGGTGTCCCAGTAGTTGTGCTTCAAGCAGCTTCATCCTGATGCTTCAAGGAAACGTGGAGGATTTCTTCGATGACCGTTGCGATAACGCCCGGTGTTCCTGGATTTATGGTCCGCCAATTCTCGCTGCCAAGGACTGGAAGGAGCCTTAAGGAGTTGTCAATGGGGTGGCTATCGGCGACAAGTAGTTCGCCCCAATCCTCTTGGTGTAGGGATAAATAGGCAGGGGAGTGGGAGTTCACAATCATTTGCTGCAGGGGATTGTCCGGGCCCACTTGGTGGCGTGAATCGACAGCCAGCTCATGCAGGAGCGTATACATAGCGCGAAGCTTGTCGGGATAAATGCCGTTTTCTGGTTCTTCGAAGCATAAAACGTCGTTCGTGCTGGGGTCGATGGCGAGGAGACCCAGGACGATAAAACGCAGTGTTCCATCCGAGAGCGCACGCGCGGGAAGCAGCGGTGCATTGCCAATTTCTGCTTGAAGCGTGATCAACTGACGCGAGCTGTCGATGTCGAGGTCAATCGAGCGAACATCAACGAGATCGAGGAGCGTGTCTTCTAATTGAACAGTTGCTTGATCGCCGATTTCCTGCGTGAGGCGGGCGAGGGTCGCCGGGAGGTTGGCGCCGCGGGCATCGACGCTTGACGGATCACTCATCGCGCTCGGAGCACGCATCGCACTCGGCTCAAGGCCCAGTAGCTTCCACGTGGAAAGCTCTCTACGTACTGCAGCAATTGCTGGGTAATCCGCGCTGCGCCCGTAGACGGATAGAACCGTGGAGCGAACTTCCTTCAGGGGAAGGTGCGGATTGCGCCCCCTTCTACCCGACTTAACCTCGATGGAGTCTTCGGCCGTTGTCTTAATGAACGCGGGGCGGCCACCTGTGCTTTTAATAGCAGTCTTGCGAAATGCTTCTGCAGCCCAGGGGTGCCTTTCACGGGCGTCCTTTTGGGTGAGTGCCGTGAGATCCTCACGGACAAGTTCGATGGTTCGCACGACTTGATCCGCAGTGAATTCCTGCTCCACGAGTTGGAATTCAAGCTCGTACCGCAGGAAAGTCGTGGTGATTTCTACTTCTTGTCCGAAGTCATCTCGAAAAGTTGCGGGGACGATCATCTCGGCGGCAAACGTGATCGAGTTCGTGTCGTTGCCAAAGATTTCGCTGATATCGCCACGCAGACCGCGGAGATTGGCGGCGGCATCGTTGAGAGAGGCATTGGCTGTTGAGCCGAAGAAAGAAATTGCGTCGAAGATATTTGACTTGCCGACAGCATTGCGGCCCACGATGCAGGTGTAAGGGCCGAGATCGACACTGAAATTCTTGAGGTTCTTGAAACCATCAACTTCGAGTCGCGTGAGCATGGAGTCCACTATAGCGTGCAGCGAGTGAACACCCAGGGGCGCAGGATGAGCCGCCTAACTGCGCCCCTTTCGGGTTTTAGATCTACCGCCCAAAGTTCTGCACGGCGTACAACCGGCCGTCGGGGGCGACGGTCAGGCCGATTCCCACGGACTTAGCGCGGGGGTCGAGCAAGTTCTTGCGGTGGCCGGGGGAATCCATCCACAGCTTCACCAGGCTGGCATCGGAGTAGTCGCTCCATGCCTGGAGGACGTTCTCACCACCAGCGGGTAGGCCGGCGGGGTAGAAGGTCCAGTAGTTCGGACGGTGGCGAGTCCTGCCATCGCGGCTCAAGGTGTTGGCCCAATCCTGTGCCAGGTTGGTCAGGTTCGGGTCAACGCGCAGCGGTGCGAGGCCATTGGCCACACGTTGCGCATTGGTTTGATTAATGAGGCCTTGAACGCTGGCTGCAGCGTGCGGAGCCGGGGCTGCCGGGCCGGCAACGGACGGCATGGTGAAGCCGAAGTCAGCCGGGTTGAATGCACTGAAGGAACTACCAGCCTGAGCAGGGGCGTTGATGGAACCGGCGAAGAGTGCTGCAACGGCAGCAACCGGGGCGACGATCTTTGTGGCTTTATGTCCGAATGGGAGGCGGAACATGGCGGGCACCTCTTTCTGCTTCAGGTGTTAAGTGGAGGCTTTTTCGACCTCGTACCGAGCGGTACTTTCACTTAAAATTAAAGCTCTTTTGGGTGCTAAAAATCCATCTGACCAGCAGTTTTAAGGTTTGCCTGTGAGTTTATGTGTCTTCGCGCGGCGGGTTTAAGTTTCTTTTGGGTTTGCCGCCCTGAAGGCTTGAAATCGCATAGTTTTCTTTAGAAATGACGGGCGGCGGGGGTGGCACTTGGGGGTGGCTTCTTAGGTTGATGGAAAGCTTTCCCAAGAAAGTGCTGGTGATGTGTCAACTATTCTCAAAAACTCAGGAATTTCTTCAAAAATCCCTGGATTAAGGCTGGGAAAGTATAGTTTGCGTTTATCCTCCGGTGAGGAACCTGAGTGAGAGGGGAACGTCGAAAAGCATGGCAATGAGCAGGAAGAAGGGCTGTTGAGGCTCAGTGTCAGAAGGTAAAAGATTAAGAAAAGTAATGCAACTATTAATGAAACCTATTGGCATGGTGGGGGTCGGCTGCCCACGCATTGCTAGGCTCGTGCGCCATGGCCCTCTTTGACGCGCCGCTGCTTTTCGACGGCGGCCTTGGAACCCACCTCGAGGCCCTGGGGTACGACATCTCGGGTCCGCTGTGGTCGGCGCGTGTGCTGCGTGAGAACCCCGCCCTCATCGAATCTGCCCATGCGGATTTCTTTGCCGCCGGCGCCCAGATTGCCACCACGGCCTCCTATCAAATCACCTTCGATGTGCTGGGCAGGGAGGCGGAGTCTCTTTTGCGCCGCAGCGTCACGGTAGCGCGTGACGCCGCCCGCAAGGCCGGCGACAGACATGCTGCCCACGGTGATCTATTGGTTGCCGCATCCGTTGGCCCCTATGGAGCAGGCCCGGGCCGGGGCAACGAGTACGACGGGGCCTATGGTCTTTCGGCGCACGAATTGCGCCGCTGGCATGCCCGCAGGGTAGAGGTGCTCGCGGACACGGAGGCCGACTTCCTTCTTGCTGAAACCATCCCGAATGTCGATGAGGCCGCGATGCTTCTGGAGCTGCTCTCGGCCCAGCCCAAGCCCTTTGCATTGAGCATCACCGGTGCCATCGCGGCCGACCCGATGAAGCTCTCACAGGTGATCGCGCTGGCCAACCAGGCACCGCGGCTGGGTGTCGTGGGTGTGAATTGTGTGCGCCCACCGCAGGCATGGGCGGTGGTGAAGGCATTGCGTGCTGGAACGGATAAGCCGCTTTTAGCATGTCCCAACAGCGGGGAGATCTGGGACCAGGGCGCCCGTGACTGGCGTCCTGCTCCCGCCGGCGCGGTGGGATTGACTGAGGCGGCGGCCGAGATGCGCGCGGCTGGGGTCAGCCTACTGGGCGGCTGCTGCCGCCTGGGGCCCGCTGAGATTCAGCAGCTGTGCCGATCGATCCGCTTCGAAGACAAATAGAAAACGCCGCGACAATCCTCTGGCGAGAGGATAGAGTGTTCCTATGAAAAAGTTTTCTCTACTCGCCGCATCCGCTGCACTTCTCATCACAACGCTGTCCGTGCCCGCCGCCAATGCCGAGCTGACCCAGACTGAGCGGGATCAGTTCCGCACCGATCCCGTCGGGGCAGTTGCCTGGCAGGCCATCAAGGGCTCCTCGGAGTACGTGCGCGCCGATGGCAACACCATGATGGCCGCGTCCTTCTTTTCCATGACTATGCCGGGGCAGAGCATCGGCATGCCTGCTCTTGAGAATTGCGCAGAGCGCGTCGGCTCCTCCGCGCCGGAGGGCGGCGTGCGCTACGTGGCGGCGGCTTTGTGTGCCACCTTTGATCCGAATGCCCGCGGCGAGGTGCAGCGCGGCGACTTTGGCTACGGGCCACTGGGCTAAGCCGCGCTGTGGTCAGCCGCGCGACGCCCCGTAGCGCGTAGGATCGGATGCTGTCTTAAGGAGGATTGATGCGCAAGCACGTGGTGATCATGGGAGTCTCGAGCTGCGGCAAATCGACGGTCGGGGAGTTGCTGGCGCAGCGCACCGGCCTTCCCTTCCGGGATGGGGACGATATGCACCCGGCGGCGAACATCGAGAAGATGGCCTCGGGGCAGGCGCTTGACGACGATGACCGGAAACCCTGGCTCGAATCCATCGGCCGCTTTCTCGCCGAACAAGAGTCCGGGGCCATCGTGGGCTGTTCCGCGCTCAAGCATTCCTACCGCGACATCATCCGCGCCGCAGCACCCGATACGGTCTTCATCCACCTGCACGGCTCCTATGAATTGCTCAAGGAGCGCATGAGCCGGCGAACCGGACACTTCATGCCGGTGTCCCTGCTTGATTCGCAGTTCGAGACTCTAGAGGAACTTCGGCCGGAGGAGGCAGGCATCGTGCTGGATGTCAGCGCCACCCCGGAGGAGCTGGCCGCCGCGGCGGCCGAGTACCTGCAGGCCTAGAACAGCGCGGCGGCGCCGTAGAAGATAAGGACGATGCCGAAGCCAATCGAGGAAATCAGCGCCTGATTGACGGTCCACGTCCTCAGGGTGGTGGACACGTCCATGCCCATGAGACGGCCAACGAGCCAGAAGCCCGAGTCATTGACATGGCTGCCAAAGACGGAGCCGGCTGCGGTGGCGAGCGTGATGAGGACCAACTGGATTTCGCTGAAGCCGCCAGCCTCCACGGCAGGCACCATGAGCGCGGCGGCCGTCGTCAGCGCAACGGTGGCCGAGCCTTGCGCCAGACGCAGGGCTACCGCGATGAGGTAGCAGGCCAGGATGACAGGGACGCCGAGGTTAGACATGGAGTCCGCCAGCGCATCACCGATACCGCTGGTGCGCAGCACCCCACCGAACATGCCGCCCGCACCGGTGATGAGGACGACGGAACAGATCGGTCCGAGCGAAGACTCCACGGTCTTCTCAATTGCGCTCTTGCCCTCCCCGCGGCGCAGGCCCAGCACGGCCATCGCTGCAAGAGTAGTAATCAACAGCGCGATGGGTGTTTGGCCCAAGAAGACGAAGAAGCGAACCCACGTGGCGGAAGGATCAACAACACCAGCGGTGCCCAGCGTGGTCAACCCGGTATTGCCGAAGATGAGGACCATGGGGATGAGCAGGATGCCAATTACTGAGGCCGGGGAGGCCGGGCGATCCGGGAGTTCGGCATCGCTGACCAAGGCGCCGGTGATGGCTTCCTCGAGGCGGTAGGGATACTTCTTTCCTAGGTGGAGACCGAAGCGGTAGCTGGAGAGATACCACGTGGGCAGCGCAACGAGGAGGCCAAAAATGAGGATCAGACCGATGTCCGCGCTGAAGAACTCACCGGCGGCAACAGGGCCCGGGTGCGGCGGCACGAAGACATGCATGACGGAGAAAGCGCCGGCGGCGGGGATGCCGTAGGCCAGAACTGGGCCGTCCAGGCGCCTGGCGACGGCAAAGATGACCGGCAGCATAACCATGAGACCCGCGTCGAAGAAGATGGGGAAGCCCATGATGAGGGAGGCCACGCCGAGTGCTAGGGGCGCTTTGTCTTCGCCGAAGAGTTTCACGAGGGCGTCGGCAAGCGTTTTAGCACCGCCGGAAGTTTCCACCAGACGCCCGATCATGGCGCCCAACCCCACCAGCAAAGCCACGGATCCCAACGTTGAGCCGAAGCCGCTCGTCATGGTGGGAACCACACCATCCAGCGGGATGCCAGCGGCCAGGGCGGTAAGCGCGGAGACCGTGACGAGTGTGACGAAAGCGTGCACCTTGAAGTAGATGACGAGGACGAGGATGACGGCGATGGCCGCAACCGCAATCCCTAACAGTGGTCCGGTGCCCAGCGTGGGCTCCCAAGTATCCATGACATTCATGAATGTTGATTTTACTTCTGCAGCCTGCGGTGATCTAGGGGTTACACCCCGAGCGCTGGGCCCACCGTGGCCCAGCTGATGGCCAGCTCGCGCCGGAACAGCCCCCATGTGTGGCGCCCCGCGGGAAGCTCGTAATAGTCAAGGTCTACGCCAGCTGCGGTGGCCTGCTTGGCGTAATAAGAGCTGCACCAATAATCCAAACGCTCGTTGAGGCCCAGCGCGGGAAGTGGTGAGTCCTCGATGTCGACGTCAAAATCGGCCGGGCCGCCGCGGGAGACGATGACGAAGGTTTTACGCCCGCGTTGCTGATCGAGGTTGAGAACCGGCGAATGCTGCGCCCACGCCGGATCCCACGGCGCGCCGAAGGAGCGAGCCGGGTCAGTGCCGTAGAACGCAGCACTTGCCCACGCAAAGGACTGCGCGAGAACACCTGTGGTCGAGGGACAACCGGAGAAGGAACCAGACACCTTGAAGCGCGGATCGAACGTAGCCAGCTCCAATGCGGGGCCACCGGAGTTGCTTAGACCCGCGATTCCGTCGCGGCCGTTGCCGTGGAACTCGGCGTCGATAAGCTGCGGGAGTTCCTTGGTCAGATAGGTGGCCCACTTGTATTTTCCGTGGGTGTCATGAGGCTGCGCCCAGTCGGACATCATCGATCCATATGCGCCACGCGGGGAAATGACATTGACATGCTTGTCACGGAAGAACTCGGAGGCCCCGCCGCCGTCCCACCACAGTGCGTCCTCGCCACCGCCGGCACCACCCAGTAGGTAATAGCTCGGGCGGGGCTGCGTGTTCTCCAATCCTCCTGGAGGAAGAATGATGTCGTTGGTGATGACACGGTCCATGGCCGGTGAATAGGCCTTGAGCTCCCACACGTTGTCCTGGACGTGACGCAGTCCGCGCAGTTGTGCCGGGGCTGCTGTCACCGGTGGGCGCGTAGCGTCCGGTGCCAACACCGGGACTTTCAATTGTTGAAGCACCTGTGACCAGGCGGCGAAAATGTTGTCGGCGAAGAGTAGAGGTGCCAGCGGTCCCAGAGCGATGGGATCGAGGGCGCTGGAGTGCTGATCGATGTTGGCGGCATCGCTGCTCATCGTATCCAGTGCTTGTGTGTGTGCCGGCTGCGCGAGGTCGGGGGAGATGATCAACCCCGCCGAGAGAATGCCCGCTAGTGCGGAGCGAAAGAATTTCATTAGTTCACAATAGCCAACTAACCCTGCAGCGCAGAACTTCCACGGCGTTAACGAAGGCGGGGCAGCGGGAGAGCTGCGGGACAGTTGGTGGAAGCGGATTAAGGGCATAAAGAAACCCCGACCGCTTTCACAGCGGTCGGGGTCCTCTCACTCTCTCACTGCCGGACTAAGCGCCGGCGGGCTGTGCACACTCTCTGCAGTGGGCGAGGGATGTTCCTTAGAACAGGCCCTCAGCCTTCTTGCCGGTGTCCTTCACGGTGATCTCGCGGGAGTCAACGTTCTGGTCGTTGTCGGTGGAGTTGTCGCCCTTCAGGCGGGAAATCTGGGTGACCTCGATGTAGTTCTTCAGGCGGCCTTCCTTGGTGTTGCCGTCGCCGAAGTCCAGGTTGGCAACACGAGCGGACTCGCCAGCGTTAATCGGGTTGGCCAGGGTGACCTCGAAGGAGCGGGTCGAGGACTTCTCGTCGAAGCCCAGGTCACGGATGTGAGCACCGTTGGAGGAACGCGGGGTGATGAGGCGGTCAACGCCCTTCGGGCCCTCAGCGGTCTTCACATCAACGCGGTACTGGACAGCCGGGAAGTCGCCGTAGTAGCGCTCGGAACCGACGTTCTCCAGGCGGAGAGCAACGGTGCCAGCGTAACCAGCGTGCTTAGCGCCGGAGGTGGTCAGAACCGGCTTCAGGTCCAGCTTCTGCTTAGCCTCGTCGGTCTTGCCGTTCTCGACGTCCTCCTGGACCTTCTTGTCGGCTTCCTCTTCCTTCTTGCCCTCGGACTCGGACACGGCCTTCTCCTCCGGAGCGACCTCGTTGTCCTTGATGACCTCAGCGTCAGCCTCCGGGGACTTCTCCTCCTCAACAACCTTCGGGTCGTTGACGTCGGTGGTGTTCTGAGCGTCCTTGTTCGGAGCGTAGGAATCAGCGATGTCGTCGTACAGCTTGACGCGAACCTCGTTCTTCATCGGCTGCATTGCAGACCAGAAGGTCGGGGTGGACCAGGTGCCGTTCGGCTTGCAGTACTGCTGGGTGCCGGTCATGTTCAGAACGCGGAAGCCGTAGGTGGCCTCACCGGTGTGGTTCGGCGGAACATCGTACGGTCCGATGGACTGGCCAGCCTCCCAGGACAGGGAGTAGGAAGCGGAAGCACCGAGCTTGGTGGCAATCTGGTGGGAGATGCCGAAGGAACCTTCAGCACCCTTGCCGGAGCCCTTGCCGCCCATGTTCATGGAGGTGGTCTCGGTGCGGTCACCGTTGACGGACAGGGTGATGGACTGGGACTTGGACAGGTTCTGCTGCAGCGGAATGTCCTTCTTGGTCTGGTTGGTGGTGGAGATGGTGCCAGCCGGCATGAAGTTGTCGGTCACCTTGTAGACCACGGTGCGGTGGTCCTCCCACGGGTTACATACCGGACGCGGGTTGAGGACGTTGGCCTTCATGTGGTCGGAACCGTGGGAAGTGTGAACGATGGGGAGCTTGGCGTTGACAGCCGGGGTCTCCGGGTAGGACTCGGTGTGGGTTGCTGCGGATGCAGCCGGTGCGATGAGGGCGGTGCCTGCAATCGCGAGGCCGGCGATGAAGCCGGCGGTACGACGACGCTGGGTCATTGTTGTTCTCCTGGATGAAAGTTTGGGGCAATGCGGTGACGCACTGTGGTGGCGCTGTGTTCGCGCTGTCATGCCCAGTGCGTGACGTGTTGCAACAATAAGGCGCTTTTCAGGATCACGCACCCCTTGAATTGTTTATATTTTTAAATGCAGAAATACATTTCGATCGGGTGGCCCCGGGTGAACAATTGACTAAGAAATTTGCGCCGACCTTGGTTTTGTCTAACTAGACCGTATTCTGGGAAAACGTCTCTTTGACCGTTCGTGCACAAACTAAAGAATGACCCCATTAGGGGGAGTGAAAGGGTGTTTGTGGGTTCGTGTCACGCGCAATTTCAGCCTCTGTGGTCTAAGGAGCAGACCCCAACCGACCACCGTTTGCTTAAGTAATTCTTAAAAACGGCGCGTTAGTCTTCTTCGATCTCTGGGTCTTCCGCGCGTGCCTGTTCGAAGACCTCAGCCGCCGCGCGCAGGTTGATGGTGCCGATGATGAGGCCGACCACGATGTCTGGCCAGGGGCTCGCCCACGCCAGCATCACAAGACCAGCGCCGAGGATAAGAATGTTGGCGGCGACGTCATTGCGTGCGGCCAACCACGCCCCACGCGTGAGCGCACCTCCGTGTCGCAATTGCACCAGCAGCACCGCGCAGAGCAAGTTGATGAGCATGGCGAAAATGGCCGTGCCGGAAAGTGTGAGTGGCTCAGGAACGGCGCCGCTGATGATCTTCCATATCGCCATGCCATAGGACGCCACCGCGGGGATCAGGATGAGCCCGGCTAGGCCATAGCTTGCTTTGCGACGCCCCTCCACCGACCAGCGCAGCGCTAAGAGCACGAGCGCGTTGATGAGAAAGTCCTCGAGGAAGTCGGCGGCGTCAGCGAAGAGTGAGGCTGAGCCGATGATGCAGGCGATGACGAATTCGACGAAGAAACCGGCGAGATTCAGCGCGGCCACCCAGGCGACAACCCGCCGGGCGCGTGCGTTCAGGGTGGAGGAGGAGAGATCGTGAGACACGGTACCTGAGCTTAATGGGCTTGAGTGCCGTGTCCCAACTTGTTTTTCTTATGAACTGTTTCGGGCTAGTCGACGATGGTGACGTCGTCTTCGCGGCGGTGCTTCTCGCCGGCGAAACCGCCGAAGGCTGTGATTAAGGCAGTGACAGCCAAGATGATGATTCCCGGTGTAGAACTGGGGGTCTCATTGGATGCGTTCAATGCAGTGGCGAGGAAAGGGAGCAGGCCCGATACTGCCGACGCGATGTTGGCGGAGATAGCCACGCCGGAATAGCGGACGTTCGCAGGGAAGACCTCCGAGAGGAGGACTCCAGATACGGAATAGGTGATCGTAACTAGCGACAGACCGAGACAGACAGCGAGCGTGAGGAGTACGGGGTTCCCAGTGTCGATCATTGCCCACAGCGGCCACGCCATGATGGCGGTGGCAAGCGCGCCATATCCGATAACGCGACCGGGTCCAATCTTTTCGCCGATGCGGCCGAAGATGATGTTGATGAAGATCTGGCACACGGCGCCGAGGAGGGTGGCATTAACGACAGTTTGCCGCGGGAAGTCCAGCGTGGTCGTAGCGTAGGAGAGGACATAGGTGCTCATGACGAAGAAGCCACCAATGCCGAGGAAGGCCGCCGCGGAAGCAAGGCACAGTTGCGAGAAATGCTCAGTGAAGAGCTCTTTCAGTGAGCCCTGGTGGGCTGCCTCATCTGCTTCTGCCTCCTCTTCAAGGGCCTTGTAAACAGGAGATTCTTCAGCCTTCGTGCGAATCCACAGTGCTACCGCTAGGAAAGGAAAGGCGATGAGGAAAGGCACACGCCAACCCCAGGAACTCACTGTGGCATCGTCCAGCATGAGTACAAGCGCAAAGGCTCCGGAAGAAAGCAGTGTGCCGGCGGGGGAACCGATCTGCACGAAAGCGGCATAGCGACCGCGCTTCTCTGCTGGGGCGTGCTCGATGGCCATGGTTGTAGCGCCGCCCCATTCGCCGCCGACGGCAATGCCCTGAAGCAGGCGCAGGATGACCAACGTGATGGGCGCCCAGATGCCAATGCTGTCAAAAATGGGAAGCAAGCCGATGACGCCGGTGGCCACGCCGATGACGACGATGGAGATGATGAGGGCCGGTCGGCGGCCCATCCTGTCGCCGATTTGACCGAAAATGACCGCGCCGAGTGGGCGTGCCAGGAAGCCCACTCCGAAGGTGGCGAAGGATGCCAGGGTTGCTCCGGTGCCTGACATCCCCGAGAAGAAGAGATCGTTGAAGACGAGCGCGGCTGCGGTGCCGAAGAGGAAGAAGTCGTACCACTCGAGGGCTGTGCCGACGAACGCGGAACTGGCGATGCGGAAGACGTCCTTTGACTCGACTTGGATTTCCTCGCTGCCGGATTGGGCCGGGTTGGAAGGAGGTGCGTGGGTAGTCATATCGAAGTGCTCCTTATGTGAAACGCATTACCTTTCTGGGAAACATTAGGCGCGCATCACCTCCCGGTGAATGCTCGGAGGCATTTTCTATGCATCGACCCATCAATTGAGAGTGGATCTTGTTCCTCTGCACAAGAGCTATCGCTCGGTCCGGTGTAACGCCAGCAATGCTCGCGCGGCGTCTTTCGGCCGCGTGATGTCGAGTCCCGTGAGTTCCGTGACCTGCCGCAGGCGGTTGAGCACCGTGTTGCGGTGGCAGTGCA
Organism: Corynebacterium sp. MSK004; assembly: GCF_030232515.1. Classification (NCBI taxonomy): domain Bacteria; kingdom Bacillati; phylum Actinomycetota; class Actinomycetes; order Mycobacteriales; family Corynebacteriaceae; genus Corynebacterium; species Corynebacterium sp. MSK004. The sequence continues at coordinate 113,009 of NZ_JASPKB010000001.1, read as the reverse complement.
GCGCCTCGGCGGAGTCCTTGATGGAGCCGCAATCCAGGTAGGTGGTGATGGTTTGGTAGAGCGGCGCGTTGGCAAGGCGTAGCTCGGTGATGGCTTGCGTGAGCTCCGTGATGCCGCTGGCTGGGAAGTCTGCAATGGCATCGCCGGCGACGGCCCAGAGGGCGTCGGGCGCTTCGGTTAAGTTGTCCAGCGGGCCGGTGGCATCGAAGATGCGCGGCGCTTGCTGCGCCGCCGCGCGAACTCCAGCTAAGCCGATGACGTCGCGGAAAAGTATGCCCGAGATCTCCGTGAGCTCTGCGCCGGTGTCCAGTGTGGGATGCTCGCTGTTCCTTTGGTCTCTAGGCCAGAAGGCAACGAACATCCCACGCGCGCCATGGCCGAAGGCTTCGCCGGAGGAGATGGGTTCGTCGAGAAACGCGCGCATCTCCACCGCAGCGGTGGGGTGGGCCACCGCGACGTCGAAGTGGCAATCTGCATCCAGGTTGAGCGCGCGGGTGATTTCCGCGATGCCGAGCGCACCCAGGGATTCGGTGGCGAAGAGCCTCTCCAAGTGTCGGGCGTGGGCGCGGTGTACGTCGTGCTGACCGCGAGCCTCCTCCAAGCGGTAGGCATCGCGCACCACCAGGTTGTACATCGTCACAACGGAGTGCACCTGCGCCACGTGGTCGATGAGTGCCTCCTGATCCGCGCCGGCGGCCCGGCGCAGGTGTTCCCAGAGGACGGTGAAGTCGAGCTGGATGGCGTCGATCAGCGTGGCTAGCTCCACCCCCTGGTGCGCGCGCCGCCGGCCCAAACTCTGGGCGTGGGTGCGCAGTTCCTCCTCATCCATCGCCCCAACCAGCACGTCCGTGATGCGCGCGAAAACCTCGAAGGCGGTCAGGCGCAGCTCGTCCTCGCTCACCAAGGAATCGCCGTAGCGCCCCGAGCGGGAAAAGGCGGCGAGGAAATCCTCAACCAAGCGGGGGATGGTGCCATGGACCTTCGCGACGATATCGTGCCAGCGCTTCTCGTGCATGTGCACAACGCTACACGTTGGGCGCTGGTGAATTGCCCTCTATGTCGAGAGGTGTATCACTGCAGCGCTTAGCATGTGGGGACTAGCACAGCACGCGCCGCGTGCAGTTTGTCGGAGAAACAGGAGAACTCAGGAGGACGCATGATCACACGCATCGACAACGCCCACATCCTGACTCAGGATCCGGCGCGGCCGGTGGCGGACTCGGTGGCTTTTGCCAACGGGCGCATCCTTGCGGTGGGGGAGGCCGCCCGCGCCCTGCCCGCCGACGAGACGTGGGATGCCGGCGGGCGCACGCTCACCCCTGGCTTTAACGATGTGCATTCCCACACCGTGTGGTTCGGCCAGACGCTGCTCGAGGTGGATCTTTCCGAGGTCACAACTCCTGATGAGGTCTACGCCGCCGTGCGAGCCGCCGACCCGAACCCCGACGGTTGGGTGGTGGCCTCCGGATTCCGTCCCTCCGGGCTGGATGCCCCGGTGGAGATAGAGCAGCTCGACCACGCTACTGGTGGCGCTCCGCTGTTGATCAAGCACAACTCCGGCCACGCCTACACGGTCAACACCGCGGCCCTGCGCGCGGCGGGCGTCGATCCCACCAACCCACCGAAGGTGGAAGGCGGCGAGTTCGTCCGCGATGCCGATGGGCACTGCACGGGGCTGCTCGATGAAAACGCCATGCGCGCCATCCAGAACGTGACCCTGCCGGAATCCGGGGAGGAAATCGGCCGCGCATTAGAACTGGCCACGCGCCGCTACCTGGAGCGCGGTCTGACCTCCGTCACGGATGCCGGGGTGGCCGGCGGCTGGATCGGGCACAGTCCGCGTGAGATCGCCGCCTACCAAAACGCCACCCTGCACACACGCATGCAGGTGATGGTGACCATGGACGTGCTCCACGAGATTCCCGGCCACGCCTCCGACGGTCCCGGCTGGGGCCTGGATGGCGGCCTGCGCACAGGCTTCGGTGACGAGTGGTTACAGGTTGGCCCTGTCAAGATCTTCAGCGATGGCTCCCTGCTGGGGACCACCGCCGCGCTGACCGAGAATTACGCCTGCTGCTCCCACCACGGCTACTTCCAGGGCGATCCTGAGCAGATGCGAACACGTGCGCTGCAGGCGGCGAATTCCGGCTGGTCCTTGGCCATTCACGCCATCGGCGATGCGGCAGTGGATTTTGCGATAGAGACGCTGGAGGAGGCCGTCGACAAGCATGGCGCGCCTGCGATGCCGCACCGCATCGAGCACGGCGGCGTGGTGCGCCCCGACCAGATCGAGCGCCTGCGCGGCCAGCCCATCGTGGTGGTGCCGCAGCCGCTGTTCATCCCGGCTTTCGGTGATGCGATGGCGGAGTCCCTCGGCCCGGAGCGCACCGCGTGGAGCTACCCGGGCAAGCGGCTTCTCGACGCCTCCCTCATCCTCCCCGGCAGCTCCGATCAACCCGTGGCGCCCGGTGTGCCGCTGGAGGTCATGCAGGCCTTCGTGGAGCGGCGCACCGCCTCGGGCCGGGACTATGGGCCTAAGGATCGTCTGACCCCCGCCGAGGCTCTCTACGCCTATACCGCCGGCTCGGCCGCGGCGACGGGGTGGGCCGGGCGCAAGGGGCAGGTGGTGCCGGGGCAGCTGGCGGATTTCGTGCTGCTTTCCCAGGACCCTCTGAACACTGATGACCTTTCCACCATCGACGTGGCCGCCACCATCGTGGGCGGCGAGCTGCGCTACGGAAGCTTTTAAGGAGTAGACATGCGAGCAACCACTAACGAACAATTCCTGGCCGATTTCCAGGCCATGTCCGCCAACGGCGCCACTGCGGGCGGCGGCGTGGAGCGCCAGGCTGCCAGTGCCGGCGATAACCTCAACCGCGCCTGGTTCCATGAGGTCCTGGAATCCCTCGGGGCGCGCGTTATCTACGACGAGATTGGGAACCAGTACGGACTCTTCGAGATCGCCCCCGGCGCCGAGTACGTGGGCCTAGGCTCGCACCTGGATTCGCAGCCCTTGGCCGGCCGTTTCGACGGTGCCTATGGCGTGCTGGCCGCAGCCCACGCGGCCGGGCGCGTGGCGCAATCGGGAGCCACGGCGCGCTATAACCTGGCGATCATCAACTGGTTCAACGAGGAGGGCTCACGCTTTGCACCCTCCATGATGGGCAGCTCCGTGTTTGTGGGAACGCTGGCGCTTGAGCGCGCCCACTGCGCCACCGACCTTGCCGGCGTCACCGTCGCGCAAGCCCAGGAGGAAGCGGGCTGGTCCCCACGCGGTGAAGCCCCGAAGCTCGCGGCCTATGCGGAGATTCACGTCGAGCAAGGTAAGGAACTTGAGGCCGCCGGCAACACGATTGGTCTGGTCACCGCCACGTGGGGCGCGAAGAAATTCCAGGCGGTGGTCTCCGGTGAGCAGGGCCATACCGGTTCCACTCTCATGGCCGATAGGAAGGATGCGCTCTTCGGTGCCTCCCTCATCATTGCTTCGGTGGAGCGCCTGACCCACGAGTTCGATGAAGGCCAGCTGCAGGCCTCGGTTTCGCAGTTAACACTGGAGCCGAATTCGCCGGTAACCATCGCCCGGGAGGTGCGCTTCAACGTGGATGTGCGCTCGCCCTCCACGGAGGTACTGGACAAGGCCCAAGCGCGCCTGCAGGAGATCATTTCTGCGGCGGAAGAGGAATCACGCACTTCGGTTGAGCTGACCCCGACGCACGAGTGGGCGCTTAACCCTTACCCGGCCGCCGGCGTGGAATTAGCCCGTGAGGTCGTGCAGGAGCTCGGGTATCCGCACCAAGAGATTTACACGGTGGCCGGGCATGACTCGACCAACCTGAAAGAGGTGGTGCCGACGGTCATGCTCTTCATCCCGTCCGTCGACGGCATCTCACACAACGAAAAGGAGTTCACCACGGAAGAGGACTGCGTGGCCGGCGTGGACGTGTTGACGCACGTGGCTCAGCGCCTCGTGGAATCCGGGTGCGGCGAGCGCTAGGTTGCTAGCGCGGACGACGCGCTAGTCCTCATCGCTCCACGGTTCATACCCGAAGGCCTTCATCGCGATTTCGAATCCGCGCTTCATTGCTTTTAGTTCTTCCTCGCTGTGCTCGTAGGTGCGCAGGCGCACCGGGCCGGTGAGGGGGACGTGGAGCAAGAAGTGCTGGCCTTCCTCGGTGATGCTGCACAGGCGGCGGCGAAGATCTTCCGGATCATCATCGATGGAGATAAGCTCATCGCGCACCAAGCGCTTGACCGCCTGCCCGATGGTGGCGGGCTGCCATCCCAACTCCTTGCGCAGCTGCAGGATGGGGATGGGGCTCTTCTTATCGATGAGCCGGAGAAGCGAAAGATGGGAGCCGGTGATCCCGTATTCGCGGCGCGCTTCCGTATCGAACCGCGCGCGGGCGCGCTCGAAGCGGCGATATTCCGCAATGGTCTCATCGATTAGCTCATTTTTGCTCACGCGATCCAGCGTAAGAGTTGAGGACTCGCGTCCGCAAATGTTTACGTTGACAACCCTAACCAAAGGTGGAGGGATCGATGGGCCGTTGCGAGCGAGGGAGTTTCTCCACCACGAGGCGGTACGAGTCCGTCACGAGTTCGGCCAGCAGCTGCGGGGTGAGCTTGGCGTCGGGATACACGGAAACCCAATGGCGCTTATTCATGTGGTAGCCAGGTGCGATGAAGGAATACTCTCTGCGCAGCGCTTCGCCATCGAGGGGCTCGACCTTGAGGATGGCTTGCTGGGAACCAGTCACGGCGGTGAGAAGTAGGAAGACCTTGCCGCGTACCTTAAAGACGTCCCAGTCCGGCCCGAAGGGGTGTGTCAGCGTGGCGCCGGGAAGCTCCGCAGCGCGTGCGGTGGCGCAGGCATGGAGGTCTAGGGCAGCGGTGCTCATGAGGTCCACACTAGGTGAAAACACCGTTGGGCCCCTTTTTCGATTTCTCGAAGAAAGGGGCCCAACGGCGTCTCTATCAAGTCCCTCCGTGTATCGGCCACTGGCCGCCCTCTGGAGGGTGAGGGGTTCTCTCTCTCGCATGCGCTCTCTCAAACGCACAAGAATGAGTATGGCGGGCGACGCTGGATTCACCATGTGGTCTCCCTGGCAGTTTTCTACTAGTCAAAACCGCCGCTAATCAAAGCGCGCGGGCCGCTTCTCCAGGAAAGCCATGACGCCTTCCTTGTGGCCTGCCGAATCCATCTGTGCGTACTGCGTGGGCTCCTCCCAGGCGAGCTGCTCATCGAGCTGTCCAAGCGCAGTGCGGTTGATGGCTTCCTTGGCCTTGGCCAGGGCGTCACGTGGCGCGATATGCAGGCGTTGGACTAGCTGCAGCGCGGCCTCGAGGGTTTGGCCCTGGGGCGCGCGCTTGGCGACGATCCCAGCCGCCTCCGCTTCGGCGACGCCGAGCTTGTCCTGCAGCAGTGCCAAGGCAAGAGCGCGGTGGCGCCCCACGGAGGCGAGCGCGGTGAGGCTGACACCGCCGTCGGGGATGAGACCAATTTTGCCGAAGGGCAGCGTGAAGTAAGATTGCTCGCCGGCCACGATGAGATCGCAGGCGAAGGCCAGCGATGCCCCAGCGCCGGCGGCTGCGCCTTCGACCGCAGCGATGACGGGAATCTCGGCGGCCTGGATTTCGGTGACGAGCGCGTTGAGCTGCGGCAGCATCGTCGACTCAGCCGGGTTGGGGGTCTCGCCTGACTGCTGCGCTGCAGCCGCAGCCTGTGCCGCCGCCACGATGTCCGCGCCCGCGCAGAAGGCGGTCTCATCACCAGTGATGATGAGGGCGCGGATGGAGGGGTCTTGGGAGGCGTCGGCAAGCGCGGCCGAAAGTGCTTCGCAGTGTTCCTTGGCAATGGCGTTGCGCCGCGCGGAGTTGTTGATTTGGGCGATAAGGGCGGAGCCTTCGCGGCGGGTGAGGATGGCGTCGGTCATGGTTAGTCCTTAACGAGTTCGGTGAGGGAGGAAATGATGCGCTGGGCATCGGCGGAAATGCGGGAGACGATCTCGGAGCACGGGGCGACGTCGTGGATAAGCCCCTGCGAGGTACCACAGGTCCACACGCCCGCATCCAAGTCACCGGTCTCGTAGACCGCGCGGCCGCGCTTGCCGGCAACGAGGTGGCGGATATCGCCGAACTCCGCGCCTTGAGCGAGGCGCTCGGCTACCTCATCGCTCACGGCATTCTTGGCCACGCGGGTGGAATTGCGCAGCTCCCGGAGGATGAGCTGGGTATCCAGCTCGGAGCGCTCCACGATGGCCTGCTTGACGTTCTCGTGCACCGGCGCCTCTGCGGAGGCTACGAAGCGGGTGCCCATGTTGATGCCCTCGGCGCCCAAAGCGAGCGCGGCGGCCAGGCCGCGGCCATCCGCGAAACCGCCCGAGGCGATGATGGGGATATCGAGTTGATCCGCGGCGGCGGGGATGAGGACTAGGCCCGGGATGTCATCCTCGCCAGGGTGGCCAGCGCATTCGAAGCCATCGATGCTGACGATGTCCACGCCCACCTTTTGCGCACTGAGCGCGTGGCGCACGGAGGTGCACTTGTGGATGACGGTGATACCCGCGTCCTTGAAAGCCGGCATGTGCTCCTTGGGATTATTGCCGGCGGTTTCGGCGATCTTTACGCCTTCCTCAATGATGACGTCGCGGTACTCCGCATAGGGCGGCGGGGTAATCGCCGGCAGCATGGTGAGGTTGACGCCGAAGGGCTTGTCGGTGAGCTCGCGGGTGCGGCGAATCTCGTGGCGCAGGTCCTCCGGGGTGGGCTGGGTTAACGCGGTGACGACGCCGAGGCCGCCGGCATTAGATACGGCAGCGGCAAGCTCAGCGCGGCCGACCCACTGCATGCCGCCTTGGATGATGGGGTGAGTGATGCCGAGCATCTCGGTAACGCGGGTGGAAATCATGAGGGTGGTGCTCCTTTGTGGGTGACTAGCAATTGGGGAGAAGTGGATGGAAGTTCTGGGCTAAAGGTGGTGAATGGCTATTCGGAGAAATGAGCGCGCAGGCGCTCGGTGAGGTCCTCGGGCAGGGGGATGGGGCGGCGCGCGGAGACGTCGATAAGCACCAGCGTCGCCGTGGCGAACACGCACGAGGTGCCGTCCTGGATGAGTTCGTGGGCGACCTGGTAGGAGGTGGTTCCGATGCGGGAAATCCACACCCGCGCCTCGATGGAATCGGTGTAGGTGAGCTCGGCCTCGTACTGCACTTCGAGGGATCGCACCACGTGAGCGTAGGTATCGGTGGCGACGGGGCCGGTCAGTGCGGCGGCTGCGCGGACGCGTGCCTCCTCGAGGAGGGTGACTATCGTGGCGTTGTTGACGTGGGCGTTCGCGTCCTGGTCGGACCACCGCAAAGCGAGGGGCACCGGGATGGCGTTGGCGGGCGCGCGCATTGTTCCTCCTTGGGGGAGCAGGTAGAGTGATGCGTATTACTATACATACGAATTGTGGTTCGTCACTCGAACCGTGAGGAGAATGCCATGACGGATCTGCTGGGAATCGATGCCCTCCTGAGCGAAAAAGAAAAAGCCACGCGTGACCGCGTGGCCGCACTGGTGGATGAGCACATCCGCCCGCACGTGGCGCAGTGGTACGAGGAAGCGGTGCTGCCGGACTCGATCTTCCCGGTGCTGGCGGAGGCTGGTCTGTTCGGGATGCACCTGGAAGGCTACGGCTGCGCCGGGCGCACTGCCGTGGAATACGGGTTGGTCATGCAGGAGCTAGAGGCCGGCGATTCGGGAATTCGCACGGTGGTCTCGGTGCAGGGATCGCTGGCGATGTCGGCCATTTATAAACACGGCTCGGAGGAACAGAAGAAGCAGTGGTTGCCTAAGATGGCCGCGGGTGACGTCATCGGTTGCTTCGGGCTAACGGAGCCGACCGCGGGCTCCGACCCGGCGGGCATGGCGACGGTGGCGCGCTACCGCTCAGGCGAGTGGGTTCTGGATGGCGCGAAGCGCTGGATTGGCCTGGCAAGCGTGGCCGGGGTGGCCATCATCTGGGCCAAGGTGTCCGAGGAGGATGCCTCCGCCGCCGGGGTGGAGGCGGGCGTGCGCGGGTTCATTGTGCCGACATCTACGCCGGGTTTTAGAGCTACCCCAATCACTCGCAAGCTGTCGATGCGCGCTTCCATCCAGTGCGATATTTCGCTGGATGGTGTGGCCGTGCCTGGCGACGCCCTGCTGCCCAAGCACCCTGGCCTCAAGGGGCCGTTCATGTGTCTTAATGAGGCGCGTTTCGGCATTAGCTTTGGCGCTTTGGGCGCTGCGCGCGATTCCTTGGAGGTGGCGCTGAAGTATGCCAAGGAGCGCAAGCAATTCGACCGCTCGTTGGCATCCTTCCAGCTCACGCAGCAAAAGCTGGTCGATATGGCGGTGGAGCTGAACAAGGGGCAGCTGTTGGCGCTCAACCTGGGCCGCGCCAAGGACGCGGGAACGTTGGAGCCTTATCAAATTTCGGTGGGCAAGCTGGCGAACTGCCGCACCGCCATCGAGATTTGCCGCCAAGCCCGCACCATCTTGGGCGGCAACGGCGTCACCGCGGACTACTCGCCGCTGCGGCACGCCGCCAACCTGGAATCGGTGCGCACCTACGAGGGCACCGATGAGATCCACACGCTGATTCTGGGGCGTGTGCTGACGGGGGAGCAGGCGTTTAGCTAAAAGTAGCCCGAAGTCCCTTGATGAAGAGGCTTCGGGCCTAGCTGTGTTTAGTTGGCGATGAAGTACATCTGTTTATTGATGAACTCCTCGATACCAAGTGAACCAAGCTCGCGACCGAAACCTGAACGCTTGACACCACCAAAGGGGAGTTCAGGACCTTCACCAGTTGGTGTATTGACGTTGCTCATGCCAGATTCGATGCGCTCAGCAATTGCTTGGGCTCGCTTGGAGTCTTGAGAGAACACTGCTGCGCCAAGGCCGAAGACATTGTCGTTAGCTATCTCGAGCGCTTCCTCATCAGTCTTAAACTTGTAGACCGTGGCGACCGGTCCAAAGAATTCCTCATAATAGGAATCGCTACCTCGAGGGATATCTGTGATTACTGCAGGGGAGATGTAGGCGCCCTCCTCTGAGAGTTCACCACCCGCCAGTAGCTGGCCTCCAGCAGAAACAGCGCGCTCGATCTGTTCTTTGAGGTTCTCTGCAGCGCTACGGGAAGATAGCGGGGCATACACAGTTTCCCCGGCAGTATCCGGTAGTCCTGGCTCCATTTGTTGCGCAAGATTAACTAGTTCTTGAACAAACTCGTCATAAATGTCTTCTGCGACAATAAGCCGCTTGTTTGAATTGCAGGCTTGGCCGGTGTTGTACATACGCGTACCCCAAGCGAGTTCGGCTGAAGCCTTAACATCATCCGTGTCGAGGATGACATATGGATCTGAACCTCCAAGCTCGAGTACAGCTTTCTTGAGGTGCTGGCCAGCCTGTGCACCAACGATAGCTCCGGCCCGCTCGGATCCGGTAAGAGAAACTCCTTGAACGCGGGGATCTGCGATCAAGGTAGAGATTTGCTCATGGGTAGCAAAAACATTGGTGTACACCCCTGCCGGAAGGCCGGCATCGAGAAAGATCTTTTCGATCGCCAGAGCAGAACGCGGGCAAATCTCCGCGTGTTTAAGGATGATGGTGTTTCCTGCGACAAGGTTGGGTCCTGCAAATCGCGCTACCTGGTAGTACGGGAAGTTCCACGGCATGATGCCGAGCAGAGGCCCGAATGGGCGGCGGCGAATGAATGCCTTACCGTCCGCCTCCGTAGGGATCTCTTGATCCGCGAGAAACTTCTCCGCGTTGTCCGCATAGTACTGGATGATGGCAGATGAGAACTCGGCTTCTTCAACGCCTTCCGGAAGTGGCTTCCCCATCTCTTCAGCAATGATGGCAGCGAGTTCTTCTTTGCGTTCTTCAAAGAGTGAAGCTGCCTTGGCCACAATTTCTGCTCGTTGTGAGACTGGAGTTCCAGACCATTCGGTGAAAGCTACGGAAGAAGCTTCGAGGATTGGCTCAATAGCAGCATCATCGAGAGCATCGAAAGTTTCAATGATCTTGTTGTTGACTGGATTCTGTACACGGTACTGAGACATTTTTCCTCCTAGGAAAAGTTTGGGGTTGTTGTATCTGAACTGGATTCACTACGGCTGATTACTGAGCCCGTGAAGAAATCTGGGTTGCGGAGTCGGGTAATGAACATGAGGATTAATCCGAGCACGAGGATGCTGGCGCCCAGGATGAAGACGATTCCGACCCCTCCAAGAGAAGAACCGGAACCAAAGCTCGGGTCCATGGAGTCATAAGCGGTGATGAAAAACATTAAGAGAAGGAAGCCACCGCCCAGCAACGGGCATAGAAACTTAAACAGGAAGTTCCTTACTGAAGTAAAGAGTTCTTTTCGGAAATACCACAGACAGGCAACTGCTGTGATGCCGTAATAGAAACAAATCATGAGACCAAGAGCAGCAATTGTGTCCCAAAGTGCATTCTCTGAGAGCACTCTTGTTATGGCATAAAAGGCTCCAGAAACGACGGTTGCGACAATCGTTGCGACGGTTGGAGTTTGGAATCGTGGGCTGATTCGAGCCAATTGTGGGGGAAGAGCTTTGTAATAGCTCATCGCCAGAATCGTGCGGGCGGGGCTAACCAGCGTGGATTGCAAGGATGCAAAAGAGCTAGCTAGAACCGAGATATAAATAAGGATGGCAAATGGGCCCATAACCGGGTAAGAAAGCACTGCAAAAATTGATTCCTGATTGTCTGGGTTACCGGCGCCTAGTCCGCTTTCGCCGATGCCCGCCCATGCCATAACGGCTACCGCTGTAAGTACATACAAAATGATCGTGATGACGATGACGACGGTAGCCGCCCGGCCAGGAGTTTTTTCTGGGTTTTTCGTTTCTTCATTCATAGTTAGGGTGACATCCCAGCCCCAGAACATGAAGATGGATAGGGAGATTCCGGCAGCAACCACCGAGAAGTCCTTGATTTCAAATGGGTTGAACCAGCTGAATTGGATGGGGGTGAAATCGAATCCATCTCCGTTGTAAGCCCTCCATAATGCTGCGACATCGAAGGAGACAATTGCGATGATTTGAATTGCAACGAGGATGTATTGCATCTTCTGCGTTGTGTCCATACCTCGATACGCGACCCAAGCTGCAGCAACTAAGAACACAAGTGTGGTTGGAATATTTACCCAGAGGTTGCGTGTGAGTTCAGCGAGCTCTGGTCTACCGGCAAGCTGTGCGATGAGCAGATAGAAGAAGTCAACGGCCACTGCGGCAAGGTTCGATAGGACCAATATCGTGGCGGCGATCAGACCCCAGCCACCCATCCAACCGACCCACGGGCCGAAGGCTTTGGTCGCCCATGTAAAAGTGGTTCCTGAATCAGGAGCACGGTTGTTGAGCTCGCGGTAAGCAAAGGCCACAAGCAGCATGGGGATAAACCCCAGAATGAGAACGGCTGGAACGAAGACGCCCACGGCCGAGATGGCAGGACCGATTCCCGAAGTGAGTGTGTAAGTTGGCGCCAAACAACTAATGCCAATGACGACAGCTCCGAGCAAACCGACTTTGCCGACTGCCAATCCTTTCTCTGAAACTGCTGGTTGTTCACTCATGAGGGAGCACCTCCTTTCAGCGACATGTAGCCCGAAGGGACAACAATGGTTGGAACTGGTAAGTGCTTGAGGATTCGATGAGCAGTTGTGCCAAGGAAGAGCCGACCATCGCCGGCAATACGCGCAGAACCAAGAACTGCCACTTCGCCCTCTTCCCAGCTAAGGTTTCGCAGCGCTGACTGGACACTTGATCCCGAAGTAGTGATGCGTGACGCTTGTCCCTTGGAAACCGCTCCTTCGATTGCCTCTGAGAGTGGGAGCTCAAATCCGTGCCCGGCATCTTCTCCGGAGATCTTCAAAGTAATGATGCGTAATGGAATCTCTCGGCGGTTTGCGCGGTCGAGTCCGATTGCCGCGACATCTGATCGTCCTCGGCGCGGGCCAACAAGGGCAGAAATGCTCGTTATCGGTCCTGGATATGAATAGCCTTGAGGAGCTAGCGCTACTGGTGTTTGTGCTGTGTATAGCAATGAACTTGGTACTGTACCGATGCGGAATCGGTTCAAAAGTCCGCCTGAGCGTGCTCCGACGACGATTAAATCGCACTCAAGTTTTTGCGCGGCATCATTCAAGGCAAGTGCGGGTTCTGTCCCCTCGACGACGTGCCATGTCGCAGAAATGTCAGCGGGAAGACTATTTAACGCACTGGCGAGACGCTGTTCGGTTTGTTCTCGCACAATCGCGTTGTAACCAGGATCTTGAGTCTGAACACCAAAACCTTGAGGACTAACAGGAGGAATAACCGAGACTATCTTCAGGTTGACCTGGCGCTCACGCGCGAGAGCAATTCCTAAATGGAGAGCATCATGACCGTCAGAGGTGTCGATGTATGCGACTAGCAGAGAGCCGTTAGCCCTGCGGCGCGGAAAATCTGTGGGTGGATTCATGAACAGTCACCGCTTATCCCTGCCCAAGAATCTGTTTCGCAACGGCTTCACCGATACGCACCGCGCCGTCGACGTGCTGGTAACCTGCACCAGCGATGTCAGAAGAGGAGTAATAGATAGGGCCGGTTGGTTTGTTCTGAAGATGGCCCCAACGCGATAGTCCACCCAAATCGTATGACGTTGCGTAGGCTCCGCGAGTCCATTCTTCGGCCGCCATATCGGAGAGGAAGAATGCGATTGGCTTCTTCACCTTGTCACCAAGGTAAATGGACATTGCATCGAGGATGCGCTCTTTGCGTTCTTCAGCGGGGAGAGCCCACATCTCTTCGGCGTAAACGTCGGAAACAAAGCCAACCAATGTGCCGAATGCGTCTTCTTTTCCTTCCTCACCGCCTGCGAAGTTTTTGCCGTAATTGGTGTTGTCATAGATTTCGGCAACGAGTCGATCGCCACCGAATGCAGTACCGGACAGTCCCTCTTCACGCCAGAAGGGAGTTTCATAGACTGCATGAACTTTGATGACGAGACCCATGGAAATGTGCTGATGGGCAACATGCTGTTCTCGCGGCAGGGGAGGCACGTAGGAAATGCGATTATAGAGGTTTGGCGGAACCGCAAGGATAGCGTTTTTAGCATGGACAACAGCGCGATCAGAATAGGCAGTTACGGTTCCCGGTCCACCATTGTTGTCCACACCATTGCGGACGTCCGCTTCAACATTGTTGGGGGCGTCTGCCGTAGAAGGATCTGGCGTAGCCCATTCGAGAGTGCGAACAGGTGAACTGAGAATGACGTCATCGCCGAGTTCCTCTGCCATCGTTATGGAAACTGACTGCATGCCGCCGGCAACTCGCTTATCAAGCAAGAAGTTTTCATCAACAAGGTTGTCGAAAGAACCAGCAGATGAAGCCATCAGAGCTGCTTGAAGTACGGAAAAGGTGCGGGAAGGCTTAGTAAGCATTCCAGAGGAAATGTAAAGCGAGATGTTGTCAATTGCCTCAGAATCGTCAGATAGGCTTTCTAACCAGTCACGGAAGGATTGGCTATCGAGTTCTTTGGCTCGTGGGTGCTCCCAAGGGGCGTTAGCGTCGACTTCCTCGGCCAGCTGATTGAGCTCAGCGATCAATCGATTCATCTCGGAGGCGGTTTCCTCTGACGTTGGGAAGGTATCTCCCTCAAATTCGTGGCGCGTGCCGTCTGGGGACACGTAGACTGATTTTCCTTCGCGGTACCGATCAAAAGTCTCGAGTCCGAGCTCTTGGACGAGTTCGGTGAGGCGCGTTTGATCGGGGGAAATCCACTGGCCGCCGATCTCAATGAAGTGTTCAGTACCTTGGTCGTCGAGTACCTTTCCGTTCCAGGTACGGCCGCCCACGCGATTGCGGGCTTCGAGAACACAGACTGATTTTCCTGCTTTCTTGAGAGTGCGGGCAGCCATTAGCCCTGAAGCACCGGCGCCGATGATTACAACATCGACTGTGCGCTCTTCGGCGTTGGGATTACCATTACGTTGCGTGACCATTGGAGCGTTTCTCCTTCGCGTGCAGTAGGTATGCGGTGAGTGAGACCTTCGTATGGACGATGGTGTTTCAACGTTAAATTAAAGGGTTTAATTTAACGTTGTGACTACAGTAACAAACGCGCGGCAAGAATTGTAGGGATCACAGTGGTAAGTGTTTCGCGCCCCAAAGGGCGGCCATTGAAAGCGCTGGTGAACCGGCAAAAAATAGCATCAGCCGCACTGCAAATTGTTGAGCGCAAGGGGCTTGAAGCCTTATCGATGTCAGCGGTAGCTAGGTCAATGAAGGTTAGTACGGCAGCGCTCTACAATCACATTTCCAACAAAGAAGAACTGCTGGCTCTGGTACAAGATGACATCATTGCAAAGGTCGATACTTCGTCGCTGAAGCACGCCCTTGCAGGGGAACTACCAGCAGCTGATGCGCTTCGGCAATGGGCATGGTCGTATCGGGATATTCTGGCTGATAATATTCCGCTGATTCGCGTAATTACTGAGCTTCCACTTTATGGTTCGCCCCAAACGATTTCGATGTACGAATTGCTCGTCCAAGTAATTGCACTCGCTGGAGTTCCCGAAGCGGAAGTTATTACGAGGCTTGTCGCAGTAGAGTCTTTTGTTTTTGGTTCTGCTTACGACGTTCATGCGCCTTTGAATATTTTTGAATCGCCTGGGCCTGGAGATAGTCCATTGAACAAGATGAATGACATCTACTTGGCTCAATTCCGAGAGCAGTCTTCGGAGGAGAGCGAACAATCTAAACTTCGTGCGGACAAGTCGTTTGAAACTGGTTTGGAAGCCCTGTTGGAACAGTTCCTATCATCAAATGAGGCTTAGATTTGTGACGTCTATTTAGAGAACACAGCCCCACGGATAAAACGGATTCCATCCAGCAGCTTCTCGAATAGCTGACAAAGAAGGATGACGTGCGAAACCCTCCCCTGCAGCTAGGGGTGAACTGCTATTGGGGAGGGAAGCACCTTGGGGAATAAGCTGGTTGAGCTTAGGTCTCGCTAGATTTTGGAGATTCTTTGGATCCTGTGCGGTGGGCGTTCGGATCGATCGGGTGCCCGTCAGCGTCTAGATCATTGAGTTCTGCCAGCTCCGTGAAATCCGCCTGCGCGTCGGCGAAGCCTTCCTCCGGATCGATCTCATCGAAGTTGCGGATGGTGCCGTCGCGCTCGTCCTTGAACATGTCCTTGCCGTAGATGACCAGCACCATAATGATGCCGGCGGCGAATCCCCACGCGGCGCCCTGGGTGGCCAGCACGCCAGCGGTTATGCCTGCGATGCCGAGGTCTTTCTGGTTCTTGGCCTCCATGATGCCCACACGCACGGATACGAAGCCCTGGATGATGAGCGTCAGTGCCAAGCCCACCGGCAGGATAGGCTCAACGAAAGAGGTAATCGGTAGCAGGAGGAGGCCCGTGTTGGTGCCCCAGCGGAAGGAGCCCGCGCCACCGAATATGGTGCGCATGGCGCGCTTGCCCTGCTTGTAGCGCTCAACGATGACCACGTGCATCGCCGCCCACAGTGGACCACACATGGCGATGTCTGGGCCGATGATGGACATCAGCATGTTGCGGCCGCCGAAGAGGAGGTGTGCGCGCGACGGGCTGTAGACCACGGCCTCATCCGTACGGACATGGTCGGCTTCCTTGAGAACGGCGTTGGCTTGCAGGACGTCACCGAAGACGACGATGTAGGCAGCCAACACTGTGGGGATGGCGGTGAGGAACATGTGCGCCGGTGGCAAGCCAACGCCGAAGACCGTGTACTCAGACCACAAGGTCATGAAGTCAGGCTTGGAGAAGCCCCATTCCACGTCCGGCCACGGTGCCTCGCCGGCCAGCGGTGCGACGAAAACCGCGACGAAGATTGCAGGCAGGATGCCTAGCGAAGCCAGGAAGCGCCAGCCGGCGGCCTTCTGCCGCAGTGCCTGGAAGCCGCGCGAATACATGAGGAAGAAGGCCACGGCCACCGCGATGGTGATGGTGATAGGGAAGGAGTGGAAACGTCCGTCTTCTTGAAATACCGAGATAATCGCTGCAATACCGGCACCAAGCACGATACCGGCGCGCAGACCTGAAGGAATGAGGCGAACGACCTTTGACGCCCACCCAGTTATACCCAGTGTTAAGGAGAATATGCCCAGCAAGAGCTGGAAACTGATCAGCGCCCAGATTCGCTGCTCTCCTTCCGGGAAGGTCTGGATGTAGACCGTCAGCAGCGGAATAGCTGGGGTAATCCAGCCCGGGACAACCGGGTCACCCAAGAGGTGGTGGGTCAGGTAGAGAAGGCCGTTGAGCATGACGACGGCCAGTGCCGCCTCATAGGGCATGCCGAGGGCCTCAGTCATCAGGGGGATAGCGCCCAGATCGACCACGCACATGAACAGGCCTTGGGCAAAGTCCGGCCACTCAATGCGGTAGTGCACGAACGGCAAGCGGACATCAAATGGCCCCATTTTCCAGTGGGGCGAAGCTTGACCGATTCCCTGTTCTTCGGGTTCGGCGGCTTCGGTGGTTGCGGCCATGACGGCCTCCTTTCAAAGAAAAGGGACCAAGCCCCACGGGCGCGAACCGCGCAGGGCTTGGTGAGGAAAGGCGAAGTGGTTGAGGTTTAGACGAGTCTTGCTTAGTCGAACTCGATGATCTGGCGCAGTGCCACACCGTCGGACAGGCGGTCCATGGCGGTGTTGATGTCCTCGAGCTTGATGTGGTCGGAGATCAGGGCCTCGGCGTTGAGCTTGCCCTCACGCCACAGCTGCTCGTACTTCGGGATGTCCTTCGACGGAACGGAGGAACCCAGGTAGCAGCCGTGCAGGCGGCGTGCCTCACCGGTCATCACGAGCGGGTCGATGGTGATGGTGGAGCCCGGTGCTGGCAGGCCAACGGTAACGGTCAGGCCACCCGGTGCCGTGACCTTGTAGGCGGTTTCCAGGGCCTTCGGGTGGCCGGCGGCCTCCACGACGGCGGTGAACTTCTTGCCGGACTCTTCAGCTTCCTGCGGGGTCATGGCGGAAGTAGCACCGATTTCGAGGGCCTTTTCGCACTTGTCCTTCTGCATGTCGATGCCCACGATCTCTTTCACGCCGAGTGCAGCGGCGGTGATGATGGCGGCCATGCCCACGCCACCGAGGCCGATGACGGCGATGCTGTCTTCGGGCTTTGGATCGATTTCGTTGAGGATGGCGCCGCCGCCAGTAAGGATGGCGCAGCCGAGAATAGCGGCGATATCCGCCGGGACATCGGAGCCCACCGGCACGACGGAGAGCTCGGAAACCACTGCGTGGGTGGCGAAGCCGGAAACACCGAGGTGGTGCTGGACCATCTCACCATTGCGGGTGAGGTGGCGAGTACCGCGGATGAGGGTGCCCTCGTTGTTGGTCTTGGAGCCGACCTCACAGGGCATCTTGCCGTCGGTCTTGCAGCCGGCGCACTCGCCGCAGCGCGGCAGGAAGGTCATGACCACGTGGTCGCCAACCTTGACGTTGGTCACGCCTGGGCCGATCTTCTCGACGATGCCAGCGGACTCGTGACCCAAAAGCATCGGCAGCGGGCGGGGGCGGTTGTTGTTGACCACTGAGAGGTCGGAGTGACAGAGGCCAGCGGCGGTGATCTTGACCAGGATCTCGCCTTCGCCGGGGGCGGTGAGCTCGAGCTCGCTCACGGTAATGGGCTTGGAGTCGGCGTAGGGACGCTCATCGCCGGAGCGCTCCAGGACGGCGCCGCGAATGGTAATCGTGTCAGACATATCTACCTCCAGACATCGGGTGGGTTAATGCAACGTAATGTACGCCACAGAACGTCGATGAGGGCAGGAACGGTATGGGAGAAATTACATCAGATGGGGGTATAGATGGGGAATTGTCTACTTGGCGAGCGCGTGGGCGCGCAGCGCCACGAAGACATCGAGCCCGCGCTGGCCGACGGCCCATTCATCACCCATCAGCTCAGCGATGCGGTCGAGGCGCTGGCGCACCGTGTTGGGGTGGATGAACATGGCGCGGGCCGTCTGCGGGATGCTGTGCCCGGAGAGCAGATAGTGGTGGGCGGTATCGGTTAGCTCCGTGGAATGCTCCTCGTCATAACACAGCAGCGGGCCGATGGTGCGCGTGGATAGAGCGTTCAATGCGTGAGGGTCCGCCCCCAAGATGAGGCCCACCGTGCCCAGGGAGTCCTCGGTGATCAGACGGCCGCGCACTCCCAGGGCGAGCGCTGATTCCAGGTAAGACATGGCGGAATCATGTGCGCTGCGTGCTTCACTCAGGCCATCAAAGCCGATGGCGGAGACCGTTAAATCGGGGAACTCAGTTAGCAGCGGGGCCAGCGCCGCATCGATACCTCGATCCGGCTGGTACAGCACGCACACGTGCTGATCGTGGTGCGTAATAGCGGCATTACCCGGTAAGAGGTGTTCCAGCTGCGGACGAGTGGGCAGGCCCTTTGCTGAGTGCAGGCCGACGAAATACAGCTGTGCTGAGGAGTTCAGGCTGATACCCGTCAGATGTCGCAGGCGGGCAATCTCTTCGCGCCCGGCATTGCCGAGGGCTACGGCATAGACCAGGTCATCGACTTTGCGCGCGGTGGCGTCGACAAGCGCCTCAGCAAAAAGGGCGATCGACGTAAAGGCTGCGGAAGCATGGCTGATGACGCGCAATTCGGCGTCGCTGAGCTGCTTGTCCACACCAATCGTTCCTAGTGCGCGGCCATTAAACTCCACAGGGAACGTGCTTGCTGGGAAAGTGTCCGGGGCATCCTCCGTGGTCCACAGCATCACCGGAGCATCGAGACTTTCAGTCAGCACGCGTTCGAGTTCTTCGAAGCTGGCATTATTCATGAGCACGTGGAGCAGTTTCGCGTTGACCTCATTGAGCCACTGCAGCTCTTCCACATGGCGGCTCAGAGCTATCTGCGAGCGGGTTAGCTCGGCAACGGATTCGCCTTGGCTCTCGATGACTTGCGCATTCTCCAATGCCACAGAGGTGATAGAGCCAAGCACCTCGAGCGCGGCAATCTCCTCGTGCGTGTAGTGACGGGGGTGGCGGTCGCCCACAAGGAGCGCGCCGATGGTGCGCCCGGCAATGCGAATCGGGGCGCCAAGGATCCCGCGGATTCCCTCGGCCTCCACCGCGCGGTCCACGTAATCCACGTGCGTGACGTTGGGGTCGGCGGAATGGTCATAGGTCCACGCCGGGCGGTTGGTGGCGGCCACAATGCCGAGGACTCCCGAGCCCATCGGCATGTTGATGGTTCGAAACTCTTCGGTGACGACACCACTGGTGGCCAGCACCTTAGTAAAGCCGGTGTCCTCATCGTTGAGGCTGAGATAACCCACGTCCGTGCCAATAGTGGTGCGCGCGTGGCGCACGATGGCGTGAAAGATATCAGTGGATTCGCGGCCCGAGTTGAGCATCTGAGAAACATCGAGCAGTTTGGTCGACATCACCCGCCATGTGTGGTTGGCGCGCATGGTCTCCTCAACGGCCCGAAGCGAACTGAGCTCCTCGGCATCCAGTTGCTCTCGCAGCTCGTCGGGGACACGGGTGCCGCTGGCGAGGTGGGAGAGTACGGTGCCGAGGAGAGACATGCCTATAGTTTATTTGGATCAGATTATTAGGATCAGACTTTTTTCTTAGTGCGCGGAATGGGCTTGCCAGTGATGAGCGCGTGGAGCTTGCCATCACCAATCTGTAGCTCTTCGGGCACGTCCTCGGAATCGACCTCAGTCATGATTTCTCTGATGAAGTCAGATTCGGGAATGGAGGAATTGCGGGCGATAGCGGAAAGCTCGCGCATTTCCTCATCAGAGAGATGGTTGTCATTCTCAAAACGCTTCTTGAGTAGTTCGCGGGCACGGCGGCGCAGATCGGCCTCAGACTGCAGGTCCTTGCGGTTCTTCATCCAAGCAAAGCCGATGATGAACATGATGGCGATACCCATGTAGCCCAGAATCGGATATACCCAGCCGATGAGGTTAGAGAAGCCGACGAAGGAGAGCACGAATCCGATGAGCACCGAGATGACATAAACCTTGTAGAAGTGCTGTGGCTTGCCACGGGTCAGGCGCTTGGCAAAGGCATAGAACATACCGATGGCGGTGTTATAAATCATGCCGTAGATAGCAATGGACATGGCGACTCCGAGCGCTGGATGAATCTGCTCAATCATGGCCAAGGTTGGCATTTCGGCGTCGGTAATTGGGCCCACCGAAACGTAGAGGCCGCCCACCAGGACCGCGAGCAGGAACAGGAAGCACAGGCCGCCGAGGATGCCGCCATAGCCCACTTCCTTGGCATCGAGGAAGTTGCCGCCGATGACGATCATCATGGAGACCACCACGATGACGTTGAGGCCCAAGTTATTGATGGCGGAGACCCACCAGTTGGGCAGCGTGGTGGGAATGGTCTGCGCCTGCTCGTTGAGGTGTGACCAATCGGGGCTGGACGTCAACACGGTATACACGGTGCCGATGGTCAGCAGGATGATGATGAACGGGGTGATAGCGCCAATGGCGATGGTCACCTTGTCCACATCGAGCAAACCAGTCAGCAGCGTGAGAATGAGCATGAGGATCGCACCGATCCACACCGGCCAGCCCCACTGCTGGTTGAGGTTGGTGCCGGCGCCGGCGAACATGGCGAAGCCGATGCAGAAAAGACAGGTCAGCGTGGCGAAGTCAAGGATCTTCGACACAATTGGCGTGGACACCGCGTTGAACACAGAAGTGTGTTCTTTTGCGCGGTGATAAGAACCCAATTGGAGAATGGTGATTCCGGAAATGGTCATGGCCAGTGCGGTGACGATGGCACCGACGATGCCCATGTTGCCGAAGGCAACGAAGTATTGGAGGGCCTCACGGCCGGACGCGAAGGAGGCTCCCGCGAGCACGCCGATGAAGGCCATCGCGATGCCGAATGAGCGTTTAAGCATGGTGAACCTAACTGTGGATGGATTAATGCTTCTACTAATGCAGACGGGGCAGGCCGCCTAGGAAAGGCGCCTGCCCCGTGCGTGATGGAGCGAAAGTTGTTAGCTCGTCACCGCCTTGATGAACTCGGCGATTCCAGCAAGCTCCTCCTCGCCGCGGTCAATGATGGCGGCGGAGGTAAACAAGCCGTGGTGGTAGCCCAGGAGGTGCTTGTGAGTGACGTCGACGCCAGCTTTAGCTAGCTTCCCGGCATACTCGATGCCCTCATCCGCCAGTGGATCGTTGTCCACCGTGATGACGAGCGACGGGGGCAGGCCCTCCGGCAGCTCTTCCAACAGCAGCGGAGAGAGATCCGTGGCGGTGCGCTGGGATTCCTCCGTGACGAAGGTATCGATGAACCACCGCATGGTGTCGGAGGCGAGAGGGAAGCCTTCCTCCAGGCGTTTGTAGGAAGCACCGTTCTCGGTGCGCTCGCGGGAGCAATCCGTGATCGGGTAGAGCAGGATCTGGGCGCTGAGCTTGGCGACGTCGTCAAGCACCGCGAACTCATTCGCCAACGTGGCAGCCAGCTGGCCGCCGGCCGAATCACCGGCGACCGCGATGGAGGTCACGGTCAGTCCGTGCTCTGCCTCGGGGTTGGACAGCCAGCGGTAGGCGGCGCGGCAATCGTCGATAGCCGCCGGGTAGGTGTGCTCCGGGGCGAGGCGATAATCCACCGCGACGACCGGGAGGCCGGTCAGCACCGCGATACGGCGTACCGAGGAGTGGTGGGTCTCCAGGTTGCCCATGAGCCAGCCACCGCCGTGCATGTAGAGCACCGCGGGGGTCTCCTGGCCGCGTTCTGCCTCCGGGCGGGGGTCATAAAGGCGAACCTGGAACTGGTCGACCTGGAAATCTGTGGTCGCAGGTTCCTTTTCTTCGTGGAGAGGGTTGGCGTGGGCCGAGGCTACGTAGTTCTCACGCACCTGCGGGATGGGGAAGTTATGGAAGGACTTCGCTCCACCATCGCGGAAAGGCTTCAGCGCCTTCCACGCATCCTCAGCGACGGGGCGCCCGGAGTATTCGTCGTGCAGAGTGTGCATCGTGATCACTACCTTCTAGACCAGCTCGTAGTCGTTGATCTCCAGCTTGTCGGTGAGCTCGTAGTACTCAGCAACGTTGCCGGACCAGTTGTTGATGACGCGGCCTTCCTCGTTCTTGTACCACGAGGAGCAGTCAGCGGAGAACGCAGATTCCTCGAGTTCCTTCTGGATGCGGGTGTTGAACTCGTCGATGACGTTCTTCTTCACGTCGAGGGCTGCCTCCGGGTTCTCGCGCAGGTAAGCAACGGCCTGGGAGATGTAGCGGTCCTGTGCCTCGAGCATGGCTACCACGGAGTGGTGGTTGAGGTTGGTATTCGGGCCGTAGAGCATGAAGAAGTTCGGGAAGCCATCCACGGTCATACCCAGGTAAGCCTCCGGAGAGTTGCCCCAGCGCTCGCGCAGGTCGATGCCGTCGCGGCCGGCAATCGGCAGGTCGCCCTGGAATTCCTGGGAGTGGAAACCGGTGGCGTAGATGACAACGTCGAAGTCGTGCTCGACGCCGTCCTCGGTGCGGATGCCGGTCTCGGTGAATTTCTCGATGCCAGCGGTGACAAGCTCCACGTTGTCACGGTTGAAGGTGGGGTAGAAGTCATCGGAGCGCAAGATGCGCTTGCAGCCGAAGGCGAAGGTCGGGGTGAGCTTTTCCACCAGCTCCGGGTCGTTGACCTGGGAGCGCAGGTGCTCCATGGCCTGCTCGACACCCTCGGCGGCGGAGTCGGTGCCCTTGCGGGTGCGGTCGAAGCCCTCCTCGCGGACCTCGTGGATTTCCTGGCGGATGGCGCGGTAGGAATCCGGGTTCTCCTGGAACTCCTTGGTCTCCTCCTCGGTGAAGATGACCTGGTTGCGCGGCAGGATGTAGTTTGCGGAGCGCTGGAACACGGAGAGCTTCTCCGCAACCTTTGCAACCTCCGGAACCAGCTGGACAGCGGAGGCCGCGTTGCCGATGACGGCGACCTTCTTGCCGTTCAGGTCGACGTCGTGGTTCCACTCGGCGGAGTGGAACTGCACGCCCTGGAATGCCTCGCGGTTCGGGAAGTTCGGGATCTTCGGCTTGGAGAGCTGGCCCCAGGCGCCGACGAAGACGCGGCCGTAGTAGGTCTCACCGTTGGCCTCGATCTCCCACGCCTTGAGGTCTTCCTTCCACTCGGCGCGGGTGATGCGGTGGTTGAACTTGATGTGATCGTAGAGCTTGAACTCTTCTGCGAGGGCCTTGAGGTAGCCCTGCATCTCGTCCTGACCGGCGAACATGCGGGAGACGCCGAGGTTGAGGAAGTAGGAGTAGCAGTAGATCAGAGCCTGGGTATCGCAGGCAGCACCCGGGTAGGTGTTGTCGCGCCAGACGCCGCCGACCTCGTCGGCTGCTTCGAGAATGAGGAAGTCCTGCTGCTCGTCGCGAACAAGTTGGGCGCCCATGCCCAGTCCGCCGTAGCCGGTGCCGAGGATGATGCAGTCGTAGATCTTCATGGTGGTGTGTCTCCTTGAGGTGTTGGTGTTTCGGATTAGTTCGCGCGAATGGCTTCAGCCAGAACCTGGAGGCCGTCACGCAGGGTGGACTCGTTGATGACCAGGGGCGGAAGGAGGCGGATGACGTTGCCGTCGAGGCCACAGGTGAGGATGAGCACGCCCTGCTCGCGGCAGGTCTTGGCTACCTTGGCGGTGAGGTCGGCGTTTGGCTGGTTGTTGTCATCGACCAGCTCGATGGCGATCATGGCGCCGCGGCCGCGGACCTCAGCAACGGCGGTGAGCTCGAGCAGCGGCTCCAGCTCTTCGCGGATGATGGCCTCGATTTCGCGAGCGCGGGAGTTGAGGTCCAGCTCCTCCATTTCCTCGAAGGCTGCCAGGGAAGCAGCGCAGGCCACCGGGTTACCGGCGTAGGTGCCTCCCAGGGAGCCCGGGTCCGGGGCATCCATGATTTCGGCACGGCCGGTCACAGCGGAGAGCGGCATGCCGCCGCCCACGCCCTTGGCGGTGGTGATGAGGTCTGGGATGATGCCCTCGTCTTCACAGGCGAACCAGGAGCCGGTGCGGCAGATGCCGGCCTGGATCTCATCGGCGATGAAGACAACGCCGTTGTCGGTGCACCATTCCTGCAGTGCCGGGAGGAAGCCCTTGGCCGGCTCAACGAAGCCGCCCTCGCCCTGAACCGGCTCGATGATGACGGCAGCCAACTCTTCGGTGCCGACGTACTGCTCGATGTAGCGCAGGGTGCGCGCTGCTGCCTGCTTGCCGTCGAGGCCGTCGCGCAGCGGGTAGGACATCGGCGCGCGGTAGATGTCAGCGGCCAGGGTGCCAAAGCCGGACTTGTACGGCTTGTTCTTGGCGGTCATGGTCATGGTCAGGTTGGTGCGGCCGTGGAAGGCACCGTCGAAAACCACGACGCGGTTCTTGCCTGTGTAGCGGCGAGCGATCTTGATGGCGTTCTCCACTGCCTCAGCACCGGTGGAGAAGAGGCAGGACTTCTTTTCGTGGGTGCCCGGGGTCAACTCGTTGAGCTTCTTGGCTACCTGGACAAAGCCCTCGTAAGGAGCGTTGAGGAAGCAGGTGTGGGTGAGGTGGCTGGCAGCTTCGGCGACGGCCTTGGCAACGCGCTGGTTGGAGGCACCGACGGAAGTCACGGCGATGCCGGATGCGAAGTCGACGATGGTGTTGCCGTCGACGTCGACAAGCACGCCACCGTCGCCGTCAGTGATGTAGGAGGGGTAGCCCGGGATGACGCCAGCGGCGACGTCTGCTTCACGGGCGGCATTCAGCTCCTGGCTGCGGGGGCCAGGGATTGCGGTGGAAACATTCCGCTCCTGAGGGAGGCGGTGCTTGAGATCCTGCATGCTGTCTGCTCCTTAATGCTCGGGATTTGTTATGACGTAGGTCATTCTGGCGGCTAAACTTCAGGAGGGCCACAGACGATCTGGTGAAAGAATGGTGAGAAATTGTCCACAGTGGATAAGGGGGTAGCGGCCGGGCTGGAAGAGGGGAGCGTGTCCCTCACGTGGTTGGCCAATCAACCCGATCTGGGGATAGAGATTCTGCACGATTGTCGGCGTTCCTTTTCCGTGATGCACCCGTGTGAACTGCGCGATCCGCGCGAATTTGTGGGATCCGGGGCCGTCATTTTGCTCACCGGCATGGCATTTGAAGGACAGCCTGAGGAACTGGCAGAGTACATCCGCAAGGTGTCCGTGGGTGGGGTAACGGGGGTGGGTTTCGGCGTTGGGCTGGCCTTTGCCGAGGTTCCTCCCGGAATGCTGGAGGCCGCTCGGGAATGCAATATTTCGCTCTTCACGGTGGCGCGGCGCGTCCCTTTCGTTTCGGTGCTCGCGCGTTTGCACGACGAATTGCAGCGCCAGCGCGAGGAAGGGTTGGAGCGTTTCATCGCCCAGCAGGGTGCGCTCAACGACGCCGCCGTGGCCGGCCTCGATGCCCTCGTGGACAAGACCAGTCGCCTCCTGGGCGCGCATTCCTGTCTCGTCGATAAAGACGGGCGCGTCTTTGCACAGTCGAGCTACCCGGGGCTGCCTCCGGTGGATTGGGCACCGGTGATCGCCGATACCCGAGCCCAGAACTTTTATGCCGCGCGCCGCGTGGGCGGGTGGAATGTCTTGGCCCAGCGCTTGGCCGACCACGGTGCGCGCTCCTTCGGGCTCTTGGCAGTGGCGCGTGATGGTTTCGGCGTGAACGAGCGCGCGCTACTCAAGCAGGCCGCGGGCCTAGCGGAGCTTAGCGTGAAGCGCCCACAAGAGCTGCGGCGCACACAGAATGAGCTCAACTCCATGGCTTTGGCCATTCAGCTGGGGTTGGACGAACCCGAAGATCCCATGCGGCGCATCTTCCACCTCGTGGGTGATGCGCAGGGGAGGGTGCGCCCGGTCTTGGTGAAATCCGAGGGGGAGCGGGCTCACCAGCGCTTCATCCAGGCCCTGGACGCCCGACTCCAAGACCACGGGCGTTTGCTCTTCGAGTACGCGCTGGATAAGTCCTCCAGCCTCCTGCTCTTTAGGGGAAGCCGAACGATGAAAAATCTGCAGGATTTGCTGCGCGATATTCGCGGGAGCAAGCGCATCGTCGTGGGCCAACCCATGCCGTGGGCCGAGCTGGGGGTGGGGATTGTCCACGAGCTGGAGTCTTTCGCTTTCGGGCTGCAGCCGGGGATGCTCGCGGGGCCGGAATCGCGCACCTTGAGCTGGACTAGGGACCCTCGGGTTAAAGGAGCGGCGCACAACCGCGCGAAGGAGACCTGGGGCAAGGTGCGTTCCTTTGACGCCGAGCACGGCACCGACTTGGCGGAAACACTGGAGGTTTACTTGCGCGCCGGCGGGCATGTAAGCCGCACCGCTGAGGAGCTGCATTCGCACCGCCACACCGTGCGCAAGCGCATCGCGGACTTGGAGGAATTATTGGAGGTGGACCTTAAGGATCCCCTCGTGGCGGCGGAACTTCTCATCCTGGGCGTGAGCGTTCCGGACTGAGATCTTAAGAATCAAGGCTGAGCAAGAGCAGCTCCGCGCGGGTGACGGGGTTGCCCAGGTCCACGCCGCAGAGTTGCTCGATCTTGTCCAAGCGGGCGCGCACGGTGTGGCGGTGAACGCCGAGCTCCGCGGCGGCGGTGGCCAAGTTGGCGTTGCCCACGAGGAAGGAACGCAGCGTGGCGCACAGCTCTGTGTTGTGCTGCGCATCGTGCTCGGTAAGAAGGCTGACCGTCGCCGCGCGCCGGGCAGCGAGGGCCTCGGGTACGCCGGGTTCTGCCAGCCAGGTAGGGGCAGCCGAATCGAAAACGGCCGCCGTGCCGAGGGGCAGGCTGCGCGCGTGGCTCTGGAGAGAGGACAAGAGCGCCGGTGTCAACGCCTGCCATTGGATGCGCTGCAGGATGGACGTTCGGAGGTAGCGGGTGTGTTTCCCGCACAAGTTCGTGTGCGCGGTGCCCGGGGGAAGCGCGATAAGCGCCGAATCGTGTTCCGGGCGGATGAGGCTGAGAGGCTCGGCTTTTCCAATCTCGCTTAATGCCCGCGCGAGGCGGGAGGGGGATGGTGCCGTGAGAAACAGAACATCCACGAGGTCGTGGCTATCGACCGTATGGAAGGCCGCCTGTAAGGCGGGGGAGTCAACCCCGGCCAGTTGGGCGTCAAGCGCCAACGCCCCGAGGATCGTGTGTGCAGTGGTGTCGGGATGATCTAAGAGCAGGCTGGCCAGGCCCGCGAGGTGCCGGATGAGCGCGCGGGAGTAGGAATCGAACTTCTCCGCGCGCGTTACCGCGATGGCCCAGCGTCGTCCCGCCGAGCCGAAGATGCTGGTGATGGTTGCGCCTGTGCTTGTCGACGTCCCCGTTCCCCGCCCCGTCTGCTCCGCGGCCTCCACCGCGGCGTCGGCCGCACTGAGCTGGCCGCGATCGCTGCGGCTGACCACCGCTCCGGAGGAACTGGCCACCGCTACCGCGGCACCGAGTTCTTTGCCGGCTTGCATGACGAGCGCCCCGATGCTCGTGGCCGCGGCCTGGTTGAGGCGCTCCTGCTGGCGGTGGAGTGCAAAGTGCGCGTTGTTGTCCAAGCGGGCCTGTTCTTGAGCCACGGCCGTGGTGATGGAGACGAATCGGGTGGCGCGCGGGACCTCAAAGAGGGTGAGATTGTGCTGGGAGCAGGCATGGATGAGCGCGGTGGGGACCTCGCTAAAGGCCAGTCCGGTGCCGAAGCCGATGCCCTGCACGCCGGCCGCGGCCAGGGCCGCACCATAGCGTTCGAAGCCCTCCGGTTCTTCCTGGAAGGCAAGCCCCAACGTGAGCATGAGCGCGCCGGGGGAGGTGAACTCGCTGGGGTCCGCGAGCTCGGAGGCGTGGATGGTGTTGAATGTGGCGCTACCGGTGACGATGCTTCGCAGGTTCAATGAGCGCTGGTTGAGCAGCCAGCGGAAGGAAATCTCACGCATGGTGGACAGGGTACACAGCTAAGGGGAGGAAATTTATACATCTCGTCCATAGTGTGCGGAGGGTGGTGGAGACCACACTAAGGGGCACACTATTCATCCGAGCACAAAAGGAAGATCATGCAGGAACTTCAGTACCACATTGAGCAGTCTCGCCACCTGGGCCAGCAGGTCCCGGGCCCGAAGAGCGCCGCCCTGGATGAGCGCCGCAAGAACGCCCTCCCCGCGGGCATGGCGCCGTCGCTTCCGGGTTACGTAGTGGATGCCGATGGCGGCATTCTTGCCGACGCCGACGGCAACCGCTTCATCGACCTTGCCTCCGGCATCGCCGTGACCTCCGCTGGCGCTTCGAACCCGGCCGTCGTGGCCGCGGTCCAGGAGGCCGTCGCGCACTTCACCCACACCTCCTTCACCGTTTCTCCTTATGAGTCCTACGTGGCCGTGGCAGAAAAGCTCAACGAGGTCACCCCGGGTGACCACCCGAAGAAGACTGCGCTGTTCAACTCCGGCGCGGAGGCCGTCGAGAACGCAGTAAAGATTGCCCGCAACTACACCGGCAAGCGTGGTGTGGTGGTCATGGACCGCGCCTTCCACGGCCGCACCAACCTGACCATGGCGATGACCGCCAAGCAATCGCCCTACAAGAACGGCTTCGGTCCCTTCGCCCCGGAGATCTACCGCGCACCGATGTCCTACCCGCTGCGCGATGGTCTGAGTGGTGCCGAGGCCGCCAAGAAGACCATCACCATGATCGAGCAGGAAGTCGGCGCGACCAACCTGGCCTGCGTCGTTGCCGAGCCGATTCAGGGTGAGGGCGGATTCGTCGTTCCGGCCGAGGGCTACCTCGCAGCAATCCAGAAGTGGTGCAACGACAATGACGTCGTCTTCATCATCGACGAGATCCAGGCGGGCATGATGCGCACCGGTACCTGGTTCGCTTCCGACCACGAGGGCATCGTGCCGGACATGGTGACCATTGCGAAGGGCATTGCCTCCGGCATGCCGCTGTCCGCAGTGACCGGCCGTGCGGAAATCATGGATACCCCGCAGCCTGGTGGCCTGGGCGGTACCTACACCGGTAACCCGGTGGCGTGCGCGGCTGCGCTGGCAACCTTCAAGGAGTTTGAGGAGAAGGACTTCGGTGCGCGTGCTCAGAACCTGGAGAAGGTCGCCCGCGAGGAGCTGGAGCCCATCCTGGGCGATGAGCGCGTGGCCGAGTTCCGCGGCCGCGGCGCCATGCTTGCCCTCGAGTTTGTTACCGCTGAGGGCGAGCCGGACTCCGAGCTGGTGCACAAGATTGCTGACGGTGCCAAGGCCGAGGGCGTCCTGCTGCTGACGTGCGGCCTGGACCACAATGTCATTCGCTTCCTGCCTTCCCTGGCCATCCCGGAGGACCTGTGGCGTGAGGCGCTGCAGGTCGTCGTCAAGCAGTTCAACGAATTCAAGTAAGGCGAATGCAGTTCTCACCCGGCGATGGCCGGGTGAGTTCACGTTTTAATAGCCATTTAATAGTCATCGGAGAAGTCTTTGTCCAACAACATTTCTGTGCCTCAGAAGGATGAATCCACGAAGGAATTCAAGCCCGCCCTGTCCTTCGTGCAGGGCATCGCCCTCATCTTCGGCACCAACATCGGCGCTGGAGTTCTCTCCATTCCTTATGCCGCTCGCAACGGTGGATTCCTCGCGCTCGTCATCGCCCTGCTCGTGGCTGGCACGCTCACGACCATTTCCATGTTGTACGTGGCGGAGTCCGCCATGCGCACCAAGGCCACACTGCAAGTCTCGGGACTGGCCGAACACTACCTGGGGCAGTGGGGGCGGTGGCTGGTCTTCGTCGCCATCATCGTCAACGGTATCGGTGCGCTCATTGCCTATGCTGCCGGCTCCGGTGACTTGATCAACAACATTTTCGGCCTGCCGCCGCTTCTGGGCACGTTGATCTTCTTTGGGTTTGGCTCGTGGGTGATGTACCGCGGTCTGCACACCACGGGTGCCACTGAGGGCGCCGTTACCGCCGGTATGGCCATCATCATCGCTGTCCTCTGCGGATGGACCATCCTGGGACCAGGTATCAAGGTGGAAAACCTATTGGTTCTTCACCCCTTCTTCATCGTCCCGATTCTGAACCTGGCGGTGTTCTCCTTCCTGGCGCAGTATGTGGTTCCGGAGCTGGTCCAGGGGATGGATCCGTCGAAGCCGCAGGAGACCGCGCGCGCGATCGTCGTCGGCATGGTCATCACGGGCTTTACCCTGGCGCTGGTTCCATTTGCAGCCCTCGGCCTTCTCGGTATGGAAGTCACCGAAGTGGTGACCATTGCCTGGGGTGAGGCACTGGGCCCGGTTGCCTACTACTTGGCCAACATTTTTGCCCTGGCGGCCATGCTGACGTCATTCCTGGCGATTGGCTTCACCACCATGCGCAACGTCCTCGACATCTTCCACTGGGAAGGTGTGAAGGGGCAGCGCATCGTCGCGGTGGCGCTGACGGTGGTACCGCCACTGGTGATCTCGATTGCAGGCCTCGGCGGCTTCGTTGCGGCGCTGTCCTATGCGGGCGGCTTTGCGGGTGCCATCATGTCCGTCATCCCGGTGATGCTGCTGCACGCCTCCCGCAAGAAGGGCGACCGCGATCCCGGCTGGACCGTGGGTGGTCTTGCGCACCCGGTTATTCAGGCAACCATCATCGTGGTGTATTTCTTGGCTTTCATTTATTCGATCATTTCGATCGTCGGGCTGGTGCCGGCGGGTTGGGCTTAACCTCAGCAAAGTGAACTAAAAGGGTGTTGGATTATCCGTCGATAATCCAACACCCTTTTGGTGATCTATTTCGGGCTACTTCTCCACGTAGTAGAGCTGCTTATTAACGAACTCATCCATGCCAAGTGGGCCGAGCTCGCGGCCAAAGCCGGAGCGCTTTACGCCACCGAATGGCATTTCTTCGCCTTCGCCTGCGGGAGTGTTGACATTGGCCATGCCGCACTCGAGACGGCGGGAGACAGCGGCGGCACGCTCGGTGTCCTGGGAGAACACGGTGCCGCCGAGGCCGTACTGGGTGTTATTAGCCAAATCGAGGGCTTCTTCGTCGCTGCTTACCTTGTAAACGGTCGCGACTGGGCCGAAGAACTCCTCGTAGTAAATATCGGAGCCAACCGGGATATCGGTGATGACAGCAGGGGAGACGTAAGCACCTTCCGCAGAGAGCTCGCCGCCTGCACGCAAGTTAGCACCGGCAGCAACGGCACGGTCCAGCTGGTCACGCAGCTTTTCGGCTGCCTCACGGGAGGACAGCGCAGAGTATGCGCCTTCAGTCTGGTTGTCCGGAGTGGACTTTACTGCAGCGTTGGCGAGGCGCTCGAGCTCAGCGACGAACTCGTCGTAGATGTCTTCCATGACAATCATGCGCTTGTTCGAGTTGCAGGCCTGGCCGGTGTTGTACATACGCGTGCCCCATGCCAGCTCCGCAGCTGCCTTGACGTCGTCAGTATCGAGCAGGACATACGGGTCAGAGCCGCCGAGCTCGAGAACAGCCTTCTTGAGGTTTTCGCCGGCTTGCGCGCCGATGATGGAGCCTGCGCGCTCAGAACCGGTAAGAGATACACCTTGGATGCGAGAGTCCGCGATGATGGTGGAAATCTGGTCGTGGGAAGCAAAGACGTTGTTGTACACGCCTTCAGGAACGCCAGCGTCATCCATGATCTTCTGAACGGCGAGGGCCGAGCGCGGACAGATTTCCGCGTCCTTGAGAATGATGGTGTTGCCCAGCATCAGGTTGGGTGCCACGAAGCGGGCGATCTGGTAGTAGGGGAAATTCCACGGCATGATGCCGAGCAGTGGGCCGATAGGCAGGCGGCGGATGACTGCCGTGCCGTTGGAGGCAGTTGGGATCTCTTGGTCCTTGGTGAAGTCTGCGCCGTTATCGGCGTAGTACTTGATAATGGCGGAAGAGAACTCAGCTTCCTCGATGCCCTCGGAGTGGAACTTGCCCATCTCCTCGCCGGCGATCTGGGCTAGTTCTTCCTTGCGCTCCTCGAAGAGCTCGCTGACGCGGGTCATGATTTCTGCGCGCTCAGAGATGGGGCGTGCAGACCACTCTTTATAAGCCGCGGCGGACTTTGCCAGTGCTGCTTCGACTTCAGCGTCGGTAGCGGTATCGAAGGTTTCGACTACCTCATTGGTTACGGGGTTCTGTACGCGATAGGTGTTGGACATTGATTACTCCTTTTCTCGTGTGTAGTTAGACCAGCGGTTGCTGGTCGTCGTCGCGCGAGGAAATTCGCGTGAGGGTTTCGCCCTTGAAGAATCCTGGATGGGCAAAGCGAGTGAACAGCATGATGAATACGCCGAGTCCTAAGACAGCGACGCTCAATATGAAGACCATGCCGATACCACCGATTTCAGACCCGGATCCGTAGGACGGATCCATGGAATCGAATGCAGTGATGAAGAACATCATGAGCAAGAATCCGCCGCCCACAGTGGGGAAGAGGAACTTGAACACGATGTTATGCATCGAGCTAAACAGTTCGGTTCGGAAGTACCAGATGCAGGCCACGGCCGTAATTCCATAGTAGAAACAGACCATGAGGCCCATCGTAGCGATGGTGTCCCATAGCGCGTTTTCCGAAATAAGGCGGGTTACCGCGTAGAACACGGCTGCTGCTGCAGCGGAAACAATGGTGGCCGTCGACGGTGTACGGAAGCGGGGGCTGATCTTTGCGAACACCGGCGGCAAAGCGCGGTAGTAGCCCATAGCCAGCAAGGTGCGGGCGGGGCCCACCATCGTGGACTGCAGGGAGGCGAAGGAAGAGGACAGAACCGCGATATAAATCAGGATCGAGGCCTTGCCCAAGACAGGCTCTGAAAGCGCCGCGAAAATCGATTCCTGGTTTTCTGGATTACCAGCGCCCAGGCCTGTGGCACCTGTGCCGGCCCAAGTGATGACTGCCAGCGCGGTGAGGATATACAGCGCGATGATGATGAGCACCGTGATCGTAGCTGCACGACCCGGCGTCTTTTCGGGGTTCTTCGTTTCCTCGTTCATCGTGAGGGTTACGTCCCATCCCCAGAACATGAAGATGGACAGTGAGATGCCCGCAGCAATGAGGGAAAAGCTACCGATGCCAACCGGGTTGAACCATTCGAGCGAAATCGGTGTGAAGTCGAATCCGCCGTTGTTATAGGCGTTGTGGATTGCGACGACGTCGAAAAGCACAATGGCAGCAATCTGAATCGCTACGAGTACATACTGCAGCTTTTGTGTTGAGTCGAGGCCGCGGTAAGAGATGTAGCCCGCGATAGCGATAAAGACGAAGGTAGTCGGGATATTAACCCACAGGTTCCGGGTTAGATCCCTAATAGCCGGGTTGTTGAAGAGCTGGCCAAGAAGTAGATAGAAGAAATCGACGGCCACCGCCGCCAGGTTTGATAGCACCAGAATCGTGGCGGTGATAAGCCCCCATCCTCCCATCCAGCCGGCCCACGGGCCGAAGGCTTTTGTAGCCCACGTGAAGGAAGTACCTGAATCAGGGACTGCGTTGTTGAGCTCGCGGTAGGCAAACGCTACAAGCAGCATGGGGATAAAGCCCAGCAACAGCACTGCCGGGACGTATTGGCCCACAGCTGAAATCGTTGGGCCAATACCGGAGGTCAGCGTATAGGTAGGGGCGATGCAACTGACGCCAATGACTACTGCGCCAAGCAATCCGACGCGGCCCGTAGCTAGGCCTTTGTTCGACGCTGTCTCATTTACCGAGTGGGTGGTTGGCGTCGAAGGGGTCGTGGTGGTCATGTGTTGTCACCACCTTTCGATAAAAGATTGTTTTCTTCGCCGGCCTGCATGTAGCCGGCGGGCACAACAATCATGGGGACTGGGATCAAGCGGAGCATTCGAGACGCTGTTGAGCCTAAGAAGAGGCGTCCAGGAACGGCCATGCGGGAGGAACCGACAACGGCGATTTCCCCGTCTTGCCAGTTCAGCTTTTCCAACGCAGTGCTGACATCCTTGCCAGAGGCCACCTCGGTGGTGGCGTGCCCGGCGTCAAGCATGTGTTGGGCGGAGTCAGCCAGTTTTCGGTTGGCATAAGCATTGAGCGCACTGGGCACGTCGGTTCCGAGCCCATGCATGTCAGACTCACCGCTTAGGACGAGCGAAACGAGCCGCAAGGGAATCTCACGGCGACGCGCACGATCAAGGCCGATCGCAATGACGTCGGAGGTGCCACGGCGAGGACCGAAGAAGGTTGTGACTCGAGTGATAGGGCCTGGGTAGGAGTATCCGCGTGGTGCAAGCGCGACAGGAACAGGGGCAGAGTGCAAGAGCGCATTGACCGCAGAACCCATCTGGAAACGTCCGAAGAGGCCGCCCTTCCGGGCACCAACGACGAGCAAGTCAGCACCAAGGGTCTCCGCAGTTTCGCAGAGCGCGGCAGCTTCGGAATCTCCCGTCACGATGCGTGCGGTTGCAGTGATTTCTTCAGGAACCTCCGCGAGAGCCTCCTCCAGCCATCCAGCGATTTGTTCCTCCACAATGGAGTCATAGCCACGGTCGTGCGGGTAAACGCCCGAGAAGGAGCTATGCGCGGGGGCTACCATAACGAGTTCGAGGTGCACGTTGCGCTCTTTTGCGAGAGCAATTCCTAAGCGCAACGCGTCTTTGCCGAAATCGGTAGCGACGTAGCCCACGAGGATGCAACCACTAGTGCTGCGGCGAGGGAAACTTGCGGGAGCCATGTTTAAGCCTTCGCTGCTTGCTCTGCGATGGCTAATGCTGCAATCTCGCCCTGGCGTACTGCGCCGTCGACGTGCTGGTAACCTTCCGCAGCGATGTCGGAGCATGCGTAGTAGATGGGGCCGGTCGGCTGATTCTGGAGGTGCCCCCAGCGCGAGAGTCCACCGAGATCATAGGAGGTAGCGTAGGCGCCACGCGTCCACTCTTCGGCTGCCATGTCGGACAAGTAGAAAGCGATGGGCTCTTTGGTCTTTGGGCCAAGGTAATCTGCCATGGCGTCGAGAATGCGTTCTTTGCGCTCTTCAGTCGGCAGGTGCCACATCTCCTCTGCATAAACGTCGGAGACAAAGCCCACGAGGGTGCCGTAGGTGTCTTCCTTATCTGCGGTAGATTCGGCAAAATTCTTGCCGTAATTGGTGTTGTCGTAAACCTCCTGAACGAGGCGGCCGCCACCAAAGCCGGTGCCGGAGAGTCCTTCTTCGCGCCAGAACGGGGTGTCGTAGATGGCATGGACCTTGATAACCAGTCCCATGGAGATGTGCTGGTGCGCAATCTGCTGGTCGCGCGGCATCGGCGGGACGAAGGAGATGCGGTTGTACAGGTTTGGCGGAACAGCAAGGACAGCGAAACGGGCCTTGACAGTGACCTTCTCCGAAATGGCGGTAACGTTTCCAGCCTCGCCATTACCCGCGACACCGTTGCGAACATCTGCCTTGATGTTGTTGAGTTCGTCCGCGGTAGATGCATCCGGCTCCGCCCAGTGAAGCTCGCGCACAGGAGTGCCGAGGTGGACATCGTCGCCCAAGCCCTTGGCAAGAGTTAAGGAAACGGACTGCATACCGCCGACGACGCGCTTATCCAGGATGAAGTCCTCGTCCACAAGGTTGCTGAAGGAGCCTGCGGAGCAAGCCATGAGCACTGCTTGAAGAGTGGAGAACGTGTAAGAGGGCTTGGTCAGCATGCCGGACGCCACATAAATCGAAACGTTGTCGATGGCTTCAGTGTCGTCGGAAAGCTCCTCAAGCCAAGAGCGGAAAGAGATGGAGTCTAGCTCTTTGGCGCGCGGGTGGGACCAAGGGTTTGCCGGGTCCATTTCCGCTGCGAGTTCATCCATGATCTTGATGAGGCGGTCCATCTCAGCAATGGTCTTCTCATCGGCTGGGAATACGGTGCCTTCGTACTCGTGGCGGGTGCCATCAGGGGAGACGTAGATCGACTTGCCCTCGCGGTAGCGGGAGAAAGTTTCGAGGCCGAGTTCATCAACGAGCTCGATGAGGCGGGTCTGGTCGGGGGAGATCCACTGGCCTCCGAGCTCTACGAAGTGCTCGACTCCCTGTGCATCCTTGACCTTGCCGTTCCAAGTACGGCCACCGACGCGCTCGCGAGCTTCCAGGACGGCTACGCTCAGGCCCTTCTTCTTTAGGGTATGTGCGGCCATGAGGCCAGCGGGGCCGGCGCCGATAACGACGACATCGCGCTCGATAACGGGATTGTCTGGATTGACGAGTGAAGTCATGAAGGTGTCTCCGTTCCTATGGGACGATGAAGGGGCAGGTGTGGCAAAATGAACATCATTCATTTTGTGTCTCGTATCACTGTACAGAAGGAACGTAACGTGAGACAAGGTTTTGAAGCTGGGAATTCACATCGGTCTAAAGGTCGTCCCCATAAAGCGCTGGTTACGCGCGAAAAAATCGCTAAGGCTGCGCTCACCATTGTGGGGGAAGAAGGATATGAAAAACTCACAATGGCGCGCATTGCCCGCCGTCTAAACGTGGGAACCAGCGCGTTGTACAACCACCTTTCGGGGAAAGATGACTTGCTCGCGCTGATCGAAGATGCCGTCATGGAGCAAGTGGAATGCAGTTCCTTGTATGCCGTATTGGAGGCCACCCCGACACTCTCACCCCGCGATGCACTCATACGTTGGGCAACGTCCTACCGCGATGTCTGCGCACGGCATGTTCCGCTCGTGCGGATTATTGCGTTGACACCTATTTCTGGAGCACCTCGTACGGTTGAAATGTACGAGGTACTAGCCCGAGTTTTGAAGCTGACTGGTCTTCCGCGCTCGGCCATCATGCCGCGCATCGTGGCATTGGAATCCTTCATTTATGGCAGTGCTTACGATGTCCACGCCCCCGAAGACATCTTTGACCTTCCGGTGGATAGTGAGGCGCGCGCACCGGCACTGGCCGATGCGCGCGGTGCTTTCTCACCGGACGCCTCCATGGCAGAGAGCCAGGCTCAGAGGAATCCCTATGCCGACGAGCCGTTCCGCTTAGGCCTTGAAGCCCTCCTGTCAGATCTCCCCGACGAGAAGAATGGCTAGCCCCTCCAAGGCTCAATGCCCGCGCGCCGCCAGGCCTCCAAGAACTGCGTAGTCTCGGCCTCATCAGTGATGGACACGCGCACGCCTTCGTCGAGGTAGCGGCGGATGACCACGCCTTCATCGAGCATCTTCGTTTCCACCTCCGCGGCATCCGCGCGCGGCAGCCAGACGAAGTTGCCGTAGGACTTCTCAGCCCCCAGCTCCGCGCAGACGCGGTCGCGCTGTGCTTTGGTGATCTCGACGGCGTCGGCAAGCTCGTCGTGGCGCTTGAGCACCTCCACGGCGGCGGTTTCCGCCATGGCGGTCACCGTCAGTGGCAGGGAGAGCAGACGCAGCGCGTTGATGATCTCTTCGCCCGCCACCGCGTAGCCCACGCGCATGCCGGCCAAACCCCACGCCTTGGAGAAGGTGCGCACGCCGAGCAGGTTGGGGTAGCGCTGGTATTCCTCCACCGAATCCGGGGTATCGGGGGCGTCGTTGTACTCCCAATAAGCCTCATCCAGCAGCACGACCACGTCCTTGGGCACCCTGTCCATGAAGGCGCGGAATTCACCGCGGGTAATCACGGTGCCCGTCGGGTTATTGGGGTTGCACAAGATGATGAGCTTGGTCTTCTCCGTTAGCGCCTCGAGTACTGCTTCCAGATCGACGCGGTAATCCTCCGTGAGTGGGACCAGAACCGGTTCCGCGCCGGCCATGCGCACGTACAGGGGATAGGCCTCAAAGCTGCGCCAGGGCACGATGACCTCATCGCCTGTATGGCAGGACGCCAAGATGGTGGCCTGCAGGATGGGCGTGGAGCCCGCGGAGACGAAGATATTATCCGCCGGCACGCCCAAGTAGTTGCACAGTGCATTGGTGAGCTCCAGGCTGCCGGGCTGTTGGTAGCGGTTGGTGGTGCGGGCGGCGTCGGCAACCGCGGCGATGATGTCCTCAGCTGGCGGGAAGGGGACCTCATTGGATGAGAGCTTGAGCGCGTTGGGGAAGTCCTTGCCCACCTTGTACTCGGGGAAGCTCGAGAGATCATTGCGTAGCATAATCACGTCCTTTCTAAATCATGTCCCAGATGGTCACGGCCATAATCAGCAGGCCCATGCCGAAGACGAAGTAGTTCCACGGGTCATTGCGGAAGTGCTTGTACACGTCCAACTTCTTGAACATGTACACCGGAACCAGGTAAACGATGAACGCCACGAAGACACCGGAGACCACGGAAATCATGGAAATAATGGAGGGGTTGAAGATCGCCACGAGCGTGGTGCACACGAAGGCGATGACATAAATGATGTTGAGCAGCGTGCGGTGCGAGACCTTCTCCGCCAGCTTCGGAGCGGCGTTCTTCAGCAGGTACTCCGTGCCTTCTTCTGTGCCGAGCATGTGGCCGAAGTAAGAGGAGACGATGGCGCAGATGACCACGATGGGCGCCATGTAGGCCATGAACGGCGTGCCGGTGACGTTGGCGAAGTAGGAGAGCACCGGGATGTTTTGCTCGAGGGCCTCATTCATGCCGTCGGCGCCGAGCGCGAGGACACAGGACCACACGAAGAACATGGTGAAGACCACGAGCAGGATGGAGGTGTAGAACTCCGTGCGGGAGACGCGCTTCTCGGTCTTCTCGCCGTACTGCGGCTGCATATCGAGGGCGAATTGCGACAGCGCTGCCATGTGGGAGAAGGAGAAGACCAGCACCGGCAGGATGAGGAAAATTCCCTTGAAAATGCCGCCGTAGCCATCCGAGCCGTCATCAAAGTGAAGGAAGCTTTGCAGGTCCCAGCGCGGGATGAGGTAAATGGAGGTGACGGCCAGCGCAATAATCAGCGGGTACACCAGCACCTGGGCCAGCCAAATCATGGGCTTGCGGCCGATGGCGAAGGCACCGGTCATGACGCCGACGCAGAGCATGGCCAGTAGCCACCGGTCGAGCGAAGGCCCGCCCAGCTGGTTGACGATGAAGCTATCCACCGCGTTAGTGATGGAGACACCGTAAATCAGGACCGTGGAAAAGACCGTGATCCAATACAGCACCGCGAAGACGATTCCTTGGCCCTTGCCCAGGTACTGCGAGACCAGCTCGAGGATGTCCTTGCCGTGGTCCTCTTTGGGGGCGCCCGCGACGATGCGCGCGTAGGTGCGGTGGGAGAAAAACACCAGCGGGAAGATGAAGACCGTGGCGAAGACCAGCGGCCAGAACCCGAAACCACCGGCGTTGAGCGGCAGGAAGAGGATGCCGGCACCCACGGCGGTACCGAAGAGCGTAATGATCCACGATGCGGTGGATGCGGCGGGGCGCTGCTTGGCGACGACCCCATCGCCCACAATGTGCTCGCCCTCCTTCAGCTCAGTAGTGGGTGGCGTGGTTGTTGGGGGAGTGTTGGTAGAGCTCATGATGAGCCTCCTTTAGTTGGTGGGCGGAATAGGCAGGGAATGTTCTTGATCGGTGATGACGTTGATCAGTGCCGGTACCCCGTCGTTGGCGATGGCGGCTAGAGCGCGCGCGACTGCCTCTGGTGCTTGTGCGTCATCGGTGACGAGCTCGCCGTGGGCGCCGAAGCCGCGGGCAACCGCCGCGAAATCCGGGTTCACCAGCTGCGTGCCGGAAACGCGATCGGGGAAGTGCTTCTTCTGGTGATCGCGGATGGTTCCGAACTCGCCATTGGACATCACGATGATGAGGAAAGGCGCGCCGTATTGCAGCGCGGTGGCCAGCTCCTGGCCGTTCATGAGGTATTCGCCATCGCCAGCAATGGTGACCACGGTGCGCTCCGGGAACTGCAGCTTGGTGGAAACTGCGGCCGGGATGGAGTAGCCCATCGAGCCGTTGCGCACGCTGAACTGGGAGGGGTAGACCGTCGAGCGCAAGAACTGTTGGGCCCAGATGCAGTGGTTGCCGGCGCCAAAGGTGTAGATCGAGTCCTTGGGCAACTGCTCGTGGAGCGCTGCGAGGATGGCCTCCATGTGGGCGGTGCCCTCTTTGCCTGGACGGTAGTCTGCGGGCTCGGGGAGGGTGGCGAAGTTGAGGTGGTTCGCGTGCGCGGAATCAAACCACTCGCCGCGCTGCTCCGTGCCCTCGACGGTTAGACGGTCCAGCGTGTTGGCGAAGGCCACAGGGCTTGCCACGATGTGGCTCTCGAGGGGTACCGAGTGCCCGCGCAGGCTGGTGTCGGGATTGATGGCGATGTTGCGCGCCTGCGGTGACTGGCGCAGGGTATAGCCGTCGGTAGGAACATCACCGAGAACGGCACCAACTTCAATGACGAGGGAGGCGGCTTCCAAAAGTTGCGCCGCGCGGGGGTCGCGGCCGTAGCCGAGCCAGCCGGCGTTGGCGGGGGAGTCGAAAGGCACGCGGTCGGCGGCGCGGAAGTCTTGAATGATCGGGATACGGTGCTCTTCGGCGAAGCGAGTGATCTTCTCCGCGGTCTCTGGGGTCCAGCGCGGACCGCCGGCGAAAATAAGTGGTCGCTCTGCGTGGCTCAGTTCGCGGGAGAGGAGGCCCAGGTGATCGTCGGAAAGCGCGCCTTCCGCAACCGGGATGGGCGGGTGGATGGTGCCGGTGAACTCCTTGTGGAGAACATCTTCCGGCAGGCCCACGATGACGGGGCCGGGGCGGCCCTGCTGGGCCTGGAAGAAGGCTTCGGCCACGACGCGAGAGGCGCGCTCCGGATCGTCGAGGACGAAGACCTGCTTGGCCTGGGTGCCGAACCACGCCTTGGGATCGAATTCCTGGAAGGATTCGCGGTCGCGGTCCGAAGTGGGGATGAGGCCGACGAAGAGGACGAGCGGGGTAGCGTCCTGCCAAGCGGTGTGGATGCCGACGTAGGCGTTGGCCGCGCCGGGCCCGCGGGTGACCATGGCGACGCCGGGCTGGCCGGTGGCTTTGCCCTGGGCTTCGGCCATGTAGGTGGCGCCGCCTTCGTGGCGGCAGACGATGGCTTCGACGGGGGAATCGTAGAGTCCGTCCAACACGGGAAGGAAGCTTTCGCCGGGTACGAGGAATGCGCGGGGCACATTGTGCGCGGCAAGGGATGCGGCAATGGCGGCGCCGACATGTGACATGGAGAACCTCCCTGACTTCGTTGTGGTAGTGGTCTCATTATTCTTTGGTGATGTCATGTTGTCTAATGTTGCTAAAGCTCTAAAGCCATGCATATAGGGCATGGGGGCTGGTAAAAGTAGGGGAATGGACATGGTGAAGGCCAAATATTTCCTCGCGGTGGCTGAGGCCGGGACGGTGACCGCTGCCGCCTCACGCCTCGGAATTACCCAACCGGCGTTGAGCCGCCAACTGCGGCGTTTTGAAAAAGAGCTGGACCTTGAGCTCTTTGTGCGGGCCGGTTCCTCGCTCGTGCTAAGCGATGCCGCGCACGCCCTCATTCCCACCTGCCGCCGCCTCCTCGCTGCATCCGCGCGCGCCGGGCAGGCGGTGGAGGCACTTCGGGCTGGCAGAATTCCGGCGCTGCGCGTGGCGGCCACGCCGACGACGATGTCGACGCTTCTCGCCCCGTTTATAGAGGCCGCCGGCTCGTCGATTCCTCTGCTTACGACGACTCCGGTCTCGCACTACGACGTCTTCGAGGCGCTGGAAGGAACCGCCGACATGGTGATTGCTACCATCCCGCCGGGCAATGACGTGGCTTCCTTGCCGCTGGGCACGATTCCGGTGCGCGCCTGGGCGCCGCCGACGCACCCGCTGGTGCTGGAATGCGCGGGTTCGACAAGCGTGGAGGTCGAGCGCTTGCTGCAGGAAAATGTGGCGTTGCCCTCGCGGCGCAGCGTGTCCCGCGGGGTGGTGGATTCCTTCGTGGGCACGGCCGGCTATGCCCTGGGCTCGCACGTGGAGTGCGATGATACGGCGACGTTATGCGCCTTGGCGCGTGCCGGGCGAGCCGTAGCTTTAATGACGGAGCTGCAGCCGGCGCGGCTGGTGGGCTTTGATGTCGTTGATGGCGAGCGCGCTCTAGGCGGTGTGCCGCTGGTGGCGGCATGGTCCCCGGGCCACTTCGCGGGGCAGGAGATAGCGCAGATTGCTCGGCGGTTCCGCAGTTTTATTGAGGGGTCGCTTCGCTAGGGTCTGCTTAGTTTGCAGTGGGCATAACTGTCGTTGTTGCCAAAGATCAGGCCAGATCTTGAATCAGAGGCTATAACTTTGGCAGAACGGGCAGTTGCTCGGCATGTGGCGGGGCGCCATGTTAGCGTGGAGGCCAAACTTTCCGGGGGGGAATGACATGAACCATGGCGTTGTGCGCGGCCTATCTAAAGGCGCGCTTGCAACTCGCGTGAGCCGTGGGGAGATTGCGAGAATCGCCAAGGGAATCTACGTCTGGGGCAGGCCCGAGCCTTTAGAGCTTTGAAGCTGTTGCAGGAGCACCGTCCATACCTTAAGGCGACAGGTACAACGGCTGCCCAGGTACTCCTTGGCGAGCCTGTCACTTTTCCGCTGAGGCTCGCTAGTGCAGAGAGGATGCCGACATCGACCTTTTATGTGCACTCGCGGGTGAGCGTCACTAGTTTTGTCACTTTGTCGGGGATCCGGATTCTTAATCCTCTTGTCGCTATGAAGTCCGTTAGTCCTGATCTGGGGATTCGCGTCTTCGAATCTATCTATTCTTCGAAGTCGGGGCGTGCTCGCTTGGACAGCCACCGCGAAGCACTCAATGTCATCCCTGTTGCAAGCCAACGGATGCTGGAGCAAGCCGCCCTGTTCACGGATTCCGGTGCGGAGGTCAAGGTGGCGAAGGGACTGAAGAGGCGTGGGCTCAAAGTTGAGTGCAACGTTGTTATCGGCCACTACACCTGGGACATCGTGCTCCCAGAGCTCAAGGTTGCGGTAGAAATCAACGGGATGAAATTCCATTCCCAGCGAGAGGCATGGCTACGAGACCATTGGAAGAACAACGAGGGTGCGCTGATTGGGTGGCTCACGTTGCGCTACACAGGTCATTGCGTGGCACATCATCTGGACTATGTCATCGACCAGATAGCCAATGCCAGGAATCCGGACTTCGAGAAGCGCTACTTCAAATTCATCGGCTTCTGGCATGAGGGAGTGTTGCCGCCCAAGCCAAAGCCCTGGGAATACAGCGAGCACTTAGGGTATCTGCCGCCCGACTTGCCTGAGCCACCCGATTACCCGGAACCGCCAGATTTCCCGGAGCCACCCAACTGCCCTAGTTGACAAAGTTATTGCCAGATCTTGAGTCGGAGGCGAGAACTTTGGCAGAACGGGCAGTGCGGAGCGTGGTCGTGGCAGTAGGCCGCGGACGCTAGGCAGCAACCAGCCCCTCAACAATGAGCGCCACAGCCGCGCTGATGGCCACGATGATGACGATGCGGTTGAGCACCGTGGCGTTGATGAATCGGTTGAGGTATCCGGCAGCGATGAGGCCGACGATGGCTACCGGAAGGTAGGCCGCGGCCGCGGTGAGCTGCAGGCTGGTGATTTGCCCGCTCAAGGCCAAGGTGGCTAGCGAGATGGTGGAGCCGATGATGAACGTGCCCGACAGGGTGCCGCGCACACGGGTGGGGTCGTATCCTTTGAGTACTAACGCCATGGGTGGACCACCGATGGAGGTGGACGTGCCCAGGAGCCCGGAAGCAGCACCCGCGACCGCGATGTTGGTGGTGGTTCGCTTCGGCGACCAGCCAAGACTAGACAAGGTCATGGCAAAGATGACGGCGCAGCCGATGAAAAGGGAGAGCCCGCGGTGGGAGAGGGAGG
Organism: Corynebacterium sp. MSK004; assembly: GCF_030232515.1. Classification (NCBI taxonomy): domain Bacteria; kingdom Bacillati; phylum Actinomycetota; class Actinomycetes; order Mycobacteriales; family Corynebacteriaceae; genus Corynebacterium; species Corynebacterium sp. MSK004. Next base: position 69,287 of record NZ_JASPKB010000001.1, on the reverse strand, counting down.
CAATGGCCCACGCGCCGAGCAGGGAGCCGGGTATTCGCGCGATGGAGGAAATGGCCACGATGTCCCACGACACCGCTGAGCGTGACTTGAGCATTGTCGTGGTTGAAATGACGAAGGCCAGCAGGAGGATAAGCGTGGGAACAAGCTCCGGCTTAATCAGCGCCAAGATTGGGGTGGCGATGGTGCCCAGGCCGAATCCGATGGTTCCCTGGCAGATTGTGCCCACAAGGATGAGTAGGCCGATGAAGACGTAGAGCCAGCTGAACATCGCTCTACTATCTCACGACAAGCTTTAAGCGCGGACAGTGACCTTCTCGTTGGCCGCGATTTCCTCCAAGCGGTCCGCCGAGCACAATCCGGACACGATGACGGCCGAGCCACCCGCAGCCAGTGGCTCTAACACAGCACGTTGGAAGGAGGCGGTGTCGCTCCACCCTGGAGACAACACGCGCTCAGCGCCCAAATCCGTGGGGAAAAGCTTCGGAAGCGGAGTGGTAGAACCATAGAAGTGATCGCCATAAAAGCGCACCGTGGGGCCGAAGTCGATGGTGCCGAGCGGCAACTCGCCGCCGCTTTCGACAACGCCGCGGCCAAAAGGATCTCGCGTGACCAGCACCGTGTCGACCAGTGGGGTAGAAGCCGAGCCGGCGGTGGCCTCGAGGTAGGCCTCCGGGGAGGTGAAAACTACGGCGACATCATCGACGTGCGGCTCTGGGGCAGCCGCACCATCCGTAATGTCAAAGGGGATGCCCGCGGCTAGTGCCCCAAGCGCAATGACGGCAGCCTGCCACGACACCGGAAGGTCGATGAGGATGCGGGCATCGGTGCCGGGCTCAAGGTCGAGCTCTTCCAACAGCATGTTGGCAATCTTGGAGGTCCAGTTCTCCAGCGTTTGCGCCGAGAAGTCCATGCGGGTGCCGTCAGCTTCGTTGTAGACGCTGAGGCGGGGAGCGGAGGCATCGGCGGTCAAGAGATGCTGAAGGAGTTCCATGTCCGCCCATCGTAGGTGGCGGGCGCTCAGCCCGCCACGACGCTGTTAATTCACGCAGCGCGGGCCGTCGCCGCCGGCGTCGATTTCCGGTGCCACCTCCGCGGTACCGAAGTCATCGCCCGGAGTACCCACCTGCTGGGTGTCGCCGCCTTCGCTCGTCTCGGCGGAAGCCTCCTCTTCCTGCGCGGAGTCATCCTTCGGGCCAGAGTAATCATCCGTAGCCACCACGATGAAGGTATCCGGCTCGAGCTCCTCGTTGGCCGTGACCGGCAGGCCGCCGAGCTGCTCAGCCAAGGCCTGGGCGCGCTCATCGTTGGCATCCGCGGCCACAATCTGGGACTCGGTATACAGGCCCGACTGCGCGTTGGCGGTGCGCTCAACGGTGTAGCCCACGTTCTTCAACCACGCACCGATTCCGCCGGCCATGCCGTCGACGGTGCCTGCATTCAGGACGTGGAGGTTGAGGTCCTCGGCCACGGGCTTTTCGCCGTCTTCACCTTCCTGGTCGGCTGGGGCATCCTCAGACTTCTTTTCTTCCTCAGCCTTCTCTTGGGATTTGGCCAGATCATCCATGAAGCGATGTACCTCCGCAGTATCGATGGTCACCACCGATTCGCCATAGTCACCCACGCCGGTAATTGAGGTCACCGGGATCGTCGTAAAGGTCACGTTGCCGCCGGCCAGCCCGGCCAGCTGGGTGACAAATCCCATGATGTCCCAGCCATCATCGATGACAACGGAGCGCTCCACGGCATCGGCAATCTTGTTGAGCTTGCCCGGGGACGTCAGCGTTCCCGAATCCAAAACCTGCGAGGTCAGGGATGCCATGTATGCCTGCTGGCGCACGATGCGGTCAAGGTCGCCGCGCGGCAGGTCATAGCGCTGGCGCACGAAGGACAAGCCCTCGGAGCCCTTGAGGGTCTGGCGCCCCTTCGGGAACTTCGCACCGGACATCGGATCATCCACGTCATTGTTGAGGCAGACATCGACGCCCCCGACGGCGTCGGTAAGCAGCACAAAGCCCAAGAGCCCCACCTCAGCGTAGTGATCAACGCTGACATCCGTAAGCGTGCGCACCATCGAGATGAGCCCAGCACGGCCGGCCTCCGTGCTCTCCTTCTCCATCTCCTTCTCCGTGTAGGGAGGCTTCTTACCTGCTGCCTCAGCTTCAGCGTTCTCCTGCTGGAGCTCCTCCATCTTGGCGGACTTGTGGAGCGCGAAGACAGCATTGATCTTGGTGTTTCCGAACTCGCTGTCGTGGACATAGGTATCGCGCGGGATAGACACGGCAGTCGCGCGCGAGCCGTCGTTCGGAATACGGATCACCATGATGGTGTCCGTGTTTTCCTCACCTTCGTCCACGCCGGCATGCAGATCTGCCAGCTCCTGTTCGGAAAGCGGATTCCCCTTGGCATCGGTGCGGGAGTCCTTGCCCACGAGCAGGATATCGACCGCGCCATCGAGACTGCTGTCCTTGAAACCACCCTGGTTACCCAGTGCCAGGTTCGACGCAGAGGAGATGTCATTTCCCAGCTTGCCCACGGTGAAGTAACCCACGCCGGAGACCACGAGGACAACGGCGGACAAGAAAGCGACGATGGCTTTCACCGGCGTCGATCCTCGTTGGGCGGTGGGCGCGGACTGCGAGGGCGCGGCCTGGATATGGCGGGCGGCGCGCGGGGAGTTCGGGGAAGTCACGGGACTAGTTTAGGTGAGCTCGCTGCAAAAACGTGAAGCAGTGTCGCGGGCGCGTGCGCGCGTTGGCGTTGGGTACGCTCAGATTCATCGTGAAGAATTTACAGAAACCCCTGGCCGTGGTCACCGTGACCTTTTCTCCTGGCCGTTACCTCAGCGACTTCTTGTCCTCGCTGCGCTTGGCGACGTCCCGCCCTACCCTCACCATCCTTGCCGACAACGGCTCGACCGACGGGGTGCCGGAAGCCGCCGCGCGGGAACACGTGGACGTGGAATTCCTCGATACCGGCGGCAACCTCGGCTACGGCGCGGGGATGAATGCCGGCGCGCGCTTTGTGCGTGCGCGTGGGGTCGATGACGAATTTTTCCTCATCGCCAACCCGGACGTGACCTTTAGCGAAGGCTCCCTGGATGAGCTGATTGCGTGCGCACGCCGTCACCCGGATGCCGCGGCGGTGGGGCCGCGCATCGTGGAGCCGGACGGCAGTAACTATCCTTCGGCGCGCGCAGTGCCCACGTTGCTCACGGGAATTGGCCATGCGCTGTTCGGAACGATCTGGCCCTCCAACCCGTGGTCGCGCGCCTACCGCGATGACGCCGACATGGACAGCGAGCGCCCCGCCGGCTGGCTATCCGGCTCCTGTCTGTTGGTGCGCTGGGAGGCTTTTGCACAGATTGGCGGCTTTGATGAGCGTTACTTCATGTATTTGGAGGATGTGGACTTAGGTGACCGCTTCGTCCGCGCCGGCTGGCGCAATATCTTCTGCCCCACGGCGGTGATTACCCACGCCAAAGGCCATTCGACGCAGGCGCACCGCGGCGCAATGCTGCGCGCGCACCATGATTCGGCCTATCGCTTCCAGGCGGACAGGCACCCGCACTGGTACCAAGCGCCCCTGCGCGTGGCCTTGTGGCTGGGGCTGCGCGTACGTGGGCTGGTATTAAGCGCGTGCCGCGACGGCTCCTGAGCTAGGTGCGCCTATACACTAACGGTGGCTTATCTGAAAAGAGATTAAGGAACGATATGACTGAATCAGCGCCCCAGTGGGGATCGACGGCCGATGCCGTCATTCTGGTGGGAGGTCGCGGCACTCGCCTGCGCCCGCTGACGATTGGCACACCGAAGCCGATGCTGTCCACGGCCAACTACCCATTCCTTCAGCACCTCCTCGCCCGCATCAAGGACGCGGGGATTGAGCACGTGGTGCTCTCCACCTCCTATAAGGCGGAGGTTTTTGAGGAGTACTTCGGGGACGGCTCAGATCTGGGTCTGGAGATCGAGTACGTCGTGGAGGAAACCGCACTGGGTACGGGCGGCGGTATCCGCAATGTCTACGACAAGCTGCGTCAGGATACGGTCATGGTGTTCAACGGTGACGTTTTGTCCGGTATGGACCTCAACGGCATCCTCGATACTCACCACTCGAAGGATGCCGACGTGACGATGCACCTGCTCAACGTCGCCGATCCCCGCGCGTTTGGCTGCGTCCCGACGGATTCCAACGGGCGGGTGACCGCTTTCTTGGAGAAGACCGAGGATCCGCCGACGAACCAGATTAACGCTGGCTGCTACGTGTTTAAGAAGGATGTTATTGCGACCATCCCGGAGGGCCGTGTGGTTTCCGTGGAGCGCGAGACCTTCCCGCAGCTGCTGGAGTCTGGCCGCCTAGTGGTTGGGCATGTGGACAACTCCTATTGGCGCGACATGGGCCGCCCGGATGATTTCGTCCGTGGTTCTTCCGATCTGGTGCGCGGCATTGCGCATTCACCGTTGCTGGTGGGCCGCACGGGCGAGTCCGTGGTGGATGAGTCCGCGGGTATTGCCGGTGGCGTGCTGTTGCTGTCGGGTACGGCTGTGGGTCGCGGGTCTGTCATTGGGGCGGGTTCGCGTTTGGACGGCACGGTGGTCTTTGACGGCGTGACCATTGAGCCGGGTGCCATCATTAACAACTCCATCATTGCCTCGGGCGCGCACATCGGTGCCAACGCGCATATTGATGGTTGCGTTATTGGTGAAGGCGCCACCATTGGCGCGCGTTGCGAACTGCAGGGCGGCATGCGCGTCTTCCCGGGCGTGAGCATTCCGGACGCTGGCGTGCGTTTCAGCTCCGACGCCTAAGCGCTGCGCCGTAAAAGGAGGAAAAGGCACCGAGGAGGAAGGAACCTTCTCGGTGCTTTCCGTATCTTTTGGGCGTGACGCATGGTTTTCATGGTGCGAATGAGATCCATGTGTTTTGCCCAACTGGGTGGCGACACGCCGAAGCAACCTTAGAATTGTTCACAGGGTTGGGGGTGGCCACTACATGTAGTACCCCCGATGATTGCCCCCTAGATGGGCGATCTGTGACGGATGTGAAAGTTGGGGATGCTGTACAGCGTTTTCGCTGGAGCCGCCGAAAAATCTCTCGCGACAGGTTGACGATATTTAGTGATTCGGTGTGAAATGACATCAGTGTAATCAACGGCACGGCGGGCACGGCACCGAAAAATCTTTTCGGTGTAGGGTCGGTGCCATCGAATTAAGAGAGAAACGACCTCGGAGAAAGGAAGCGGCGTGGACAATACAACGAATAACAGCGCTATTCTCCGTGGCGGTGCTGCTGCAGAGATGTCGCTCGATGAACTCTTTGGTGCCGTCGAGCAGGAGTGGCAAGACCAGGCGCTGTGCGCCCAGACGGATCCAGAAGCATTCTTCCCGGAAAAGGGAGGATCTACCCGCGAGGCTAAGCGTATCTGCCAGGCCTGCGCGGTGCGTGATGAATGCCTCGAGTATGCCTTGGAGCATGACGAGCGCTTCGGTATCTGGGGCGGGCTTTCGGACCGTGAGCGTCGCCGCCTCAAGCGTGAGATTGGTTAGAGCTCAAAGCAGCTACTAACCAGCATCAGTGCTCCCCCTCACTGCACAGTCCTATGTCATTTGGCTCGGGTCTCGGCGGTGAGGGGGAGTAGTGGTTTTAGGGCAGGGGCGCTCTGCACCCCTAGCCTTTACCAAGTAAAACGCGGATCGATATCACCGGGATCGACGTTGAGGTAATTGGCCACCAGAGCGGTTAGCACCGTGGACAGTAGCTCTTCACGCTCCTGCGCGGAGTGCACGCGCTCCTCCACGGGCATGCGGAAAATGACGAGTCGGGCGCGCGTGGGTTGGCCTTCGGAATCCACGCCCGCCGGGACGATGCGCCCGAGCGGAACGGGGCCATCCGCGATGATTTCATCCGGCAACACAGTCATATCAACTGAGAGGCGCATGCGGGGCACGGTATCAACGGCGAGATCGAGTCCGGTGAGCTGTTCGGCAAAGGCATTGTGAATGGGGGAGTAGGCCTCGAGCACGGCCATGTCGAAGCGCTCGGCGCTGCTGCGGTAGCGCGGCGTATTCTGCGGCAACAGCGGCCCGCGGGCACCACGGCCATGGCGGTGGCGGGCCGGGCGAATATGCGGGCGAGGCGTGGTCATGCGGCTTAGTCTAAGCCGCATCGAGGTGGGCTCGCGGCGAGACGCGCCGCGCTGAACTATCTAAATCTCAAGTTAGGGTTTAGACTTGGGCCCGTGAATAGCTCTCGCCATTGCTCCCGCCCCGGCTGCGGCCGTCCCGCCGTGGCGACGTTGACCTATGCCTATGCGCAGCAAACCGCCGTCGTGGGCCCGCTCTCCGAAGAAACCGATCCCCATGCCTGGGATCTGTGCGAAAAGCACAGCGCACGAATTACCGCCCCGCAAGGATGGGAAATGGTGCGCGTTGACCGCATCGAGCTCGATGAGGATGATGACCTTACAGCTCTCGCCGAGGCGGTCCGTGAGGCTGGGCGCGTGACCACTGGCTTGGTGGATGATTCCACTGCTGGTTCCGGCGCCGATCCCATTGACTATTCCGCTACTTTCGACGGCGCGGATCCGCGGAATTCGAACCACCCCGTGTTCCGAACCCGCCGCGTCCACGATGCCCGCCAGCGCCGCCGCGCTCACCTGACGGTGGTTCCGGACGCCGACTAGTTCGTCGCACGCGGATTACCGCGACTGACGGGGGTATGCTTGTGGGCTATGCGAACTCGTGAACAGCTCAATGCAGTGATCAAGGCCTATGACGTCCGTGGCGTCGTGGGTGAGGACATCGACGAAACCCTCGTGCGCGATACTGGCGCGGCCTACGCCGCCATCCTCCGCGGGGAAGGGGAGACCACCGTGGCAGTGGGCCACGACATGCGTCCGTCCTCCCCGCAGCTGGCAGCCGCCTTTGCTGAGGGCGCTGCCGCGCAGGGCCTTGATGTTATCCAGCTCGGCCTCACGTCCACCGATGAGCTGTACTTTGCCGCCGGCCACCTCAATTGCGCGGGCGCTATGTTCACCGCCTCCCACAACCCGGCTAAGTACAACGGCATCAAGCTCTGCCGCGCGGGCGCTGTTCCGGTGGGGCAGGAGACGGGGCTGGAGCAGATCAAGGACATGCTGATCGACGGCACCCCGGCCTTCGACGGTGAGCCGGGCACCGTCACTGAGCGTGAGGTTCTTCCGGACTACGCGGCATTCCTTCGCGGCCTGGTGCCGCTGGAGAACTCCCGCCCACTGGTCGTGGCTGTCGACGCCGCGAATGGCATGGGCGGCCACACCGTCCCGGCGGTCTTTGAGGGCCTGCCTTTCGACGTCCGGGATCTCTACTTTGAGCTCGACGGCACCTTCCCCAACCACGAGGCTAACCCGCTGGATCCGAAGAACCTGGTGGATCTTCAGAAGTTCACCGTCGAACAGAAGGCGGATATCGGCCTTGCTTTCGACGGCGATGCGGATCGCTGCTTCGTGGTGGATGAGAAGGGCCAGCCGGTCTCGCCTTCTGCTATTTGTGCGCTGGTGGCGGAGCGCTACCTGGACAAGTTCCCTGGTGCCACCGTCATCCATAACCTGATTACGTCCAAGACCGTTCCGGAGCTCATCGCGGAGAAGGGCGGCAAGGCCGTGCGTACCCGCGTGGGCCACTCCTTCATCAAGGCCCAGATGGCCAAGGAGAAGGCGGTCTTTGGTGGCGAGCACTCCGCGCACTACTACTTCCAGGAGTTCTGGAATGCGGACTCCGGCATGCTCGCTGCCATGCACGTGCTGGCTGCTCTGGGCGAGCAGGACAAGCCGCTGAGCGAGCTCATGGCGCAGTACTCGCGTTACGAGGCCTCGGGTGAAATCAACTCCACCGTGGATGACCAGAAGGCTACGACGCAGCGCGTGCTCGATGAGTTGGCGGACAAGATTGAGTCCGTCGACGAGCTCGATGGCGTGACCGTACAGCTGAAGGGCACCGATGCCTGGTTCAACGTCCGCGCCTCCAACACTGAGCCGCTGCTGCGCCTCAACGTTGAGGCCAAGACTGCCGACGAGGTGCAGGCCATCGTCGACGAGGTCCTCGGCATCATCCGCGCCTAGCGTGTGAAGGCACGTGCCTTCACACGAAGGCCTTGAGACTTGAGACGAAAACTGCCCTATCTGACGATTTTCCCCGCGTTTATCGCGGCGAGAGAGATAACTTCGTCAGATAGGGCAGTTTTGGTTTTAGTTGGGCTGGGGTAGGCCAAAGCATAGGCGGCTCAGCCGAAGAGAGCGGCCGAGCCATGCTGGCCGGTCTAGTCGCGAGAGTGGGTGACCATCTCTTCCCACTCGACGAACTTCTTGCGCTCGCGGCCCTCTGCCTCACCCAGTGCGCGCTCGGCGGCGTCCAGTTTCTTCCAGCCCTCCCAGGTCAGGTGCTCCAAGCCCTTGGACTTGAAGAGTTCTACGATGTCCTCCTCGCGGGAGTGGGAGAGGTTGCCCGCATCGGCGTCGGCAAGCAGCATGCCGATGGTCTCCGTGGCATCGGACTTGGTGTTGCCGATGAGCCCAACCGGGCCGCGCTTGATCCAGCCGGTGGTGTAGAGGCCCGGCACGACCTCACCGTCGAGGTCGACGACGTGTCCGCCGTCATTGTTGATGACGTTCTTCTGTTTATTGAAGGGAACGCCCTCGATGGCATCAGAGCGGTAACCCACGGCCAGATAGACGGCCTGTGCCGGCCACTCGGTGAACTTGCCGGTGCCGGAGACGGAGCCATCGCCGTTGAGTGCGGTGCGCTCGGTCTTTACTGCCGTGACCTTGCCGTTCTCACCGATGAACTCGACAGGCTGCTCGAAGAGGTGGATCTGCAGGGTGTGCGGGGCATCCTTGGGCTCACGGATGGCGTAGCCCTCCAAGGTCTGGCAGACCAGGTCGCAGGACTTGGCCTCTTCGCGGGCCTTGAGGGAGGCCTCGTCGTAGTCGATGTCCTCCGGGTCCACCACCACGTTGATGGTGGGGGAGTGGTCGAGCTCCTTGAGCTCCAGTGGAGTGAACTTGGCCTGTGCCGGACCGCGGCGGCCAAAGACGCGCACGGTGGTGGCCTGGTTCTTGGCCAGGGACTCGTAGACGTTATCGGGGATTTCCGTGGCTTCCTTAAGCTCATCGCCGGTCTTGGCCAGGATGCGGGCCACGTCCAGGCCCACGTTGCCCACGCCGATCACTGCGACGTCGGTGGCGGAGAGATCCCAGGAGCGCTCGAAGCGCGGGTTGCCGTCGTAGAAGCCGACGAACTCGCCCGCACCGTGGATACCCTCGAGGTCGGAGCCTGGGATCTGCATGCCCAAGTCACCAACAGCGCCAGTGGCGAAGACGATGGCATCGTAATACTCCTCGAGTTCGGAGACAGTGACATCGCGGCCCACGGTGATGTTGGACAGAAGGCGGATCTGGTCGGTGTCAAGCACGCGGTGCAGGGAGTTAATGATTCCCTTAATGCGCGGGTGGTCCGGAGCCACGCCGTAGCGGATGAGCCCGAAGGGGGCTGGCATCTGCTCGATGAGATCGATCTGAACGTTGCCGCCGGTCTTCTTCACCAGGATGTCGGAGGCGTAGATGCCGGCTGGGCCGGCGCCGATGACGGCTACTTTCAGGGGCTGCTGGGTCATGATGGCCTTTCGGAATGTTGTAGTAACTAACGAAAGCTTAGGTCTAAACAAGCGTGGGTTTCATTGAACCGGCTTGTCTGCTGTAGGGCAACTGGGCCTAATTACATTCGGAGAACATTGTGGCATAAACCCAGCGTGCTTTGCATATTTGAGAGAAAATAAAAAAGACTGCTTTGTCTGTTTTAGCTAGACCGGTAGGTTTTCAGTATCCGACGAAAGGCAGCAGATTATGACCACCGCCACACAGCGAAAGCCACGCGCGAAGAAACCGGAAGGCCAGTGGAAGATCGACGGCACCGCCCCGCTTAACGCTGATGAGGAGATTAAGCAGGCCGACGACGCCCTCGCCGTGCGCCAGCGCGTCATCGATATCTACTCGAAGCAGGGCTTCTCCTCCATCCCCGCCGAGGATCTTGCCCCGCGCTTTAAGTGGTTGGGCCTGTATACCCAGCGCAACCAGAACCTGGGCGGTGAGATGACCTCCAAGCTCACCAACGCCGAGCTGCAGGACGAATACTTCATGATGCGCGTGCGCTTCGACGGGGGCCGCGCGGATCCCGCCAAGTTGCGTGCCGTAGGAGAGATTTCGCGCGACTATGCGCGCTCCACCGCGGACTTTACGGACCGCCAGAACATTCAGCTGCACTGGATTCAGATTGAAAACGTTCCCGCCATCTGGGAGAAACTGCGCTCCGTCGGCTTGGATACCCTGCTGGGCTGCGGCGACGTGCCCCGCGTCATCCTAGGCTCACCGGTAGCGGGCGTGGCGGCCGACGAGATTATCGACGCCACCCCGGCCATCGAGGAGATCAAGAACAACTACCTCCCGCGCGAGGAGTTTCACAACCTCCCGCGCAAGTTTAAGACCGCCATTTCTGGCAACTCCCGGCAGGACGTGACGCACGAAATCCAGGACATCGCTTTTGTTGGCACCGAGCACCCTGAGTACGGGCCGGGCTTCGATTGCTTCGTGGGCGGAGGCCTGTCCACCAACCCGATGCTCTCGCAATCCCTCGGCGCATGGATCCCGCTTGAGCGCGTCCCGGAGGTGTGGGCCGGTGTCGCGCGCATCTTCCGCGACTATGGCTTCCGCCGCAACCGCAACCGCGCGCGCCTGAAGTTTCTCGTGGCGCAGTGGGGCATTGAGAAGTTCCGCAGGGTCCTAGAAGAGGAGTATCTGGACGCGCCGCTTCTCGACGGCCTCCCGCTCCCCATCGCCCCCGGCAACCGCGACCACCTCGGCGTGCACCGGCAGCGGGATGGAAAGTTCTACGTGGGCGTCAAGCCCACCGTGGGGCATGCCACCGGCGAACAGCTCATCGCCATCGCCGACGTGGCGGAGAAGTTCGGCATCAACCGCATCCGTACCACCCCGATGAAGGAGCTTCTCTTCCTCGACGTTGAGGAAGAGGACATCCCCGCCCTGTCCCGCGCTTTGGATGAGACGGGCCTGTACTCCCAGCCCTCGGAGTTCCGCCGCGGCGTCATCTCCTGCACCGGCCTGGAATTTTGTAAGCTCGCCCACGTGACCACCAAGGCCCGCGCCATCGAGCTTGTCGACATCCTGGAAGATACCCTTGGCGACCTCGATGTGCCGCTGTCCATCGCCCTCAACGGCTGCCCCAATGCCTGTGCTCGCTCGCAGGTATCGGACATTGGGCTGAAGGGACAGATAGTCACTGACTCTGATGGCAATCGCGTCGAAGGTTTCCAGGTCCACCTCGGCGGTGCCCTCGGCCTATCCCCGGACTGGGGGCGCAAGCTGCGCGGGCACAAGGTGGTGGCCGATGAAGTCCCCGACTATGTCATCCGCTTGGTCAATAAATACAAGGAGCAGCGCGAGGACGGCGAGCAGTTCCGCCACTGGGTGCTGCGCGCGGACGAGGAGGACTTGCAATGAATTTCCGCCGCAAGCCCAACCCCAACCGCAACCATCCCGCCTACTGCCCCTATTGCGCTGGGACCAACCTGTTCCCCGATGAAGAAGATGACTTCGCCTGGAAGTGCGAAGAGTGCCTCCGGATCTTTTCCGTGCGTTTCCATGGCCAAGACGATGCCCCCGTAGCGCCCGCGCCGGCGGTGTCCTCAACGGAGGCTTTGCAGCGCTCCCTCGCTCGCCGCGGCCACTCCACCGCCACCGCCTAGGAAAAGGACACCGCCCAGCTATGACAGCCCCGAATTCCACCACCGCACTGCTGACCCTCTCGCACGGCTCGCGCCATCCCGCGGCCGCAGCGAGCGTGGCGGCCCTGACCCGCGCTGCCGGCGAGCTTGCCGGTGCGCCAGCCACCGCCGCGCACCTCGAGTTCAACGATCCTCCCCTCGAAGAGGCCGCGCACAACCTTGCTGAACAAGGCGTGCGCGAGGCGATTGTTGTGCCCTTGCTTTTTACAGAGGGCTACCACCAGCGCGTCGACGTCCCCGCTGCACTGGCCCAGGCCTCCGCGGCCTCCGGAGTCACCCTCCGCCAAGCACGCGGCCTCGGCACCGGGGAGGATATGGCAAGGCTGCTCGCGCAGCAGGTGCCGGAAGGAACGGATACCGTCGTGGTGTACTCCGTCGGTTCCTCCGATGAGCGTGCTAATGCTGCGGTAGCTGATCTGGCGCGGCGCGTGGGCGAGCTCACCGGCTGCGCGGCGGAGGTCTCTTTTGCTACGCGCGGCGAGCGCCGGCCCGTGGGGCCGGAGGGGAATCAGGAAGTCGTCGTGCCGCTCTTCGTGAGCCCAGGACTGCTCCTAGACCGACTCGACACGGATTCCGGGGATGGCGGCGGCCAGTCTAGGTGTGTGCTCCCGCCCCTGGGGGAGGCGCTCGCCGGAATTGTGTCGCACCGCTATGCGGAGGTGGCCCATGCGTAGCCTCATCCTCATCGCGCTGGCGGGTGCTGCCGCGCAGCTTGTCGACGGCGGCATCGGAATGGGCTTTGGCGTAACCTCTACCACCATCCTGTTGCTGGCTGGTCTGGGGCCGGCAACAGCCTCTGCGGTAGTGCACACCTCGGAGCTCGGCACCACTCTGGTCTCCGGAATCAGCCACTGGCGCTTCGGCAACGTGCACTGGCCCACCGTGCTCAAGCTCGGTGTGCCGGGAGGCCTGTCTGCCTTCATCGGGGCGGCGGTTCTGTCCAACCTCTCACTGGAAGCAGCCGCGCCCGTAACCTCCGCCATCCTCATCGCCTTGGGCATCAACCTGGTCTGGCGCTTTTCGCGAACGCGCAGCGCCGCACCGCGAGAATCCCGGCCGCATTCGACTCCTTTCCTCGCCGGCCTCGGAGTGCTGGGAGGCTTCGTCGACGCCTCGGGTGGCGGCGGATGGGGGCCGATTTCCACCTCGACACTGTTGGCGGTCGGCCGCGAACAACCGCGGCGCATTGTCGGCACCGTCAACACCGCAGAATTCCTTGTTACCTTTGGCGCGACGGCAGGCTTCATCGTTGGCCTCTGGGAAGAAATCGTGGCCAACGCTGCCGCGGTCGTGGCCCTGCTTATCGGCGGGGCGATCACTGCGCCGGTTGCGGCGTGGCTCATTTCCCGCATCAATCCCACACTCCTCGGTGGATTCGTCGGAACTGCCATCGTGGCGCTCAACATCCCCAAAGCTTTGGGGTGGGCCCTGCAGCACCCGCAGACCCTCATCGTGCAGTTCATCGCGCTCGTTCTGGGCGTGGCGGTGACTGTGTGGGGAAACGCCCGCCGTGCGCGCCGCGCTGGCGGCAAGGAAAACGAGCACAGCGGTGCCAGCACCGCGCCCCAGCGGGGCGGCAGCCGTGTTGTCGAAACCACGGAGCCGACCGGACGCGATGGCTTTCCTGCCGGCACTCCTGCGGAGGATTCAGAACCCGTCGGCGTGAGCTCGCCGCGATCATAGAAACCTGCCGTATAGGCGTTGACTAGAGCCCAGCAACCTCGCCGATAACGATGACCGCTGGCGGAGCCACCGAGTTTTCCTCCATTGTGGCTCCTAGTTGAGCCAGCTCGCAGTGGAATGCCCGCTCACCGTTGAGGGAGCCCTCCTGGATGATGTGTACGGGGGTGTGGGGGGAAAGGGAGGCGTCGATCAGCGCGGTGGCAATGGCCGCCGCGTTCTTCACACCCATGATGACCGAAAGCGTGGCCCCAGACCGCGCGAGTGCTGCCCAATCCACCAAGGACTTGGGGTGGCCTGGCGGCAGGTGCCCGGAGACTACAGTGAAGGCATGGACGACGCCACGGTGGGTCACCGGCGTTCCTGCCAGCGCGGGGACGGCCACCGCCGAGGTCACGCCGGGGATGACCTCCACTGGGAGACCCGCGGCGGTAAGGGCGGTGAGCTCTTCGAAGCCGCGACCAAATACATAAGGATCGCCGCCCTTCAGACGCACCACGCGGCGGCCTGCCCGGGCGTGCTCGATGAGAATCTCGTTGATACGCTCCTGGGCCACTTGGGCGCGGTAGGGGATCTTGGAGACGTCGATAAGCTCCTTGGCGTCAACATCACACAGCTTATCCAGCTGGGCGGTGGGGCCGAGGTGATCAGCCACGATGACCTCGGCTTCCTGCAGCGCCCGCATGCCGCGCACGGTGATGAGATCCCACGCGCCAGGGCCGCCGCCGACAAGGACTACCGGATGAATGCTCATGGCCACTCATCCTAGCTATGCTCGGGCCTATGACTTCCTATGATCCCGAATCCGTGAGCTTCTTTGACATCGCCCACGAAGGTGCGCAAGCTCGCGTGGTGGCCGCCGCCGTACCGGAGCTGGCTCGCGTGCTGGGTGGGCTGCGCCCGCGCAGCATCGTCGTCCTTGCCGCTGACCAGGTTTCCCGCGCCGCTGCCCACGTCGCCGTGGGCCTAGCCGAGCCCGCTGAGGTTCCCATCATGGTCAGCGAATCGCTGCCGCTCTTTGTCGGTGCCCTCGACGTCGTGGTGGTGGCGGGGGATAGCCCATGGGCAGAGCGCGCGCTGCACGACGCCGCGCGCCGAGGGGCGACGACGATTCTCCTGAATGAGTTCGAGGATGCTCCCGAGGACACCGTCGTCATCGACACCCTTCCCACGGCCGAAGGGATTTCACCGGTGCGCGCCATCACGGCAGTGCATGCGGTGAGCGCGGTGTTAAGCGAAGACCCGGTGTTGGTCTCCCGCCGGCTGGAGGACGTTGCCGATGCCGTGGACCGCGAGCTGGAAGCGCTGTCACCGCAGCGCGATTCCACGACGAACCCCGGGCGCGCGTTGCGTGAATTTGTGGAAGGCGGCCGAATCATCCACAGCTGTGGACCCGATCCCTATGCGTTCTCGGAGGAGCGCACGCGGGTGCACCTCGACGCTCTCGTTGCCCGCATGGCGGGCACGCTGTGGACAGTCCATGGGCTAGGAGGGACCGTCGTCGACGCGGAAGGCTTAGGGCCGATTCTGCAGACAAATCCGACGGACATCTTCTATGACCCGTTTGAAGCGGAAGAGCCTTTGGTACCCTTGAAAGTTGTTTTATGGGGACAGGAAGAGGCGAACCTTCCCCACTCGTTCGCAGCGGCGAGCACCGATACCTCCTGTGGGGAATTGGCTCGCGCGCTGCAGTTGATTACGCGCAGTTATGCCGCGACCGCCTACGACGTGAAATAGAGGAAGTCAATGAAGTTGCTCACCAGTGCTGCCCGCAATTACTCGTGGGGCTCGCGCACGCTGATTCCGACGCTGCTCGGCGAGCCCGAGGCTCAAAGCCCGGTTGCTGAGCTGTGGTTTGGTGCGCACCCGGCGGATCCCTCAACGATTGAGGGAGAAAAGCTGGATGAGATCATCGCGGCGAATCCGCAAGGCCAGCTGGGGCAGCGGGTGGCTGACAAGTATGGCGCCGGCCTTCCCTTCTTGCTGAAGATTCTGGCGGCTGCAGAGCCGCTGTCGCTGCAGGCGCACCCTTCGAAGCAGCAGGCCGAGGAAGGTTTCGCCCGCGAGAACGCGGCGGGAATCGACCTCACGGCGTCAAACCGCAACTACAAGGATGACAACCACAAGCCAGAGCTCATCGTGGCGCTCACGGAGTTCTACGCCATGGCGGGTTTCCGTCCGCTAGCGCAGACCCGCAGCCTCTTTGCGGCCTTGGACTGCGAAGAACTGGCTCACTACGAGGGCATGCTCGACACCGATCCTGCCGCTGAAGGCGACAGCCTCCGCGCGCTGTTTACCACGTGGATTACGATCCCGGGTGCCAAGCGCAAGGAGCTGATCAGCGCGGTGGTAGCGGCGGGCGAGCGCCTGCGCGGCAACCAGGCGGGCGAGCCGTGGATGGCCACCGTGATGGCAACCGTGGCCAAGCTCAACGAGCAATATCCGGGGGATATCGGCGTGTTGGGCGCGTTGCTGCTCAATCACATCGTCCTGCAGCCGGGGGAGGCGATTTACCTTGACGCTGGGCAGCTGCATGCCTATGTCTCTGGCCTGGGTGTAGAGATCATGGCTAACTCCGATAACGTGCTGCGCGGTGGCCTGACCCCGAAGTTTGTTGACGTCCCCGAGCTGGTTAAAGTCCTCACCTACCAGGCGGCAGAAGATCCGCGCGTGGACCTGAAAGACGCAGCCGAGACAGGAGGCATAAAGGGTGCAGAGGCATGGTCCTACCCAGTGCCGATTGAGGAGTTCCTGCTGGATCGCGTCGAGCTTTCTGGTGAGGAGAGCGTCGAGGTCGACAGCGATGGCCCCATGATTGTGTTGTGCACCTCCGGCTCGGTGGCATTGAGCAATGCCGAGGCAGAAAACGTCAGCCTTGGCGCGGGTCACGCGGCGTGGATTCCCGCTAGCGACCCGGCCGCCATCGTTCGTTCCACCGGTGGCGAAGACGCCGAGGTGTTTATCGCCCGCGTTTAGTCGGCGGCCGTTTAGTTAACGGCGCGGGTATTAGGCGGACTGCGTCAATGCTGATGCGGCGGTAGTTTCGCCGTTGTCGGCTAAATGAGCAGCGGTGGGGGTCGCTGCGGAAGGCTCTGCCGCCGCGGGAGCATCATCCGTCGGCGCGGCGGGAGTCGGGGCGGCCTCGTTGGTGCGGTAAGCCGCGGATTCGCGCTCCACTGCTTCCACTACATCGGCGCCTTGTACCTCGCCGCCCTGTGGAGCGGCATCGATAGGCTCGCCCTGTTGCGCTTTCGGCTCCGCATCAGGCGCGGGCGCGTTCTGAGTGAACCCGGCGGGGTGCGGGATGAAGGAGTCAAGGGGTTTAGGAACTCCAGTGTTCTGCGAGGGCGTAGGTTCCTTGGGTTGCGGCTGCTCAGCGGGCTGGTTGCCGTCCTGGTCCTCCACTGGGCCCTCTTGCGGCACGGCGGTCTGAGATTCCGGCGTGGCCGACGGCTGAGTGGGCTCGGAGCTTTGCTGAGGAGTACCCGGAATCGGTGTTTTGGAGGCCGGAGTAGAGCCGTCCGTTGGCGGCACGGCAGGGGCCGTGCTGACCGGCGCCTGCGGGTACGGATTGTTCGGAGTTGCCTGCGGCTGCTGGTTCTGCAGTGAGGAAACATTGTCCGGGCGGTAGACGGCCGTGGGGCCAACCGGCTCCGTGCGGTTCACCACGGCATTCGGTGCCAGGTAGGGATCCTCCGCCGGCGCGGCGACATTAGTTTTCGATTGCTTCGGTTGCGTGGATGTCGGGGCAGCCGTGGTGGTATAGGAATGCGTTGTCGAGGGAGCGGAAGACGCGGTGCTCGACACGGCGGTGGCAGCGGAGGGCTTAGACACGACGGATTCGGGCGCGCTCATGCGCCACACTGCGACGCCTACGGCGACGGCACAGAGGAGGCCGGCCGCGACAAAGACCAAGATGCGGCGTGAACTGCTCGTCATGCGGGGCGCTCTCCTTCCTGCACAAAAGCCTGCGTAAATGTCACAAGTCGGTAACAACGATAACACGAATCTGGAGATAGTAAATGGCCTGGGCAAAATTCCCCGTTCAGGCGTGGTATAGGGCAGTGGGTGAAATGCAACATATGGAGGAGGACAGGAGGAGGGGCAGTCGGAAGACGGCACGGAGCGATGTGACCGTAATAAAACCGCGCTCTTGACCGAAGCCTTGCATGAGGGCATCTAAAGAATGGTAGAAATTGGATTAGATACCGGCTGCGCGGAGCGCCCGCCCGTAAAGCTGCACCGGCCCACCGTGGATACAGGAACGCGGATAAAAACACAGACCCCTAATTCACTTAAGGATGAAGGAGAAAGCAATGAGCTCATGGGATGAGGACATCTTCGCCGACGAGGTCAACGTCGACTTCCTGGATGAACTGGCAGACCTCGAGGATGAAGAAATCGTTGCCGCGGTAGATGATGCCTGCGCGCTTGCGGTCTCGGGCGAAGAACAGACCGAGGAGGAGCAGCGTAACGCCTTGGCGGCGGCCACGATAGCCGCGATCTGGGCAGGCGCCCCGTTCAGCGCCGGGGAAGTCGTCGAAGACTATCCCTTCATCCGGGATCTCGCCGGATCCGGCAGCGAAAACCTCAACGAACATGCCCTGGAGTTGCTCGAAGAGGTCGAGGAAGACTACGACCTCGAACCCTTTATTGAGGCCCTGTCCTAACGGCAGTACTAGGTACACGCTAGATATAACAGCATGCTGATCAGTATTGAAGGAATCGATGGCGCGGGTAAAAACACCATTACCCAGCGCCTGCGGGAAGAACTAGCCTGCGATGTCGAAGTCTTGAGCTTTCCCCGCTACGAAGAGTCCATCCATGCGCAGCTCGCGCAGGAGGCCCTGTATGGGCGTATGGGGGATCTGACCGATTCGGTCTATGGAATGGCTACGCTCTTTGCGCTGGATCGGCACGGAGCCAAAGAGCAGCTCCTTGCCGCCGCTGAGTCCACGGATACCCTGCTCATCTTGGATCGCTATGTGGCTTCCAACGCCGCGTATTCCGCGGCGCGGGTTGGCGGTGAGCTCATCGTCGATTGGATCTATGAGCTCGAGTTTGAACGCTTCGGCCTGCCGGTGCCGCAGCTGCAGATCTTTTTGGATACCGACGTCGCCCTTGCCGGCCAGCGAGCCGTGGCCCGTGCAGCAGAGGATGAAGGGCGCAACCGCGACCGCTATGAGCGCGATGCCGCGTTGCAGTCTCGCACGGCGGCCGCCTACCGTCGCTTAGCAGAGCAGCAGTGGGCAGGGCGGTGGATCGCCACCGCGGATGCCGATATGATTATCCAAGCTGTCAAGGAGCTTGTAGGAGAACAATAAAGTGGCACCGAAAATCTTGGTCGTGGATGATGACCCGGCAATCGCCGAAATGCTCACCATCGTGCTCGAGGCAGAAGGGCTGGAGCCTATTGCCGTTAACGATGGAAATGAGGCGATCCCGGCCTTCCGCGAGCATGACCCGGATCTGATCCTGTTGGATCTCATGCTTCCGGGCATGAATGGCGTGGATATTTGCCGCGCCATTCGTACTGAGTCCTCGGTGCCCATCGTCATGCTGACGGCGAAGACAGACACCGTTGATGTGGTTCTCGGCCTCGAATCGGGTGCGGATGATTACATCACCAAGCCCTTCAAGCCGAAGGAGCTCATCGCCCGTATCCGCGCGCGCCTGCGTCGAATCGATGGGGGCACGGGAGAAATTATTGAGGTGGGGGACCTGCTTATCGACGTCCCCGAGCACACCGTTACCCGCAAGGGCGGCGAGGAAATCTCGCTGACTCCGCTGGAGTTCGACCTTCTTCTGGAGATGGCGCGCAAGCCCGGCCAGGTGCATACTCGCGAGGCGCTGCTTGAATCTGTCTGGGGTTACCGCCACGCATCCGATACACGCCTTGTCAACGTGCACGTCCAGCGCCTGCGCGCGAAGATTGAGCACGACCCCGAGGATCCCCGTATCGTCCTCACCGTGCGCGGCGTGGGGTACAAGACTGGAAAAACCGCCGAGTAAAGGACTGCCGCTATTTTTGGTTGGTTAAGGCGAGTCCGGGATGGCGTCGTCGAGCGCTGGCGCACCTCCCTGCAGACACGTGTCCTGGGCATGATGTTGGTGGCCTCCACGGTGGTCATGATCATCCTGGCCTACGCGCTGGTGTCGGTGCTGACGCAGCAGCTGGTGAGCCAGAAGGAGGACACGGCGCTTCAGGAGCTTGATCGCGCCCGCGTGGCCGTGGAACAGCAGATCGATGCCACCGGTACGGCAAACTCAACGCAGGTGCGCATCAATTCTGCACGCGCCGCCTTGGGCCAATTATCGGCGCAACAACCCGACGCCCAGGCCGTGTATGAACCGGTCATCGTCGTGGAGAATTCCGACGGCACGGCCACAACGTCCCCGGAGGGCTACCGCATCCCCGGCGGGATGCGCGAGCTCGTTGGCCGGGGCCAAGTCGTGCAGCAATACGCCACGGTGGACCAGCAATCGGGAGCAACCTATAACGCGCTGATGGTGGGCACGCCCATTGAAAGCGACATTCCGAATACCCAGGTCTACCTCGTGTTGTCCATGGAATCTGAGGAATCCACGATGGCTCTCATGCGTGGTTTGCTCTCGGCTGCCGGAGTGGTGGTGGTTGTCCTCCTCGTCGGCATCGCCTGGCTGGCAACCCAGCAGGTGATCGTCCCGATTCGCTCCGCCTCGCGCATTGCGCAGCGCTTTGCTGCCGGCCACCTGCGTGAGCGCATGGTGGTCAACTCAGACGATGAAATGGGCCGCCTCGCCTCCTCCTTTAACGACATGGCAGATAAGCTGTCTAAGCAGATCACCCAACTGGAGGAGTATGGCGATCTCCAGCGGCAGTTCACTTCCGACGTGTCCCACGAGCTGCGCACGCCATTGACAACGGTGCGCATGGCGGCGGATGTCATCGCGGAAGATGCGGATGAATTCAACCCTTACACCAAGCGCTCGGCGGAGCTGCTCATCAAGGAGCTGGATCGCTTCGAGGACTTGCTCGCGGACCTGTTGGAGATCTCTCGCCACGATGCCGGCGTGGCTGACCTCTCCACGGCTTCCATCGACATTCGCTCCTGCGTGGACTCCGCGCTGAGCCAAGTGGAGCACCTCGCCTCGGAGCTCGGAGTGGAGGTCGTCCTTCATTTGCCGGAGGAACCCGTCGCCGTGGAATGCGATTCGCGTCGCGTCGAGCGCATCCTGCGCAACCTGCTTGCGAACGCCATCGACCACTCTGAGGGCAATCCCGTCATCGTGGACGTCGGCGCGACTGAGGATGCCGTCGGCATCGCCGTCACCGACTCCGGTGTGGGTCTCAAGGAAGGCCAAGAAGAGCTGGTGTTCAACCGCTTCTGGCGCGCGGATTCTTCGCGCAAGCGCCATTCTGGTGGAACCGGCTTGGGCCTTGCCATCGCTCGCGAGGATGCCGTGCTCCATGGGGGCACGCTCGACGCCATCGGCTACTACGGCGTCGGTTCGCGCTTCCGATTGATCCTTCCACGCACTCCGGGGCAGCAGGTGGAGTCCGAGCCCATTGCTCTGGAAGTGCCGGGGGCACCGAAGCCCATAGAAGCAGAGGAACAATTCGCTCTTGAGCTGAGCGCTGATCCGGAGGCTCCTGCGGTTAAAGCAGAAACGGACAACGGGATTGTGTGGCCCTCCGAGCGTGAGGCCCGCGCTGTGGAGCCGCCTTTTAACCAAGACAGCGTGTCCGACTTCGAGGAGGAGGCTCAGCGATGATTCCAGCCCGCCGCCCGCTCGCAGTACTCAGTTGCGTCGCACTCACCGCTCTCGTTGGTTGTTCGACGTTGCCGCATAACACCGATCCGCAGGTGATTAGTACCTTCGAACCGCATGACCGGGCCGACGATGCCGTCGTCGAGCCGCGCGCCGATAGCGAACCTGATTTGCTTGTCCGTGACTTCTATTCGGCCGTGGCGATTCCCACCGGCAACTACGCTGCCGCACGCACCTTCCTTTCCTCTGAGATAGCCAATTCTTGGGACCCTACTGACACCGTTCTCGTGGTGGATTCCATCGATCTGGTGACTTCGAACATGGAGGACGGTGCCCTGGAGTATTCGGTGCGCGGCAATATCATCGGCCGTCTGGCCAATGGCGGGGCCTATGTCCCCGATAACTCGCGTCTTGAGGCGACCGTTCGGCTGCGCCAATTCAATGGGCAATGGCGCATTACGGATCTGCCTACCGGTGCCGTGATTGAGCGCACTGAATTGCGCAATCGCTATCGCCCGCAGTCGCTGTACTTTTTCGATACGACTCAACGCCTGCTTGTGGCTGATCGTCGCTGGCTTTATTCGGGAAAGGATTCGATTGCCTCGGAGCTGGTCACGCTTTTGCTGCAGGGGCCATCTTCCGATATCGCGCCGGCAACTTCCAGCCTGATCCCCAAGGACGCCACCTTCTTGGGAATCAATGATGGAGTCTATGAGTTCAGCGGCATGGCCTCGATGACTCAGGAGGAGCGCCTGAAGTTCGCCGCCCAGCTGGTGTGGACCCTCAACAACGCCGAGATCACGAACTCCGTCCGCGCCACCATCGATGGCAGCCCGCTTGTGGATGGCATGGAGGAGATGACCATTGATGATTTCGCGGAGTTTAACCCCGAGGTAGCCGCCCAATCGGTGCCCAAGCTTTATGCAGTCAACGATGGTTCGCTGCTTGAGGTTAAGGGTGAAGGCAGCGCCGAGGTGCCAGGCATGGCCGGGCAGATTCATGACATTCAGTCCGCCGATATCTCCGATGAGGGGATGGTGGCCGCCGTGCGCAAGCGCTCCGAGAAGGAGTCGCAGCTAACGATGGGCGAGCTGGGCCACGAGCTCGAGAATTCGATCAAGGGCGAGACTTTGGCCCGCCCCACCTTTGAGGTGGGCGGCCAGGTGGCGTGGACCGTCGTCGACGGCAAACACGTGGTCCGCGTGACGCGTTCTCCAGCCACCGGAGAGCTGAGCACCGCCGAGGTCGACACCTCTGCGTTGGAGAACGTGGAGGGAGAGATTTCGGTCATCCGTCTGTCACTCACGGGAGCGCGCATCGCCATGATTATCGACGGCAGCGTGTACACCGGCGTGGTTGCCCGCGCGACGTCGGGAGAGCGCCGCATAGTCAACGTCCACCAAGTAGGCCCGGAGCTGACCGGTTCGGCGCTGTCGGTGGAGTGGCAGACGGACGGCTCCCTGCTCGTGGGTACCTCCGCCTCGAACTCTCCGGTGTGGCGCATCGAGCAAGATGGTTCTTCGGCAACAACACTGCCTACCGGAAACATTACCGCGCCCGTGGTGGCGGTGGCGTCCTCACCGTCGACGCACTACGTCACCGATGCGCACGCCCTGTTGCAGCTTCCTGCGGGCGGGTCCGAGCGCTCCTATTGGCGTGAGGTCGAAGGTCTGCAGGGCGTGCGCTCCTCACCCATCATCGCGCGCTAGAGTCGCGCTAGAGTGGGGCGCATGCCGAAAAACCGGGGGATAGGGGAGGCCGCCGCCGCACTTCTGGAACTGTTCCTGCCGCGCCCGTGCGCGGGGTGTGGCGGTGAGACCACCGCAGGCGGGGTGCTGTGCACGGCCTGCCAGGAACACCTTCGACAGGTGCCACGCCGCGTGGAACGCCCGCAACCCCTAGGTTTCCCGGCCTGGGCCCTTGGCCCCTATTCCGATACTCGCCGTGGGGTCATCATCGCTATGAAGGAACGCGGGCACCAGGCGGTGCGAGCTCACCTCGGTGCGGTGTTGGCTGCCGGCATCGAGTACCTGCGCGCACGCGGCGATATTCCGGAGACCGCGCTGCTCGTGCCGGCACCCACACGCGCGTCGTCGGCCCGCCAGCGCGGTGGTGATCCCGTCGCTGCGCTGTGCCAGGCGGCGTCCGCCCGGCTTCCGGGCTGGGACGTGGTCAATGCCTTGAGCACAGCCGAAGGTAGTGCGGACCAGTCGCAGCTCGGCGCGGCGGAACGCGCCGACAATATGCGCAGGGCAGTGCTCTTGCGGCCCTGTGCCCGCGAACTGGTGGGACGCAGTGTGCTGCTTGTCGACGACGTCATCACGACCGGCGCAACTCTTCGCGCCAGCGCCGCTCGCGTGTGGGCCATCGGGGGTGATGTGGCCGGCGCGATTGTGCTGGCAGATGCGTAGGGAGGGGCGTCGCCAAGCATGCGCAGAGGGGGCCACTGACAGGGTTGGTTATGACCAGTGGTAGCATGAGGGGTGTCACAGGGAAGCGGGCATCAAGCCCCTCATCACAGGGCTGTGAGCGTCCGCAGAATGTGCAGTCATTCAGTCCCCACGAGAATAGGGAGGCATTTCATGTCCCAGCAGACCAACGCTCAGGTCACCATCACCGGCCGCAACGTGGAGGTTCCGGAGCACTTCCAGGACCGCGTCACTGAAAAGCTGGCCAAGATCGAGCGTCTTGATCCGACCCTGACGTTCTTCCACGTGGAGCTGCAGCACGAGCCGAACCCGCGCCGCGAGTCCGAGGCTGAGCGCCTGCAGATCACCGCCACTGGTAAGGGCCACATCGCACGCGCCGAGGCCAAGGAAGATTCCTTCTACGCGGCGCTCGAAACCGCCCTGGGCAAGATGGAGCGCTCCCTGCGCAAGGTCAAGGTACGTCGCGAGAACGTGAAGTCCGGCCACCGCGCTCAGAAGGGTACTGGTGAGATTGCCGCTGAGCTGGTTGCCGAGGCTGAAGCAGCCAAGCCGGCCAAGGAAGAGCGCTACATCGACCCCTACGCAGAGACGGTCGAGGACGTTCGCCCGGGCCAGGTTGTGCGCTTCAAGGAGCACCCCGCCACCCCGATGTCTGTTGATGATGCACTCAGCGAGATGGAGCTGGTTGGCCACGACTTCTACCTCTTCATCAACGAAGAGAACAACAAGCCTTCCGTGGTCTACCGCCGCCACGCATTCGACTACGGTCTCATCTCCCTGACGGATGCTGATGCTTAAGGCCTAAGCCTTCAAGGGTCTTAGCGCCCCAACCCACAGGCTCCCTGCCCCGCAGCGCACGCGCGCAGCGGGGACAGGGAGCTTTCTTAAGTCTCTATTAACATCCATTAATCCCTGTCTGCTGAGCTTTGCGTGGGGAGGAGGCGGCCGCAAGAGGGGTGCCGGGCAGTGGCCGGATTCGCACTTTGGGTTGGGTGGCGAATCATTACAGAAAAGCTAGTGAGTACAATGGCGACGAGTTAACTTATTTGTCGCGACAAGAAGGATTATCTAGACGTGTTTGGACTTTCCAAGCTGCTCCGTGCCGGTGAGGGACGCACCGTCAAGCGCCTGGCTAAAATTGCAGATGATGTTATTGCCCTAGAAGATAAATTCGCGGCGCTGTCGGATGATGAGCTAAAGGCTAAGACTGACGAGTTTAAGAAGCGTCTGGCGGACGGCGAGAAGATGAATGACATTCTTCTCGAAGCCTTTGCCACCGTGCGTGAGGCAGCCTGGCGAGTGCTCGACCAGAAGCACTACAAGGTGCAGATCATGGGCGGTGCAGCCCTGCACTTCGGCAACGTCGCCGAGATGCGCACCGGTGAGGGCAAGACCCTGACCTCCTTGCTGCCGGCCTACCTCAACGCGCTGGAGGGCAAGGGCGTGCACATCGTGACGGTCAACGATTACCTGGCCAAGCGTGACGCCGAGATGATGGGCCGTGTCCACCGCTGGCTAGGCCTTACCGTGGGCGTCATCCTTTCTGAGATGCGCCCTGCGGATCGCAAGGAAGCATATGCGTGCGATATTACGTACGGCACCAACAACGAGCTGGGCTTTGACTACCTCCGCGACAACATGGTCCGCTCGCTCAACGACACGGTCCAGCGCGGCCACAATTACTGCATCGTGGATGAGGTTGACTCCATCCTTATCGATGAGGCCCGTACCCCGCTCATTATTTCCGGTCCGGTTGACGGCTCCTCCCAGTTCTACGGCGTCTTCTCCCAGCTGGCGCCGAAGATGCGCGAAGGTATCCACTACGAGGTGGACCACAAGAAGCGCACCATCGGTGTGCTGGAGGAAGGCGTGGAATTCGTTGAGGATCAGCTGGGCATTGAGAACCTCTACGCCCCAGAGCATTCCCAGCTGGTGTCCTACCTCAACAACGCCCTGAAGGCCAAGGAGCTTTTCACCCGCGATAAGGACTACATCGTCCGCAACGGCGAGGTTCTCATCGTGGATAGCTTCACCGGCCGCGTGCTTGCTGGCCGTCGCTATAACGAGGGCATGCACCAGGCCATTGAGGCTAAGGAAGATGTGGAGATTAAGAACGAGAACCAGACTCTGGCCACCGTTACGCTCCAGAACTACTTCCGCCTGTACGAGAAGATTTCCGGCATGACCGGTACCGCAGAGACCGAGGCAGCCGAGCTGCACTCCATCTATGGTCTCGATGTGGTGCCGATTCCGACCAACAAGCCGAACCAACGTATCGACCACTCCGACCGTATCTACAAGACCCAAGAGGCGAAGTTCGCCGCGGTGGTTGATGACATTGAGGAACACGTCGCCGCAGGTCAGCCGGTGCTGGTGGGTACAACCTCTGTGGAGCGCTCCGAATACCTCTCCCAGTTGCTGAGCAAGCGCGGAATCAAGCACTCGGTGCTTAACGCCAAGCACCACGAGGAAGAGGGCCAGATTGTCGCCCGTGCCGGCCGCCCCGGCACCGTTACCGTAGCCACCAACATGGCCGGCCGTGGTACCGATATCGTGCTCGGCGGTAACCCCGAGGTCATCCTGGATGAAAAGCTGCGCGATCGCGGCCTCGATCCCTTCGAAGATGAAGAGAAGTACCAAGAGGCCTGGGACGCCGAAATCGATCGCGAAAAGGAACACTCCAAGAAGCTGGGTGACCAGGTCCGCGAGGCCGGCGGCCTGTACGTGCTGGGTACCGAACGCCACGAGTCGCGTCGTATTGATAACCAGCTGCGCGGCCGTACCGGACGCCAGGGTGACCCGGGCGAGACCCGCTTCTACCTGTCCATGCGTGATGAGCTCATGGTGCGCTTCGTGGGCCAGTCCATGGAGAACATGATGAACCGCCTCAACGTGCCGGATGACGTGCCAATTGAGGCCAAGATGGTGTCCAACTCTATTAAGGGCGCACAGGCGCAGGTTGAGAACCAGAACTTTGAGATGCGTAAGAACGTGCTCAAGTACGACGAGGTGCTGAACGAACAGCGCAAGGTGGTTTACGCCACCCGCCACGACATCCTTGAGGCCAGCGACATCAAGGACAACATCCGCGAGATGATCGACGACACCGTGTCTGCCTACGTGGCGGGTGCTACGGCCACCGGCTATGTGGAGGACTGGAACCTGGACGAGCTGTGGAATGCCTTGGAGTCCCTGTATGGGCCGACCAAGACGCATGAGGAGCTTGTCGACGGTACCGAGTACGGCTCCGCCGGCGAAATCTCCGCCGAGCAGCTGCGCGATGCACTGGTGACTGATGCCAACTCCGAGTACGACAAACTTGAAGAGTCCGTCAGCGCCATCGGCGGCGAGAGCCAGATGCGCAATGCAGAACGCATGATCATCTTGCCGATCATTGATCAGAAGTGGCGCGAGCACCTCTATGAGATGGACTACCTCAAGGAGGGCATTGGCCTGCGTGCAATGGCGCAACGTGATCCTCTGGTGGAATACCAGAAGGAGGGCGGCGACATGTTCAACGCCATGAACGAAGCTGTGAAGGAAGAAACTGTGCGCCAGCTGTTTATGTTGCGTAAGCAGTTCAAGGCGCAGGAAGAGGCGAACGCCGCGGACGAGGCGGAAGCCTAGTAAATGCCAACGCCACAGCGTTATTGAGCGCTGAGGTGCAGTGAGGCGCCGTGTGGGAAGTGCTCCCCGCGGCGTCTTTTTTATTGGAGGCACTTAGGTATATACTGGCAAATTAGTAATTATTATTCTTCGGAGGTTGAGTTAGTATGCGCCGCTTGTCTGTGCGAGTAGGTCTATCCGTGTTCGCATCTGCCACCCTGCTGGGTGGCGGCGCGGCTGCATCTGCTGTGGAGCTTGCTCCCGAAGAACAGTGCCAGCTCTCTTCCGTTTTGAGCTCGCATGGAGATGAATCCGCCAAGGACACGGTACTCAGCTCCCAGGACATTGTTCCCACCGAGTGTGGCGCAGTGGCCACGCCGGAAAGTGCGGAAGAAACCACCAAGAAATCACCGGTAGTGGGGGCCACGATGTTCGGCGGTATCAGTTTGGCTTTGGTGAGTGCTTCCGCTGCATTCGCGGGCATCGACTGGACGCCAATCTTGATCAAGCTGGGGTCGCTTTTCTAAACTTCCGGCTCCCCGTTGCCGTGGGGATGCATGCCGACTGAAAGCAACCGGAAGGAACTCAGGTGCCGTCCAACGGCGGCGCCGGTAAAGGCGCGTCGCGTCGATCCCATGAGTACCGAGCCGAAGAACTCGCCATTCGAGCGCGCATGCAAGCTACGCAGCGCCATCCCTCCGCGCCACTCCGACGACGCCTGGGCCTTCCGCCAAGCGCGGACATGGCTTGCAATTTCCGGTGCAAAACGTGGGTTGTTGAGGTGGCTTAAAGGCCGCAGCGCGGCGGCAACTTCTAGAACTATGACTACAAGCCCGTGGATCTCTTTCCGCGTAGCGAGGTCACCCGCAGTAGGTTGACGCTCGTAGCGGATACGTTGTGGGGCGACATACAGCTGCAAATGGCTCATGCCAGGGATGGGGGTGTACATGGGGATCGCGTCCTCTTCCGCGATAAGCGGGGCGGAGGAGTGCACGAAGGCTAGGTTCGGGGCGGGCGCGGTGAAGGAAGGTGGACGCACGTTCATTGTGCCACGGTAGGCCTATATGCGGCTAGAGCACTGCAGTGCATAAGCCGGTGAGAGCGGGCAGGCGGTATGTTCGCTATACTTTCGGACGATAAACACAGTTCAATGCGAAGGGTAGATAATATGCGTGGACTCATCGTCGATTTTGTAGGCGTTCTTGACGGCACCGAAGAAGACGTCAAGCGCTGGCGGGATCTGTTCGCCGCCGCGAAATCAAACGGAGTTGCCACCGCAATCCTTTCCAACGATCCGGGCGGCCCGGGCGCTGAGCACATTCGTGAGTGGGAATACCGCGGCATCGTTGATGCCGTTGTGCTTTCTGGTGAGGTCGGCGCTGAGAAGCCGGAGCGCGCTGCTTTCCAAGCCGCAGCGGATGCCATTGATCTGCCGATTAATGACTGCGTCATGGTGGATGACTCCATCGTTAACGTGCGCGCGGCGGTGGAAAACGGCATGGTCGGCATGCTCTACACCGTCTTCGACCGCACGAGCGTAGAGGTTCAGGCAGTCTTCGACATTGAAGGTGAGTTCTAAGTGTCGAAGGATGTGCGCGTCTTCCTGCCAGCAACCTTTTCCATGCTGGCTGAGCTCGAGGAAACCGGCCAGCTTGCTGCCCGCAGCGGTTGGGGTTTTGCGCTAACCCCCGCGCTGCGCGAGTTCTACACCGAGGGTGACGAGGAAGAGATCGAATACTCCGCTTTCCTCGAAGCATCTATGGCTTCGCTGAGGCTCTTGGCTATCGGTGATGAGGAGAAGTTTCCGCACCGCCGAGTCGTCATTTCCGTCGACGTGGACGAGTCCGTGGTGACCCCGAAGCCGGACATGGGGGAACCGGTCGTGGCGCTGGATCCCGCGACCATCACGAAGGACAATCTTCAGGCCATCCACGTGGACATCGAAGAGTCCGAAGCCGCTACTGCCAAGGCTATCGACGCCATCGATAACGCCGACCTTGGTGACGAAGATGCTGAGCTCGCCGTCGGTGATGCCCTGGATAATTTCATGGCCTTCTATGACCCGACCGAATTGCCTATCCTCGTGGAGCTTCTCTAAGCATTTTCTGGGCTTTCATCGCCGTGGGCTCATGCATGGTGCTAATCTGAGCCTTTATTGTCGTCGCCAGAAAAGGAGCACCACCATGAAGGCAACTCGCTTTGCTAGCCTTGTCACCGCTGCGGCCCTGAGCACCGCATCTCTCGTCTCAGCGCCAGCTGCCGGAGCTGAGGAAGCAGTAGCGCCGACAGTGCAGACTAACCAGACCGCGCAGGGGAGCTCTCTTCAAGGAACTGCTAACAACAAACCGGACCCCAGCAATCCGGACCCCGACATGGCCGTGATGCCTAAGACTCCGTGGCTGCGAATTCTTGAGGGCTCTTCGCAGGGGCCGGCAGGCGTTATTATCGCCATCCTTTTCGGCATCGTGAGCATCGGTCTGGCCGCGTACAAGGAGTTCGGTGATTACCTGCCCAAGCTGGGCTAAATGCTGATAGCCTGCAGGGGTAATAGTCAGCCTGATCGAAAGGTCCCCTCAGCATGTCTTCCTCTCGTCTTCGCCGGGTAGTTGCCGTCTCTACTGTGTCTGTTGCTGTCCTAGCCAGCGGTGCCGTTGCCCCCACGGCCGGAGCCGTGACCACTTCCATCAAGGATGAAAAGTGCACCATTACCTTGAGCGAGGAGGAGGCGAGCGATCTTAAGAATGCGGAGTCGAAGGACAACGATGTCGATAGCAGCCTGCTGAAGGATGGCCTTAAGATTCTTCCCAAGGACGCCGAAAAGCGTGCACGTGACGTGGAGAATCAGTCGGAAGAGCTCTACCGTGCCCTAGCTGGCTATGAGGTAGACGCTGAACTCGGTGGTGAGGAATCCGCCAAGCGCGCCAAGAACAACATTGCGGTGGTGGAGGCCTTCCGCAAGATTGCGCCCGACTACGTTAAAGCTCTCAACGCCTGTGCGAAGAAAGAAGAGCTCAATAAGGAATAAGAAGGCGGTGGCAACACCTCCTCCAACATTGACACGGGCGGCGCTGTCATCCTCGGGGTTTCCGGTGGCTTGGCCGTGATCCTCATGGCTCTTCGCGCGGCAGGCCCCTACCTGAAGACCGTCCTGCCGCCGCAGCTGACGGCAATGCTCCCGATCTAAAGCCTCGGTGCCTTAAGAACGCGCAAGCCCCTTCCTTTAGGAAGCTTCGGGCTTAAGGCCCTTTGGGCCTTAAGCCCAGTCAACATTGGTGCGCAGGGACGCCAGCAGGGTGCGCACTGCATCGCGACGGCGCGCAGAAGCCGTGCCCTCTTCGATGCTTAGGTCGAGCCCGCATTCGGGGTCCGCAGGTGGCCCAGCATGCGTGCAGCCACGCGGGCAGTCCTCGATGGCTTCGGCAAGATCGTCGAAGACCTCGATGACGTTCTCCGCGTCAATGTGGGCTAAGCCGAAGGAGCGGATGCCGGGGGTATCAATGATCCAGCCGCCGTGTGGCGTGCTTCCTTCAGCGGGCAAACGCAACGCCACCGACTGCGTCGACGTGTGCCTTCCCTTACCCACGGCGGAAACCTCGCCGGTCTCCCGGTTGGCATCGGGGACAAGCCGGTTCACCAGGGTGGACTTTCCCACGCCCGAGTGGCCGATGAGAGCGGTGACGTGGCCGTCGATGGCCGCACAGACGTGCTCCAGCCCGTCGTCGACGCCAGCCTCCACCACGGTGACATCCAGATCCGCAAACTCCTGTGCAAACGGAGTGGGATCAGTGAGGTCTGTCTTCGTCAGACACAGCACCGGCTGGATATTTCCGGCAAAGGCAGCGATCAAGGCGCGCTCCACGAACCCGGAGCGCGGCGGCGGATCAGCCACGGCGCTCACGATAAGTAGGCGGTCGGCGTTTGCTACCACGATGCGCTCATAAGGGTCGGTGTCATCCGCGGTTCGCCGCAGGACGGAGCGGCGCTCCTCGAGCTTCACGATGCGTGCGAGGGTGTCTTTCTTACCCGAGGTATCGCCTACGACGCCGACCCGATCACCAACCTCGACCGGAGTGCGGCCCATCTCGCGGGCGCGCATAGCGGTAACCACGGGGCCGTCGTTATCAAGCGCGACACCCCAGCGCCCGCGGTCTTTGGTGATGACCATGCCAAACTTGGCATCCTTGTGCTTCGGGCGGTCCTTCGTGCGCGGTCGCGACCCCTTTCCGGGCCGGATGCGGACGTCGGATTCGTCGTAGCTGCTTGCGCGCCTAGCCACGGATCATGGCCTCCCACATATCAGCAAAGCCAGGCAGAGTCTTGGACGTGGTATCAATATCCTCGACCTGGACGCCGTCAACGGCCAATCCGATAATGGCTCCGGCTGTCGCCATGCGGTGATCCGCGTAGGAATGCCATACCCCGCCGTGGAGTGGGGCAGGGGTGATGCGGAGGCCGTCGTCAAGCTCGGTGACGTTGCCACCAAGGGCGTTGATCTCCGCAGCGAGAGCCGCCAGGCGGTCCGTCTCGTGGCCACGCAGGTGTGCGATGCCAGTCAGCGTCGATGGCGTTGAGGCCAGAGCACACAGCGCAGCCACGGTGGGGGTGAGCTCACCGATATCGCCCATGTCGAGGTCGATGCCGCGCAGGCTGCGCGGGCCTTCCTGCGGGCCGGTCACCTTTAAGTAAGACGCCTCGCCGGGAGCCTGGGGGACATACTCGACCTTCGCGCCCATCTGCTCCAGGATGCCTCGGAAGGCGTCACCCGGCTGGTGGGTTTCCTCCGGCCAGTTCGGAATGCTCACGCTGCCGCCAGAGACGGCGGCAGCGGCAAGGAACGGAGTGGCATTGGAAAGATCCGGTTCAATGCGCCACTCACGGCCCTCAATCTCACCATGGTGCACGTCCCAGGTGTCCTTGCCCACCTCGACGCGGACACCGGCTTCGCGCAGCATACTGACGGTCATCAAGATGTGTGGCTGGGAGGGCACTGTGCCGCCTTCGTGGCGCACGCTTAGTCCCTTGCGGTAGCGTGCTCCGGCCAGGAGCAGACCGGAGACGAACTGGGAGGAGGCGGAGGCATCGATGGTGACCTCGCCGCCCTCCGGAACGCCGTGGAGGGTGATGGTCAGCGGCAGGCTGTCGCCCACAATGTCCACGCCCAGCTCACGCAGAGCCGCGGTCATCGTGGACATAGGGCGCTTGCGGGCATATGGGTCACCGTTGATGACAACGGGGCCATCCGCTAGCGCTGCCACCGGTGGTAAAAAGCGCATAATTGTGCCGGCCAGGCCGCAATCTACCTTCGCTCCATGCAGCTTTCCGGGAGTCACATGAAGATGCGGGCCTTGTTCGGAGATACCCACGCCCATGGCCTGCAAGGCCTCCTTCATCAGGTTGGTATCGCGGGAGACCAGCGGGTTATAGATGATAGACGGGGAGTCAGCCAGCGCAGCAAGGATGAGGGCGCGGTTGGTCATCGATTTTGACCCGGGGAGGTTTTGCGTCCAGGACAAGGGCCCAGACGGTTGGGGTGCGCTCCAGAATTCAGACATGTAGTCCATAATAAAGGGCATGTGCGGAAGATTTGTTCTGTTCACCGAGTCCTTACTGGAGGAAGTAGGCGCGTGGGAGTCCATCACGGAGGTCCACGCGCCGGAAGGTCTGCCACCGGCGCGGTATAACATCGCCCCAACCCAGACCATCGCCATCGTCCGAGCTGAGGAGCATACCGCTCGCGTGGAGCCCGCACGCTGGGGGCTTATTCCGCACTGGAAGAAAGATCCGGACGGCCCGCCGCTATTCAACGCACGCGCGGAGACCGTGGCGGAGAAGCCCTCCTTCCGCGATGCCTTCAAGGCACAGCGCTGCGTCATCCCGCTGGACGGCTATTACGAGTGGAAGGCTGGGGAGGACAAGAAATCCAAGAAGCAGCCCTATTACGTCACCGGCCCTGATGGGCTGCTGTGGGCAGCAGGGCTGTGGGCCACGGGTATGGATAGGCTGTCGGCCACGATGGTGACCACGGATGCCACGGAGGAGATGGCATGGCTGCACCACCGGCTGCCCAAGTTTTTGACCACGGAGGAAATCGCGCCCTGGCTGGCGGGGGAGGCGCTTCTGGAGCCGAGCACCGTGCGGGGCTTTCAGGCACGCCCCGCGGATCCGGCGGTGGGTAATGTGCGCAACGACTACGCAGAGCTTATCGACGAACCACCGTCGACCACCCTGTTCTAGCTCACCCTGTTTTAGCGTGTGAGTGTTATGTCCATAGTGGCGTAAGGCGACCGGCTAACGCCGGTGGAATTTGCCAGACATGTGGTTGGATACTGGTATGGACAGAAGGCATATTGTCGACCGATTGTCGGATGCTCGCATGCAACCGTTTTTGGATGAGTGTGGCGGGAACTGTAAGCGCGCGCTGGCGTTATATGGATGGCATGCAGAGTTATCGTCTGCTGTTAAAGATGTTTTGGCGTTAACAGAAATCTTTCTGAGAAACGCAATTGACAAGGAATTGCTTGCTTGGAATGCCCGTAATAATGGTCCTCAAAGCTGGCTACTTGATCCGCCTCCTCGCCCCTTGCGTTCGATTGTCGGCTCCCAGAGGGAAAAGGCGATTAGGCGTGCACAAGCAGCGGTAGATTGCCGTCCTTCATCTCATCCTCGTCACGGTTGTGCTATCACTCATGATGATGTGCTTTCCCATACGACTTTCGGTCTTTGGCGTACGCTACTACCGAATCATCACCCTAACGCTAATCACGCTGCACCCGAGAATGTAGGACGACAAGTTTTATGGAATCAGGCTATTAAGTCTGCGTTCCCTAATGTGACCGACCCCGACGGATCGATTACGTATTGGAACGTATCGCACTGTAACGATTTGCGTAATAAAGTCGCTCACATGGACAGTCTTCTGAATGTGAACGTGATTGTCGAATCGCGGAGAGCGTTTGAATTGATTGATTCGATGGATCACCAAATTGCAACGTGGGTGTCGTCCCGAAGCCAGGTATCAAAGGTATTTAATAAGCGTCCTGGTCAATAAAAAAGAGCCATCTGGCGCATACGTCCAGAAGACCCTTTTTAGTCATAGCAAGGGACCATGTCCTTACTTTCTGACTCTGACTATAGGTGGCACGTCCCCGTGGTGTCAAGATTTTTGACTAGTACGGCTATTTCACTGCCGTAAACGTCCAAAAAGCCACTAGACATCACAGTTCTAGCGCGTGAGGTTTAGGCGGCGAGCACGTCAGCGAAGGAAAGGTCGAGCACACGGGGGAGATCCTCCGGGTTCATCTCGATGTCGAGTCCCCGCTTGCCACCGGAGAAAAAGATGGTGTCGAAAAGCAGCGCCGTTTCATCAACCACTGTCGGGAGGATGTGCTTGTGTCCCAGCGGGGAGATGCCGCCGGGGATGTAGCCGGAGGATTTGGAGGCGTCGGCAGGCGCGGCCATCGTGGCCTTAGAAGCGCCGAAAGCAGCGGCGGCCTTCTTGAGGCTGAGCTGGTAGGTAACCGGAAGGACGCACACGGCGAGCTGGCGCTTGGGGCCTTTGCCGGCGCTCAGATCGATGACGAGGGTTTTGAAGATGCGCTCAGGCTCGACGTCGAGCGCCGCCGCGGCTGCGTCGCCGAAGTGCTCGCGGCCACCGTCGAAGGTGGAGACTCTGTGGTCTATGCCTGCCTCTTCGAGGATTTTGAGAGCGGGGGTAGCGGCGTGCGGGGTCTTCTTGGCCATAGAATCCACCCTAGTCCGGAGCGCTAGGATGGTGAGCATGGCCACCGAAACGACGAGCGAGACGCTTCAGAAACAGCGATTGTTTGAGGAGCAAGCCTTGCCCTTGCTGGATCAACTGTATGGCGGAGCGATGCGCCTAACGCGCAACCCCCAGGATGCAGAGGATCTCATCCAGGAGACCTACCTCAAGGCCTATAGCAATTTTGATTCCTTCAAACAGGGGACGAATCTCAAGGCCTGGCTGTATCGCATCATGACGAATACCTACATCAACTCCTACCGGAAGGCCAAGCGCCGTCCGGTGGAATCCTCAGCGGATGAGCTGAGTGATTTTCAGCTCTACACCACGGCCG
The DNA here is from genome assembly GCF_030232515.1 of Corynebacterium sp. MSK004. Lineage (NCBI taxonomy): Bacteria > Bacillati > Actinomycetota > Actinomycetes > Mycobacteriales > Corynebacteriaceae > Corynebacterium > Corynebacterium sp. MSK004. The sequence goes on along the minus strand of NZ_JASPKB010000001.1, from coordinate 33,898 downwards.
GGCATGACTCCACGGGCCTGGAATCGGCGGAGGTCGAGGCCCTCAAGCAGATGCCGGATTCGGAGATTTCCGAGGCCATGAATGACCTACCGGAGGACTACCGCATGGTGGTGTACTACGCGGATGTAGTGGGTCTGGCCTATAAGGAAATTGCGGACGTGATGGGCACACCGTTGGGAACCGTGATGAGCCGCCTCTACCGCGGAAGAAAACTGCTCCGCGCGGCGTTGAAGGACGTAGCACGTGAAAAAGGCATTGGTCGCAACCACCCAGAGATGGAGGAGAAGTAATGGAACGCGCAACAGGACGCAATTGCGGTGCGTGTAACTCTCCGGAGGTTGAAGCGCTCTTTAGGGAGCTGTTCGATGAATCGACGAGCTACGCGCGAGCTATGGCAATCCGCGAGCATCTTGCGCAGTGCGATGCCTGCCAGCAACGCCTTGAGAGCGAGGAAGTAGTTCGGGCACTCGTACGCAAGTGCTGTGGGGGACAGGCCGCGCCGCAGTCGCTGCGCCAGCGCATTAGCGTGCAGATTACGAGGACTGAAATTACCTGGGGATAAGCAAAGGGCTCGTTCCCGCCCACGGTGGTGGGGTGAGGAACGAGCCCTGAATGCTGACGTTATGCGTTAGGACGCTTGCCGCGGTTAGCGGACTTCTTGCGGCGATCCTTGCGCTTACGGCCACGCTTGCTCATCGCGTACTCCTTCTGTTAAGGGTGAATGAACTTATTCAACTGTAGCGGCAGGGTATGCCTGGGTGTTAATCGGGGGTGTGTCTGTTTAGGCAGATACGCGGGCACGGCCGCGGCTGCGGTTGCGGCGCTTGATAGCGCGGCGCTCCTCCTCAGAAAGGCCGCCCCACACGCCGGCATCCTGGCCGGACTCGAGGGCCCACTTGAGGCAGGAAGAGGCAACTGGGCAGCGGTTGCAGACCAGCTTGGCCTTAGCGATCTGGGTGAGTGCGGGGCCGGAGTTACCGACAGGGAAGAAGAGCTCCGGGTCCTCGTCGCGGCAAACGGCTTCGTGGCGCCAATCCATGATTGAAATCTCCTAACAAATTTTTGACAGCAGTGGGTGAAGTGGGCGCACCAAGGGCAGTCCACGGTGGTGAACTGAACTGAGTGCTACTGGGTGTAAGTGGACTGGTCTGCGGTCAGTGGGGCCCTGTCTCGAGTTAGGGCCAGCGTCGACGCCGCCGTGGTTCACTTTCTGTTAACTCGAAGGATTCTCCGAGTTAAGAACTGATTTAACAGCTCGTTGTTTTGCTACCTGAGAATAATGACACGTTTACTCAAAGTCCGCTAGGGGTAAAGGGCTAAAAGTGTCCAACGTCACTAAATAAATTCTTCCAATTTGCACTTTTCTAATGGGTGGGCGGCTGTAAGAAGCCTGTCAGTAGCGTCTCTACCTGCGGTGACGGGGAGATTGGGGTGAGTGTGGTGACCTGGATCGCGTCAAATCCATCAACCTCCTCGCTGCCCCCGAAAACACAGCAGGAGGAAAGTCGAAGCTGAGTACAGGAAGTGCGAGTACTGCGGCAATTGAATTGGGCAATTGAATTGGCAGTGGGTGAAGCTTTGGCGTGGAGACTGCCTAAACCATGGGGCAGGGAAGTAGACTAAACGCCCGTGAATAAGAAGAAGAACCAGCCCTCAACGACACCTGACCGAGCTGCCGGAAACCGTGCACCGCGTGCGGTGATGGCGGCTGCCGGCATCGCCGTGGTCCAATCCATCGCGGTTATCATTTTCGGCATCTTCCTCATCGTCCGTGAGGTTGCTGGCGCTGAGAACGGCTCCATGGTGTCCGATTCCGGCGCATCGAGCTTCGTGGGCCTGGGCACTGCCATCTTCATCTTTATCGTGTTCGGCTTTGTCATCGTCGGCTCGTGGGCCTTCGTCAAAGGCAAACGCTGGGGCCGCGGAGCCATCGTGCTGGTGGAATTCATCCTGGGCGCCATGGCTTTTCAGATGTTTAGCGGCGGCTCAGCGCTGCTAGGCATCGTGACCTTGGCAAGCGCCGGGCTCGTCCTATACCTGCTTATGGCGCGGCCCGAGACGGCGCAGTGGGCTGAAAGCCACTTTTAGTAGGGCATGCCTAGGCGGCGGTGAGCGCCACAGCGGTGTCGCCGCGCTGCTCAACGATGACCGTGCCCGCTAGCGTTAGCGAAATCGGGCCGGAATAGCCGTCACGGTCAACAGGGATGGTCTTCTCGGTTTTCCCGGTAGACCAGTTCACCACGTCGATCCCCTCCCCAGTGGGGACGAGTAGGCGTTCGTCGACTGCGACGCCGGTTCCCACTGCTTGCTCGAGAATGTGATCCACCTTGAGCTCTGTAGGGGTAAAGAGGTAGAGACGCGCGCCGTCGAACCACGACATGTGGTGCGGAAGATCCGCAATCGCGGGCGCAAAGGGGGACGCGGCGTTGGTGATGGACTTCGAAGGCTCAACGTCCGTGGAAGACAGTGTTTCACCTTCGAAGCTATAAGAGACGATGCGCGGTGAATCGCCAGGGAGGAAGACTGCGGCCGCCTCCTGGCCGTAGGCGATGAGGCGCGCACCAGGATCCTCAATTTCGATGTCCTTTGTAATTTCCGGAGAACGGGAATCCTCAGGAGTGGCATTTTGGATGCGCAGCCACGTGGAGTCCGGGGAATCTGGGCAGGTTTCAGTGACACCCAGTGTTTCGGTGCGGGTCAGCGCTGAGGTGATGGCGCAGTCCTCGTGGGGCTGTAGGTTCGGCTCCTGTTTGGCGTCGACGTCACCGTACTCAACCGAGCGCACAAGATCCGAGCGCCAGAGCTCTACGCGCTCTGCGGAAACGGTGCCCACGCGGTCATTCGACATGATGGGGACCACCTCCTCGGAATTGCGGGCGCTGCGGGTATCGGAGTATTGGCCGGTGGCGGCATCGATCGCCACTACATCGCCGCAACCATTGCCTGCGTCATAGGAAGCCACAATTTTGTTCCACGCTGTGGTGAGCGAACACAGGTCGGCATCGCGGCGTTGATAGGTCCAGACTTCGTCGCCGGAGGCGTTCGAGGCGCTGAGCATATCGCCGTCATGGGTGATTAACAGGCCGTTGGAGGATACCGCGCGAGCCTGTCCCGGCACGAGAGTGTTGGGAAGGCTGAAGGCTTCGGTGAGGGAGCTCGGGATGGCATCGAGAAGCGCCGGTTCATCGTCGGACGCGGCGTCTACCGCCGGGGTGAGCTCCGCCTTATGAATGGGTGCGGTGATGACCGCGCCGCCGATGGCGATGGCGCAGACCGCACTGATGGCGCCCACGGCAATCCAGTCCGCCTTCGTGGAGCGCAGGATGGGAGCCTTCTTCGACGAGTCGACCTTTGCCCGGGCCTTATCCAGCTGGGCTTCCTGGGTGTGCTCGGTGCTCATCGATGCCCTCCTTGACGGGGATTGCGTTTGCGGGAACGGGTGCGGCGAGAGGCGCGGGTGGAAGCCGCCGAGGAACGCGAGGAGCCTCCACGCGGCGATTCCCCGCGCGAGCCCGAACGCTTCGCTGCGCCCAGCACCTTGGTGGGCGGACCAACGGTGTCAGAAACGCCCTCGGGAATATCGAGCGCTTGCGCAAGCTCAGGAGAGGTGCTGAACCACTGTGGCGGCTCGGGCTGGTCCAGAGAAAGCTCATCGTTGATAACCTGCCATTTGCTCAGCTCATCGTAGCCAACGAGCGTTACCGCCGTGCCGGTGTGGCCAGCGCGACCGGTGCGGCCAATGCGGTGGACAAAGGTCATGGGGTCATCCGGCACCTGATAGTTGATGACATGGGTGACATCATCGACGTCGATGCCGCGAGCGGCGACATCCGTGGCCACCAGAATCTCCACGGTGCCTTCGCGGAAGGCGGAGAGCGAGCGCTCGCGAGCCTTTTGATCCAAATCGCCGTGGACCGCGCCCACGCTAAAGCCGCGCTGCGCTAGCTCGTCTGCGACGGCGGCTGCCGAGCGCTTGGTGCGCGTGAAAATGATGGTGCGCCCGCGGCCTTCTGCCTGCAGGATCTTTCCCAAGACCGCGATTTTGTCCATGCGGTGTGCCTGGAAGGTGACCTTGCGCGTGGAGGAGTGGGTTTGTTGGGCGTCGCCGGACTCGGCGCGGATGTGGACCGGCTTGTTGAGGAAGGTGCGGGCCAGCGTCACGATGGGCCCGGGCATGGTGGCGGAAAAGAGCATGGTCTGGTGCGGGTTGCCGTGCAGGAGGGAGAGAATCTTCTCAATATCCGGCAGGAAGCCCAAGTCCAGCATCTCATCGGCCTCATCCAGAACCAGAACGCTGACCTGGTCGAAGGACAGGTGCTTCTTCTGGCAGAGATCGAGCAGGCGGCCCGGAGTGCCCACGACGACGTCCGCGCCCCTCTTGATGTGTGTGATCTGCTCTTCATAGGGACGTCCGCCACACAGGGTGACGATGCTGAGCGGAAGATTGGCGGCAGCAACCTTGAGGTCCCCGCTGACCTGGATGGCCAGCTCACGGGTCGGCGCGATGACCAGTGCGCGGGGAGTGCCGTCGAGCTCCGGGATGTCGGCGTCATCGAAAACGCGATCCAGCAACGGCACACCGAAACCATAGGTTTTTCCCATGCCGGTGCGCGCTTGGCCAATGAGGTCGTGGCCATTCAGGGCGATGGGCAGGGTGAGCTCTTGGATGGCGAAGGTGTGCGTAATCCCGTTCTCAGCGAGGGCATCACAGATCTCTACGGCGACGCCGAGCTCGGCAAAGGTAGGGGATTCGCGGGAATCGCGGGATGATTTCGGGGCAAGCACACCTTGATAGTAGAGGACGTGGCTATAGTGGGGCCATTAGAGCGCCGGGGGCGCAGGCCTCATGGCACGGACTAAAGAACACGATTTAAGGGAGTAGACACCACATGGACATCAAATTTGGCTTCGCCGATACCGCCCGCGAACTGGTCATTCACGCGGATGGTGAGCGAGAAGAGCTGACCCAGACCATCAACAACGCCTTGGGGGAGAACTCCACTCTCGAATTGAAGGACACCAAGGGCCGCACCTATATCGTGCGGACCGAGCGTGTGGTCTACGTGGAAATCGGCACCGTGCGCGCCCACACCGTTGGATTCGCAGGCTAAGTACGCGCTCGCTGCCTCAGCGGGTAGCCTAAATGGCCATGGATAATCCCGCGGAACTTAAGCAGCGCCCACAGTTCGTCTCGGCGGTGGAGCGTTTCGCTCGCGAGTACGGCTGGTGGCGAGTGGTGGCGATCCCCGTCATGGTCGTCATCACGGTGTGGGTGCTGGTTGATGTTTTTCGTTCGCCGGCCCAGGAAGCGGAGGTCTCGGCGGCAGGGGAGACGTCGGCAAGCACTGCGGCTGCTGACGCACCCTCCCCCAAGGGGCCTGATCCCGCCAATGCCAGTGCAGTTGCCGCGGCCAAGGATGGCTTGCCCGCCGGCGGTGATTTCACTGAACAAGGAGACGAAAGCTACCGCGACGCGGGCCCATCCTCTATGCATGCGGGTAAAGGCGGGAAGCAAACCATCCGGTTCTCAGTCGAAATCGAAAATGGTGTGGACACCTCCGCCTATGGCGGCGATAGGGCCGTCGTAGCGCTGGTCGACGCCACCCTGGCCGACCCCCGCGGGTGGACCGCCAACGGCGACTTTGAGTTCATCCACGTCAAGGCTGATGACAATCCCGATACGCACATCCGCCTGACCTCGCTGGGGACCACGGCGAAGTTGTGCGGCGCGCAATTGGAATCAGAAACCTCGTGCCATACCACCATTACCGGGGAGTCCACGGTGAACCTCAACGAGTCCCGCTGGGTCCGGGGCGCTGCACCATTTGAGGGGGATTTGGGCAATTACCGCCAGTACTTGATCAACCACGAGTTTGGTCACGCCATCGGATTCGCCGCGCACCAGCCCTGTGGCGGCGCCGGTAAACTCGCACCGGTCATGATGCAGCAGACGCTGAGCTTGAACAACGCGCAGCTCTTTGAGAAAGAGCCAAACGAGATCTATCCGGATGAGGATGTCGCCTGTGAGCCGAACCCCTGGCCCTATCCGACTCCCGCAAGTTCCGATCACACTAAACCCGAGTAAATCGGCCCGAAGCTAAAAGGACTGTTTCCCCAATGCCACTGCCTCCTGAGCCCGTTCTTGCAGCCTTTAACGCTGAGTTCCATCCCCGCAGAACGCAGGGAGAGCTCGTGGGGCCTGCCTGGGATAACGGGATTCGCGTCGGGGATATTGTTTTTGCCGAAGCTCGCGCGTGGACCAGCTGGTCCGCCAAGGTGCGCGAGAAGCTCAGCCTGCCGGGAGCGCGCATTGCCCGCCCGGTGCTGACGGCGGATGGGCGCTACACAGCTGCCGGGTGGAAGGCCACGCAGTTCGTGGAGGGGCAGTTGCGCGGGCGCATTGATGAGACCGCGCAGTTGGCGCTGCGGCTCGATGAGGCCCTAGCGCTGGCGCCACTGCCCACCCTGGATAGGCGCGAAGATGTTTTTGCGCGGGCAGAGAGGGCTGCCTGGGAGGAGAGCGGTGAGGCCTATTCCGATACTGAGCTTGCAGGGCTTCCACTGGTCACCGCGCACGTGGATGTCCTGGGGACCACGGTGTTCTCCGGGGCTAACCCGCCGGCGCTGACTGATATTGTGCCTTCCGCGGCCCCGCGCCCGGTGGGCTGGTCCGCCGCGGTGGTCATGGTGGATGGCCTCATTGCGGGGGCGGTGGACGATGAGATTTGTGCTCGCTTTGCGTCAGTACCCGGTATACAGCAGTTGCTCTTGCGTGCTGTGGCATACCGCCGTTACGTCAATATCCTGCACCCGCGGTCAAAGGCGACCGTGCGTTCGAACATCGAAAGGGTAGAAGCGGCCCTCGTGTCCGCAACATCTGACAGACTGTAGGGCGTGAAGTACAGCAGCGATTCCCCCACACGTACCGGCGTCACGCTTCCCCCCTCGCCGGATGTCCGCCTTATTCCCCGGAGACGTCGTGCCGCCTCACGCAGGTGGGACGTGCCATTGCCGCAACAGGGCACGTGGAGAGTCCTGGGAGCGGCGGGGTCGGGAGTATCGAGCCTGCTTATCGACGTTGTCTTGGCACAACTGAACGCCGGCGCCGATGCCTCCGGCATCCTTGTCGTTGCCCCGTCCAAGGAATCCGGCTCGTTGCTGCGCCGCGAGTTAGCTGAGAACCTCGATGACTACGCCGCGCAGACCTCGATGGTGCGCTCGGTGCACTCGCTGGCTTTTGCTCTCCTGCGCCAAGGCAGCGAGGAAGAGCTGCGCCTCATTACCGGCGCTGAGCAGGATGCGGTGATCCGTGAGCTGCTCCAGGGTCATGCAGCCGATGGCAGGGGCGCGTGGCCGGAGGAGATGCGCCCAGCCCTTGAGTACGTGGGGTTTGCGCGCCAACTGCGTGACCTGTTGCTGCGCTCCATCGAACGCGGCCTGGGGCCTTCAGATTTGGAGGAGCTGGGACAGCGCTACTCCCGGCCCATGTGGGCGGCCGCGGGCGAGTTCCTGCGCGAATATGAGCGCACCCAGGCGCTGGCGGGTTCGCATTCCTATTCCGCTGCGGAGCTGGTTAGCCAGGTTCTTTTGCGCCCGGAGCTGCTGCGTGAGCATCCATGGCACACCATCGTGGTCGATGATGCCCAGCTGCTGGACCCGACCTCAGGGCAATTGATTGCTGAGCTGGCAAAGACCGCTCGCCTCACAGTGATTGGTGGTGACCCCGACCAAGCGGTCTTTGCCTTCCGCGGTGCCAACTCGGAATTCCTCACCACTTGGGAGGCAGAGAACGAGCTGCGTCTGAGCTCTACGCACCGCACGCCTTCCCCGGCGTGCGTCAGCGTTGTGGATTCCCGCGGTACTTTGCGTGATGTATTGGCTAATACGGTTCGCCGCCGCCACCTCGAAGACGGGGTGCAATGGCGCGATATCGCGGTGATAGTGCGCTCCACCGGGGATATTGGTCCCGCCCGTCGCACACTGCTTAGCGCTGGCGTGCCGGTACATATCAATCCCACGGACGTCGTGCTTGCTGAGCAGCGCTTGGTCAAAGCAGTGCTCCTGGCGTTGCGCGCCTTGGAGAATGAACTCGATCCTGCAGAGCTCGAGGACCTGATTACTGGGCCTGTCGGTGGAGCTGACCCGGTAACATTGCGCCGACTCATCCGCGGCCTGCGCCGTTGGAAGCCGGAACAGCGCGGAATGGAATCGCTGCGTGAGCTGCTGGACGGTGAGTTGCCGGACTTCAACAACCTCCTCACGGAGCGCGAGGAAGCGATTCTGGCGCGCATTCGCGGGGTGCTGTCTGCTGGGCGCGCGGCCCTGCGTGCGGGAGCTGCCGTTGAGGAAGTCCTCTGGGAGGTGTGGCAGGCCACCGGTTTGGACACGCGCCTGCAGGCAGCGGCTCTGCGCGGTGGTGCCGCGGGCTCCCAGGCAGACCGCGACCTGGATGCGATGATGGCGCTGTTCGACGCTGCCGGTGATTACGCCGAGCGCCGTCCGGCGGCATCGTTGGAATCCTTCATCTTGCACATCACGGAGCAGGAGCTGCCTACCGGCGTGCGCGACCGCCGCGCGGCCTTGCCCGATGCTGTAGAGATCCTCACTGCGCACGGCGCGGTGGGGCGCGAGTGGGACACCGTCATTGTGGCGGGCGTTCAAGAGGGCACATGGCCCTCGGTGGGGGAGACCGGCTCCCTCTTTGGACAAGAAGACCTCATTGATCTCATCGACCGCGACATTACGCCCGGCACACCGGTGAGCCACGTGTCCGGGCGCTTAGCGGAGGAGCGCCGCCTCTTCCACGTGGCTACCACCCGCCACTTGAGCCGCCTGCTCATCGTGGCGGTGGATTCGCCGGAGGGCGATGTGGTGGAGGAACCCTCCCGCTTCATCGACGAATTCCTTTCTGCACGCGGAGTCGATGTTCCCGGGGCACAAGCGCGCCGGGAGGCCGGCCAGCGCTTGGCGCGCCAGGCCTGGCCGCGGGAGTTGGGCCTCGAGGTTCCGGATCCGAGCCCGGTCACACTGCACAGCGGTTCACGTGGCGATGAGGAAGTGGATCCCCTCGATGTCTCGGTGTTGTCAGTGCCTTCCTTCGTGGCGCAGCTACGCCGCTGCGCTACCGATCCGGAAACCGGAGAGGCGGAGCGCTCCCAAGCAGTACGGCAGTTGGCACGCTTGGCAAAGGCTGGGGTCCCAGGGGCGCATCCCGATCACTGGTGGGCCGCGCGCGGCGTGGCCTCCGAGCTTCCGCTGCGTGGTTCGAGCACAGTATCGCCGTCTCGGGTCGATGCCCTGCTCACGTGCCCGCTCAACGCCGTGTTGGGGCAGCTGGTGGAAGATGATTCCTCGAACATCAACCTCGTGCGGGGCAACCTGGCGCATGCCTTCTTGGAGGCTTTAGGCCGCGGCGCGGCCGCAGAGCCTGCGAAGCGGCTGGTGCTCGATGCTTTCGACTCGCTTGTGGAAGGCCCAGCGTGGCACCGGGAAGCTGAACGCGCGGACTTTGAACGCCTCATCGACCGCACCCATGGCTGGGTGCTCTCGAGTTCAGTCTCGCTCGAGCCCGTGGGTGTCGAGGTCCCCGTCACCGTGGATATTGGCCCCGAAGTCACCATCCGTGGGTTCATCGACCGGCTGGCAAAAGCCGGCGAGGACTACGTTGTGGTGGATCTCAAGACGGGGACAAAAGTCCCGTCGGCGACCAGCGCTCAGGACAATACTCAGCTCATGACGTATCAATTGGCGCTAGCACACGGCCAGCTCGTCGGGGCTGCAGCAGAACCAGGTAGCGAATCCCATGACGTGTCCATCCGGACCGGTGATGGCCTGCCGCGCGGCGGTGGTGTTCTGGTGTTCCCGCGGTCGAGCGCTGCCTCCGTGCCCACCCGAGAACAAGCCACCAAGCCCCCAGAAGAGCTTGCGGAATTTGCACAAATGCTGCCCGCGCTCGTGGCTGAGCTGCGCGGACCGGATCTGACCGCGCGCGAAAACGCCGATTGTGATCGCTGCCCGATCCGCTCTATTTGCCCTGTGATGAATGAAGGAGGTCTGGTGACCAATGCCTAAGAATCCGGCTCAACACTTCAGCCCTGAGGAGCTTGCTGCCGCGCTGGGCAAGCCTTTTCCTCCCACCCCGGAACAGGCCGCTGTTATCGATGGCCCGCTCGGTCCGAAACTCGTCGTGGCCGGCGCCGGCGCTGGTAAGACGGAAACGATGGCCTCACGCGTGGTCTCACTCGTGGCAAACGGTCTGGTGCGGCCGGAGCAGGTCCTCGGCCTCACCTTTACCCGCAAGGCCGCCCAGCAACTGGAGCAACGCATCCGCCGCCAGCTGTTGACGCTGCGTTCTTCTGGAATCCTTGCCCCGGGCAGCCCGGCGGCTGAGGCGGTGGAGAATATCGCTCCCAACGTGTCCACGTATGACTCCTATGCAGGCGATCTCGTCCGCGAGTATGGCTTGCTCATGCCGGTGGAGCCGAATGCCCGCATCATCACGGAGGCGGAACGCTACGCCATCGCCCACGAGGTGGTCAGCAACTACACGGGCTCGCTGAGCACCGATAACGCGGTGGCCACGGTGACCGCGACCTTGCTCAAGCTCGCGGAAACGATGGACGGGGAGCTCAAAGATCCACAGGATCTCTATGAGCACGAGGATATCTTCCGAAAAACCGCTGAGGATCTAGAAAAGAGCAAGCGGACTAAAGGCGAGTTCGGCAAAGACTTGCAGAAGTACTTGGATATCCAGCGCCTGCGCTTGGAGTACCTGCCCTTGGTGGAAGCACTCAAGAAAGAACAGGCGGAGCGCGGGGTGATCACCTTTGGTGAGCAGATGTCCATCGCCGCTACCCTGGCCAAAAACTTCCCGCTTTTGGGTGAGCAACAAAGCGCGCGCTACCGCGTCATCATGTTGGATGAGTACCAGGACACCTCCCACGCGCAGCGCATCCTATTGCGCTCCCTCTTTGGCGGCGAGCGAGAGGGACTATCCGTTACTGCGGTCGGTGACCCCATGCAGTCCATCTATGGCTGGCGTGGCGCGACGGCCGAAAACCTGGAGGCTTTTGTCACGGACTTTCCGCAGCCGGACGGCACCCCGGCGCCGAAGGATCAGCTCACCACCTCCTGGCGCAACCCTTCGACGGTACTGGGGCTGGCCAATGACGTGGCTTCGGAGCTCTTCTCCTCAAGCCCCGGCGAGCGCCCCGTGGATGAGCTGTCGCCCAAGCCCACCGCACCGGCCGGCACGGTTGAGCTGGGTTACTTCGCTTCGGAGGACGAGGAGCGCGCTTTCATCGCTGAGCATCTTCGTCAGCTCTATGAGTCCACGCCGGAAGGCGAGGATTTCAACGCCGCCGTGCTCGTGCGCACCAATAAGCAATCGCCGTTGATCGCCGCTGCCTTGGATGAGGTTGGCGTGCCCAATGAAATCTTCGGCCTCGGTGGGCTTCTCTGGCAGCCAGAGATCCAAGACCTCGTGGCGGTGGCTACGCTCTTGGTGCGTCCACAGGACAGCGCAGCGGCATTGCGCGTGCTGACCGGGCCGATGTGCGGCTTGGGCATCGCCGATATCCAGGCGCTGCATTCGCGTCAGCGCAACCTGGCAGGCACCACCGAGGGCCGCACGCGGTGGGAGGGCGGTGATCCTTTGGAGCACCTGGCTATCCAGGTCGAGGAGATCACTGCGGAGGGCCCGGACCAGGTGCTGGGGCTTGCCGACGCCCTCGCAGACCTCGGCGAGCGCGATCGCTACAGCGTGGAAGGCTTAGAACGCTTGGAGGAGGTCTCCTCCAAGCTGCGTTACTTGCGCACCTATTCCCTGGGTAAGTCGTTGAATGACATTTTCGCCGACATTGAGCTGCTCTTCGGCCTGCGCACCGAAGTCCTCGCTTCCGGTAAGGCTGGTGGGACTACGCACCTCGACGCCTTCGCTGACTTCGTCGCGGGCTTCCACGGGGATGGCCTGGCCGGCCTCTTGGACTACCTTGAGCTGGCTAAGGAGAAGGAAGATGGACTCGAGCTGGGAGAGGTCCCGCTCGTGCGCAACCGCGTGCAGATCATGACAGTGCACAAGGCCAAGGGCTTGGAATGGGAGCACGTGTGCGTGGCACATGCGGATTCCTCGAGCTACAAGGCGCAGGCGGAAACCTTCCTGACCAAGATCGAGAAGGCCCCGGGCGATGAGGACGTCATTGATGTCCCCGAGGATGCGGTGACACGCACCGACTTCGACAAGGCGTGCACAGCATTCAAAGAACAAAACCGCGAGTTCCAGGCAGAGGAAGCGGCGCGTCTTTTCTACGTGGCCATGACCCGCACGGAGTCCACGTTGACGGTGACGGGCTCCGGCACCAACAGGATGAAGGGCAAGAACAAGAAGGGGCCCTATTCCTACCTGCAGTTGCTGGCGGATAAGCACCCAGATCTGGTGGTCCATTGGGAGGTCCCCGAGGTTCCGGAAGAAGAAGCGGAAGGCGCGGTTAACGAGGCGTCTTTTCCCTCGCTGACCCCGCAAGCGGAAGCACTGAAAGCAGCAGACGCGGTGCGCGCGGCGATGGAGGACTTACCGTCGCTGCGTGATGGCGAAGTCTTTGGGCTCTGGGAGCAGGAGGCGAGTGCGCTCATCGAAGAACACAAGGCCCTTCAAGCCCCCGTGGTCGATGTTGAACTGCCTGGCGAGCTGACGGCCTCCGACATGGTGGCTATGTCGGCGGATCCCACCCAATTCGCGCGCCGCCAGCGTCGCCCCATTCCCTTCAAGCCCAATTCCTATGCCAAGCGCGGCACAGCTTTCCACGCCTGGCTGGAGGATCGTTTCGGTTCCCCAGCCTTGCTGGGGGAGGACGAGCTGCCAGGCTCGCACGACGAACCGGACCATGACTTGGAATCCCTCAAGGAGTCTTTCCTGGCCTCCGAGTGGGCACAGCGCACTCCCGCTTATGTCGAGGCCCCCTTCGAGATCACCATTGGGGACTCGGTTGTCCGCGGCCGCATGGACGCGGTGTTCCAGCAGCCGGATGGCTCCTGGCTCATCGTGGACTGGAAGACCGGCCGCCGCCCGCAGGGCGCCGCATTGGCCTCGGCGCAGATTCAGCTGGCTGTCTACGCAGAAGCATGGCGGCGCATCCACGGCGTGGAGACCGTCCGCGCGGCGTTCTTCTACGTGCATGAGAATTATCTCTTGGAGCCGGATGACTTGCCCACCGGAGCACGGTTGGCTGAGCTTTTAAGCTCCGCAGTTTCCACGCCACCGGGGTTGAGTCTAAGGTAGTCTCACGAGGAAATCCGCACTGTCTAGGGAGGTTGGCACTTCGTGCCCAAGCACTTAGGTAAACGCTTTACATCGCGTTTCTTGTCGCAGGTTGAGCTGACCTCGCAGCCAGATCATGCGCTGATCGACGTCATCACGATTCCGCGCACGCAGAGCACCAGCCCGTGGAAACAGCTGGCAAGCCGCGTTATTTGGGCCATGGGGCTGTTGGTCTTCGTCACCATCGTCGTCTTTTTCGACGGCGATGGCTACAGCGAAGACCTGTCCTTCCTCGATGCCGCTTACTATTCAGCGGTGTCGTTGACCACTGTGGGCTACGGCGATATCGTCCCTGTGACCCCCACGGCGCGCTTTATCAACCTCGTTATTGTTACTCCGGCCCGCCTGCTCTTCCTTGTTTTGTTGGTCGGTGCTACCTTGTCGGTTCTGACGGATCGAGCCCGTCGCACGTTTGAAATCCAGAATTGGAGAAAGCAATTGCGTAACCACACCGTCGTCATCGGCTATGGCACCAAGGGCGCCGGTGCGGTCGCCGCGCTTATCGCCGATGACGTCCCAGCCTCCCAAATCGTGGTCGTAGACAATAACCGTGCGGCCCTAGCCAGCGCCGAGCACCATGGCCTTGTCACCATCTATGGCTCCGGAACCAAACAGGATGTCCTGCGCATCGCCGGCGCGCAGCACGCCTCCTCCGTGGTGGTGACGCCGTCCACGGACGATACCGCGGTGCTGTGCACGTTGTCTGTGCGCGAGCTCAATCCGAAGGCCAAGGTTGTCGCGTCTGTGCGCGAATCCGAAAACCGCCACCTTCTCCTGCAGTCCGGTGCCGACTCGGTGGTCACCTCCGCGGAAACGGCCGGCCGCCTCCTGGGCCTCGCCACCGTGACGCCAACGGTGGTGGAGATGATGGAGGACCTCCTCTCTCCGAATGAGGGCTTCTCCGTGGCCGAGCGCGCTGTACGCGAATTCGAGGTGGGCTCCAACCCGCGCCACCTCGCGGACATTGTCCTGGCCGTCCTGCGTAATAACGAGCTGCACCGCGTCGACACGGCAGATGCCTACGCGCTCAAGCCCGGTGACCGCCTGCTCTACATCAAGCACGAGATGCAGCAAGCCGCGGAAGATACCGATGAAGATGAGGACGAAGGCAACTAATGTTCCTGCCCGTCACCGAAGCCGGCCGCGTTCCGGTAACGCCACGAGGGCAACCTGTTTACCTGGCTGAGCCGGCGGGGGATATCGTGGTGACAGCCGGGGCCATCCATGCTTTCCTCATGGACACTGAGTCCGCCGAACGGCTCGGGACATTGCGCGATGCCACCTTCTTCAACGGCCAGCGCGATATTCTCAAAGCGCTGCACCTGATTCGTAACCGTCGTGAAGCGCGCTTTGATCCGCGCACTGGGCGTGAGCTGTCCTATCCTGCCCCGGGGGCTGTGGGCCACGATGGCGAGCGCCTCGTTTTCCCGCGCCTCGATCCGGCCGTCATCGGCATCATCCGCCACCCGGAAACGGACCGTATTCTTCTGGCTCGCAACCGGCACCGTTCAGGGTTCTTTTCGCTCATTGCCGGTTATGTTGATCCCGGCGAGACCCTCGAAGAGGCCATGGTCCGCGAGGCTTTGGAAGAAACCGGTCGCCGCGTTGAATCAGTTACCTACTGGGGCTCGCAACCCTGGCCACCGAGCGGTTCGCTGATGGTGGGCTTTTCCGCGGTCACGGAGGATGTCCGGCCCGTGTGCGATACTGACGGAGAGCTCGCGGAAGTGCGGTGGGTGTCCCGCGCTGAACTGCCAGAACTGACCATTGCCCGCAAGGGCTCAATTGCACACACGATGATTATGGAGTGGTTCCACGGTGATGAGACCGGATCTGTCCCTGCTTGATGAAGACCAGCGGGCCGCAGCCACGGCGCCGCGCGGTCCGGTCTGCATCCTCGCGGGTGCCGGTACGGGCAAAACGCGCACGATTACCTATCGCATTGCCCACATGGTGGACCAGGGCTTCGTCAACCCGCAACGCGTTCTGGCCGTCACGTTTACTACTCGTGCCGCAAGCGAAATGCGTGAGCGTCTCAATCACATGGGCGTCGGGGGAGTGCAGGCCCAAACCTTTCACGCCGCGGCGCGCCGTCAGCTGAAGTACTTTTGGCCGCAGGTTGCGGGGGATCTGCCTTGGCAGCTCATCGACAACAAGTTCAGCCTCGTGGGGCGCGCGGTGCGCTCACTCGGATTGGACAACAACAAGGACACCATCCGTGACTTCCTGGGGGAAATCGAGTGGGCAAAGTCCTCGCTGATCAGCCCCGAGGGCTATCCCGGCATCATCGAATCCACGGACCGCGAGGCACCGGGGGACCCGGCCAAGGTGGCGGAGGTCTTTCGCCGCTATGAGGACATGAAGGCCACTCCGGATGTCATGTACCTCGATTTCGATGATTTGCTCATGCATATCGCCGGTGCCATCGAGAACGTTCCTTCGGTGGCTGAGGTATTCCGTGAGCAGTACCGCACCTTCGTGGTGGATGAGTACCAGGACGTCACGCCGCTGCAGCAGCGAGTGTTGGAGGCGTGGTTGGGGGAGCGCGATGACCTGACGGTTGTGGGTGATGCTAACCAGACCATCTACTCCTTCAACGGGGCTTCCCCGGAGTACTTGCTGAATTTTTCTCGCACTTACCCGCAGGCCACTGTGGTGAAGTTGCAGCGAGACTACCGCTCCACCCCGCAGGTGACGAACTTGGCCAACGAAGTTATCTCAAAGGCTTCAGGCCGCGCTGCGGGAACCCGTCTGGAGCTGCAGGGTATGCGCGAGCCAGGGCCCGAGCCCACGTTTAAGGCCTATGAGTCTGAGGAGATCGAGGCCAAGGAGGTCGCGGGCCAGGTTCTGACCTTGCTCAACCAGGGAGTTAAGGCCTCGGAGATTGCGATCCTCTACCGCATCAACGCGCAGTCGGAGCAGTTTGAGCAGGCGCTTGCCGACGCCGGAGTGGTCTACCAGGTGCGCGGCGGCGAAGGCTTCTTCCGCCGCCCAGAGATCTTGGAGGCCATCCGCGTGCTCATCGCCGCCACGCGCCGCGATGATCTGCCGAACGATCCGGTGGCCGTGGCGCGCGCGGCCTTCGTGGAGCTGGGACTGTCCGCCACGGAGCCGCAGGGCGCGCAGGCCCGTGAGCGCTGGCAGTCGCTCACCGCACTGGTGGATCTCATCGCACAAATCGTGGAGGACCACGAGGGCATCGATCTTCCCGGCGTGCTCGGTGAGCTACACCGCCGTTCCGAAAACAAGCACAACCCCACGATGGAGGGCGTCACCTTGGCCACCATCCACGCAGCCAAGGGCTTGGAGTGGGATGCGGTCTTCCTCGTTGGTCTCACCGAAAAACTGCTACCCATCAACCACGCCATCAAGGCCGGCGATGAGCACGTGGAGGAGGAGCGCCGGCTGTTTTATGTCGGCATTACTCGTGCGCGCGAGCACCTAGCTTTGTCGTGGGCTCTGGCAAAGACCACCGGCTCGCGGGCTTCGCGTGAGCGCACTCGTTTCTTGGATGGCGTGGTGCCAGGAATCGAAGAAAGCCAATCCTCCAACCGCCGCTATCGCCCGCGCCGCTGCCGGGTGTGCTCGGGCCAGCTCAGCAGCCCAGCGGAAAAGGTCTTAGGCCGCCACGAGTGGTGTGAATACGAGGGCGATGAGGATGTCTTCAACGCACTGCGCGCGTGGCGCGCGTCCGTGGCGAAGGACTCTCAGGTACCTGCTTATGTCGTGTTCTCTGACGCCACCCTGCAAGCGATCTCGGAGGCGCTTCCCACAAACGAGGCGGAGCTGCTCGATATCTCCGGGGTGGGCCCTTCTAAGCTGGAGCGCTATGGCGCGGAGGTGCTGCAGATCATCGCGTCTGCCCGCGCTTAAACACCGGCGCAATACGTGCAGCGCGGGTGTTCAATGAGCAGGCGGCGTTGCTCCATGCCGTAGAGGTCTATCTCCGTGAGCTCACCTGCTAGCGGTTTACCGCCTGGTGCCCCTGGCGGGGCGGGTCTTCCCAAGAGTCGGCGGATGGTCACCACCGCATGCATCACTATCGCCGTGCGCACGATGGGGTCACCAGGTGGCTCTACCGCTGCGGCGCGGTGAGCCACCTCGTGCCACTGCTCGTCGGCTTCGATGCGGTGCAGGTGCGCGCACATCGGGCAGGGACCGGCTCCAGCTACGCGGACCGGTCCGATGATGCCGCGGGCATCGAGCATGGACACTGGCAGCCAGGTCGCCGGGGAATTACTCAGTGCCTGTGCCCATTCCGTGGCGCCATCCAACATATCGACGGCCACGATAGGCAGGTGCCCGGCCACGTTCGCGATGTACTCGGCGGGGGTTTCGCTGTGGAGAGGGGAACGGGGTTGGAAGGAATCGCTAAGCAGGACGTCGCGCAGCTCATTGGCCAGGGCCGAGGTTCCCAAAACCGCCACGCGCTGGGGACGGGGAGCCGGCCACAGAACGCGATAGCTAATCAGATCATCGACCAGACTGCGAGCAGCGGAGGCGCTAACGCCTGTGTTTTCGATGGACTTTTCAATGGTCTGCCGGGTCAGCGGAGTGCGCAGCCGGTTGAGCAGCCCCGCCAGCTGCGGGTGGGCTTCGAAGACCCCGACGCGCGTGGCATCCATCCCACACTGGAGAATTCCAGGCTCGCGTTCAATGACCACGGTTTCTGGCGCCAACATGTACGTCTTAGCACCCATGATTTTTCCTCCCCGTTCTTAATCCACCCCAGCCGTGTTTAGCCACCATTGCACCACAGGTAGAATGCCCTGTCATGTCGAGCAATCCCGAGGTACGCGTTATCCGCTCCGCCCGGCGCCGCCGCACTGTCCAAGCCCGCGTCGTTGATGGCGTCGTGGAGGTGCGTATCCCCGCCTGGATGTCGGCGGCGGAGGAACGTGAAGCAGTGGATGGCATCGTGGCGAAGGTCCGCAAGAAGCACAGCTCTTCGCAGCTTTCCGACGACTCCTTGTCCTCCCGCGCCCGTACCCTGAACGCCCGCTTTCTGGAGGGCCGCGCCACGGTGGGATCCATCCGGTGGGTGAGTAACCAAAAATCCCGCTGGGGTAGTTGCACTACCTCAACGGGAGATATTCGGATTTCTGACCGGCTGCAGGATGTTCCCGACTACGTCCTCGACGCCGTCATCATCCACGAGCTAACACACACCTTCATCCCGGGCCATGGCCCGGAGTTTTGGGAGTGGGCCGATCGAGCCCCCAAAGCCGAGCGCGCGAAGGGATACCTCGAGGCCTACCAGCGCTTCCGCTAGTTCTCGTCTTCCGGCTTGTCCTTTTTGTTTTCTTTATCCTCGCCAGCGTCCGTGTTCTTGTCCTCGTCAGCAGCATCGCTGGCGCTGGCGTCCTGCTGGCGGAGCATCTCCTCCAGCTTGGAAAACTCTTCTTCAAAGCCCTCGTCGGGGGTGTCATCGAGCAAACCGTCGATGAAGGAAGCCGGGTTCTCCAGGTGCTCTGCGGTAGGTAGCAGGTCCGGGTGGTCCCAGGCGGAGTCACGCTTATCGGCGCCCACTGCGACGGTGGCGCGGCGCCACAGCTCAGCTGCCGCCTCTACCTTCGGCGCGTTTAGCTCAATGCCAACGACCTGGGAGAAGGCCTTTTCTGCGGAGCCGCCGGTGGAGCGGCGGTGAGCCCACGCCTCATTCATCGCCTTCGTGGACGGGATGCGCTCACCCAGGGCCTCGGTCACTACGTGCTCGACCCAGCCCTCGACGAGTGCCAGGAGAGTCTCCAAGCGGGAAGCCGCGCCCGCATTGCGGGAGGTGATGCGCGGGGACAGGTCCATGCCCTGCAGCTTGTTCATCGCATCCTGGATGGCCTGCGGGTCACCGGACTCCAGGTTGAGCTCGCGTGTGGCTTCCTCGATGTGAGAAGTGTCGATGACCAAGCCCATGGCGTATTCCTCCACGGAGGAGACGAGGCGCTCAACCAACCACGGCACGTGCTTGAACAGGCGCTGGCGGGCGGCCTCGCGGGCGCCGATATAGACCAACACTTCTTGGCCCGGAACGTTGAGATCGCGCGCTATGGCCTGGATGTTGTGCGGCAAGAGTGCGGTGGTGCCTGCGGGGGAGACCGGCAAGCCGAAGTCAGAACCGGTAAGAGCCTGTGCGGCCAAGTCACCCAGGGCGTGGCCTAGCTTCATACCGAAGTTCATGCCGGACATCGAGTTCATCATCGAGGTCATCGGCCCCATCATCTCGCGGGCTTCTTCCGGCAGGGATTCCAGCTGCGCGGAGTTCATGTGCTCCGCCACCGGGGTGACCATGCGCTGCCACATCGGCAGAGTCTCATCCAACCATTGCGCAGAATTCCACGCGGTCACGGTGCCGGAGGCAGTGGGCAGAATCGTGGCATCATCCAGCCACAGTTCCGCCAACCGCACGGCTTCCTGCACTGCAGTGCGGTCTTTATCATTGATCTCTTTATCGCCGGAGATCTGCTGGTGCGCGATGCGCTTGGCCAGGTCATAGTTGACCGGGCCGGCACCCTCCGGGGAATTCATGGAAGAACCCATACCGGAGAGCATCTGGCCAAACTGATTCAACAAGTCTCCTAGGCCACCGTTGCCCGCGCTGAAGCCGAAGGCGCCGAACGGGTTCTGGTCGCGACGATCGTTATCATCGTCATCGTCGTTATTGGGGAAGGAAAAACCGAATCCGTTGCTCATGGGGCCTAATCTACTAGGTTTCCTAGTGCGGATTCTAGGACCACGGCAACGCTGAGAGCGAACAAGCATCACGAGGCTGTAGGCTGATCCTCCGTGAAATCTTCGCAGAACCCCCGAACCCGCCGCCTGTCCACCTTGACGTGGGGAGCCATTCCGGTGGTGTTGACGGGAACCCTGCTCAGCGTCGACCACATCCCCGGCACCGATATCACCCTGTCGGTGCCGTACGCCGCCGAAGGACCAGGTCCTACCCTGGACACCTTGGGTGAAGTGGAAGGGGAGCCGGTGGTCAACGTCGAGGCCCCGGAAACGTTTCAGCCGCAGGGGCATCTCAACATGACGACGGTCTCTGTTCGCACCAACATGACGTTGGCTCAAGCTTTGGGGCGGTGGCTTTTCACCGATGACACCATCGTCCCCATCGGCAGCGTCATCCCGCAAGGCAAGACGGATGAGGAAGTTCAGGAAGCCAATCAACAGGCTTTTACCCAGTCTGAGTCAGCGGCCACCGTCGCAGCCATGGACTACCTGCACAAGCCCGTGCGTATCGAGGTAGCACAGGTGCTCGACGACAGTCCCGCTGCGGGCGCGCTTGACGACGCCGACATCATCACCGCCGTCAACGGCGACAAGGTCACGGAGCCTGGCCAGATACAGGAGAAGATCCGCGCTCTTAAGCCCGGCGATGAGGTGAAGCTGGGGATTATTCGCAAGGGCGAGGAAAAGACAGTCCCGGTGACCCTCGGCGCACACCCAGAGCACGACGACGTAGCTTTGCTGGGCATCCTCATGACCTCAGTGCCCACCGAAGACATCACCGTGGATTACAACCTACAGGACATCGGTGGACCGTCGGCCGGAATGATGTTTACATTGGCGGTGATCGACAAGTTGTCCGATGAGGATCTCACCGGCGGCCGGTTTGTTGCCGGCACGGGCACCATCGGTGAGGACGGCGAGGTCGGCCCCATTGGTGGCATCGTCCACAAGGTACACGCCGCGCAGGAAGCGGGCGCCGAGCTCTTCCTCGCACCTGCAGATAATTGCGCGGAGGCGGTCAGCCGTGGCACCGGCGACATGGTGGTGGCCAAGGTCCACACGCTGGATGACGCCATCACAGCCATGCACGACTTTGCAGAGGGCAAGCCCGTCGAGACCTGCGAAGGCTAAGTACGTAGGACTAGCACTGCCCAAACTCGCCGCCCAGAGTGGAACTCGTTCACACCCAAGATCCGTAGCGCCGTTCAATGAAGTCGAACTAAACCCAAGACGCTTCAGACATTACAGGGGTCAATAATGGGATTCCTAAGGCATTGGCAGCTATATTAATATTTCAGCGGTTTCTTCTAGAAGCACACGCTCTTTCATTCAAGAACGCGTGTCATCGAATTCGAAGGTACGCAATTAACCCTCTCTCGAATTTAAGGATTCTTTAATAATGATTAAAAAGATTGCCACAGGCATTTCGGCAATTGCTCTTGTTGCTACCCTTGCGTCATGTTCATCGGAGGAAAAGCTCCAGGAAGTTGACGTTAATGGACTTACCATTTCTGCAGCTTGTGAAAAGGTTCGAGAAGCAGGCTGGAGAGTGGATGCAGTGCAAGGGACGGAGAACGACCAAGAATCGTCTGATTGTTCCGACAGCGAACGCAAAGTGGCGGAGGCATGGTTTTCTGATGAAACAGTGACCCTGTACTTTGCAAACGCCCCTGTTGCAACTGCCGAAGAAGCCCCCATCGATGAATCACCTGTAGAAGAAGAAACCCCCGCCGAGGCTCCCGCCGCTGAAGACGGTTCTCAGGAAGGTTCCACTCATGGTTACCAAGCCATCTACGACGAGTATTCTGCTCGGCTTCAAAATGAATGCCCTAACCTCTCTATGACCGAATGTGCAGAGCTCTCGAACGAGGGAGTCTCCGAGATGGCGAAATATATGTATACCGCCAAGGGCAAGGATGGTCAGTACCAGACCTATGAGGAGTGGTCACAAAAGCTATACGACGTTTACATGTCGGTTCAGCTCTAATTAAGCAGAGTGACTTCTGGACTTGCCCCGAAAGTTGGACTGGTTTAATTCGAGGCAGTTGGAGGCTCAAGAGTCTGATTCCGGTATTGCTTCGGAGTTAGGCCCTGGAGTCGCTTTTGGAACCGTTCGTTGTTGTACCAGTGAGTACAGTCATTGATCGCGTGCTAAAACGCCTTTAGGCAAGTTCGGAACCTTTGGCAGGTAGGGCAGTTTCGAGTGCTTCTTGTCGAGCCCCCGGCCCTGCGGTGACATCAATGGGCGGGCAAGCCCGTCGAGACCTGCGAAGGCTAGGCCGCACCTAACCTCACCGGGGCGGCACGAAAAGTGTGAGCCTAGACCAAGCCCAGCTCTGTAAGGCGCTCTTCCGGATCGTCCTGGTCCGTGGAGATCATCTGCTGCATGATGAGGCCTTCATCGTTGTCCACGACGGTGAGGATGGCCGTGTTGCCCAGCATGGACCAGCCCACGACGCGGTTGCCGCTGTCCTCGATGACACGAGAGCTGCGCAGCTCGGTGAGAACCTGGGTGGTCTGGGAAGCCTTGGTCTTGGACTTGAAGAACTGGAACTGTCCCACCTCGGAACCGGAGCAGTTGAAGGAATCCGTCACGCCGTTGGGATCGCAGCGGTCGAATTGAGCGAAGATCTCCTCCGGGACGAGCCCACCGAAGATCTCATAAGCCTGCTCCACGGAATCAGTGAATGTGCCGCTTGGTTCAGAGGACTCGCTGGAGTCCTTGTCTTTGTCTTTTCGGTCGGCGGGGTTGCGGGTTGAGGATTCATCCTCCGCGCCCGAGCTGGTCTCAGTCTCGGATGCGGCAGGAGAGAGCGTCTCGGATTCCTCGGCAGTGGTTGCCGGGGCCGGCGCGCTGGATTTCTCCGCGGCTGCAGTGGTTTCTTCGCTTGCAGGAGCCGGCTCGGGGGAGGGCGCATCGTCCTTCCCACATGCGGTGAGCAGGCAGCCGGTGGCAAGCACGGCCGATGCTGCGGCGGTGAAGCGAGATGTCAAGCGCACGAGAGACTCCTCTATCGATTCCGTGCCCAGCCCCGAGAGCTGAGCGTTAATGGCCACTGCAGACTGAGTTTAGTCGATGAGAGGTTGAGCCGATTAGAGCATCTCCTCCGGATCTTGCTCCAATCCGTAGCGCAGGGCGGCGATGACCCCCGGTGCCACGTTCGGGCCGCCGCGCAGCTGAATATCGTCCTGCGCGAAGGGGCCAGCTTCTGCCAGTTCCTCCTCCGTGGGGCGCAGCTGAAGAAGCGTGAGTTCGGCGCCGTCCTCGTCGATATCCTCCGAATCGGCTGTGGAACTGCTGGCCATGGCGGTAGCCCGCAGGACTCCGGAGAAGAGGCGCGCGGGGCGGGCGTCGCCAAGCGCGGCGTCCGCGGTGTCCTTGAACATGATCTCCTGTGCCAGGATGACGCCGGCGATCTCCCGCGGCCACGCCAGCCGCGAGACGTAGTCCGCGAGGTGCTCCGAGCCCGGCTCGATGCCCTCCGGCAATTCCTGCACCACGAGGGTGAGGGGAGAGGAGTCATCGACGTCACCGAGCTGTGCGGCCACCAGCTCAGTGGGGACGAGAGCAAAAAGGGTAGGAGGTGCATCCCAACCCTCGGCGTGGATGAAATCCACGGCCTCGCGCATGGCCTTGTTGAGCGCGCGGTGTACAGCGGGCTGGGAGGAAGGTTGGGAACTCATAAGCGTCCTTGTTCGTTGACGGTCATAGTGCTTCTCTAGACTAGAAGCTTGATACCTCTATATTCGCACGACACTTGATTGGAGCTGGAGTTGGCTTCCGGACTCAACCGACCCACCGCCCCGATGAAACGTCCGCCCAAGTTTCTCTCGTGGGTTGTCGCCATCATCGCGGTCCTCTTGTTCATTGGCCCCATGCTCGTGGGCTTCTACACGGATTGGAAGTGGTTCGGCGCGATTGAGTACCGCGGGGTCTTCACCAAGACCCTGATCACGCGCATCGTGCTCTTCATCTTCTTCGGACTAGTGGCGGCGGCCGTCACCTACGTAGCAGGGCTGATTGTCTGGCGCGGGCGCGGCGATTCGATGGACATGGCGGATTTCAATTCCCCGGTTTATCAATATCGCAAATCCATTGAAAGCACGATGAGGGTCTTCCTCAAGGTCATCCCAGTCCTCGTCGGCGTTGTCTCTGGCCTGCTGGGCCAGGCAAATTGGCGCACCGTCATGCTCTTCCTGAACTCCCATGACTTTGGGGTGGCTGACCCGCAGTTCAACCACGATCTCGGCTTCTACGCCTTCCGCTTGCCGGTGTGGTCGATGTTGGTCAATGCTTTCTCCATGCTGGTCGCTGTGTGCTTCCTTATCGCACTGGTGGGGCACTACATCCTCGGTGGCATTCGCCTGGGTAACCGCGCCGCGGGTGTGCGTGGTTCGCTGTCTAAGTCGGCGCGCACTCAACTTGCCGTGACCGCCGGAATCTGGATGCTGCTTCAGGTGGCTGGATACTGGCTGGGCCGCTATGAGTTGTTGTATAACCAGCACTCGCTGTTTACGGGTGGCTCCTACACGGATATCAACGCCTACCTGCCGGCGAAGATCATTCTGATGATCATCGGCGTGTTCGTGGCCGTGGCAATTTTCTCCGCAGTGGTGATTAAGGACCTGCGCATCCCGGGCCTCGCTGTGGTGCTCATGGTGCTGTCCTCCCTGGTTATTGGTCAGGGCTGGCCGCTCATCATGGAGCGCTTCTCCGTGAACCCGAACCGCCAGGCAAAAGAGGCGGAGTCCATCTCCCGCAACATTGAGTCCACGCGTTTTGCTTATGGCCTCACCGATGACAAGGTGACCTACGAAGAGAACTGGGGTGCTGACGACGTCTCCGATGACAAGGTCGCCTCCGATGACTCCACCATCTCCAACCTGCGCCTGCTGGACCCGGACATTTTGGCGCCGACGTTCACCCAGATGCAGCAGCTGAAGAACTTCTACGGCTTCCCAGAAACGCTAGCCATGGATCGCTATGAAATCGACGGCGAGCTGCGTGACTTCGTGGTTGCCGCGCGCGAGCTGGACCCCAACGAGCTGCAGGAGAACCAGCAAAACTGGATCAACCGCCACACCGTGTACACCCACGGCAACGGCTTTATCGCCGCGCAGGCAAATACCGTCGATGAGGTGGCTCGTGACGCCGGCTCCGCCCGCGGTGGTTTCCCCATCTTCACTGTTGCTGACCTGCAGACCCAGGCGGGCAAGGACGCCGAAGGCGAGGGCGAGACCAAGAACGCTGAGGAATCCCTCGGCATCAAGGTTGACCAGCCGCGCACCTACTTCGGCCCTGTGATCGCTAGCGCACAGGATGGCATGGACTACGCCATCGTGGGCAAGACCGGCGATAAACCGGTGGAATACGATACCGATACCTCCACTTACACCTACGACGGTAAGGGCGGCGTAGACATCGGAAACATCGTCGACCGCACCGCCTACGCCCTGAAATACCAGGAGCTAAACTTCCTACTCTCGGACCGTGTTGGCTCGGAATCCAAGCTGCTCTATGACCGCGATCCGCGCGAGCGCGTGGAGAAGGTCGCCCCATGGCTGACCACGGATTCCTCCACCTACCCGGCGGTTATCGACGGCCGCGTCAAGTGGGTCGTGGACGGTTACACCACACTGGATTCCTTGCCGTACTCGCAGCGCACCTCCCTGACGGAGACCACCCAGGACACTCAGAACCCGACGGGCACGACGCAGCGCTTGGTCAACGACCAGGTGGGCTACATCCGCAACTCGGTCAAAGCGACTGTCGACGCCTACGATGGCACCGTCGATCTCTACGAGTTCGACACCGAAGACCCCGTGCTCAAGGCGTGGGAGGGTGTGTTCCCGGGCGTCGTCAAGCCAGAGTCGGAGATCTCCGACGAACTGCGCCAGCACCTGCGCTACCCGGAGGACATGTTCAAGGTGCAGCGCAATCTGCTGGCCAAGTACCACGTGGATGACCCGGGCGTCTTCTTCAACAACGATGCCTTCTGGTCCGTGCCGGAGGACCCCACCGCCGGTGAATCCCAGGGTCTGAACCAGCCACCGTACTACGTGCTGGCTGCCGATCCGGAGACCAAGAAGCCGAGCTTCCAGCTCATCACTTCCTACCGTGGCCTGAACCGTCAGTTCCTCTCCGCACACATGGCGGTGTCCTCGGACCCGGACAATTACGGCAACATCACCGTGCGTGTGCTGCCGACGAATACCCAGACCCAGGGCCCGAAGCAGGCACAGGACGCGATGATGTCTTCCGACCAGGTGGCGCGTGACCGCACGCTGTGGCAGGGGTCGAATGACCTGAAGAACGGTAACCTCTTGGCGCTGCCGGTGGGGGATGGGGAGATCCTCTACCTCGAGCCGATTTACTCGCAACGTAAGGGCCAAGAGTCCGCGTTCCCGAAGCTGTTGCGCGTGCTGGTCTCTTACAAGGGCCGTGTGGGCTATGCCCCGACCATCGGTGAGGCCCTCGACCAGGTTGGAATCGACCCGAAGGCCGCTCAGAACATTACGGAGATCGAAGGCGATACCGGCAAGGACGGTGACCAGGCCGGAAACGCTGGCGGTGACAAGAAGGATGCGGCTGACTCCAAGGACTCCGACGCTTCCGCACCGGCCTCCGCTCCGAAGGCATCGAGTGAAGGCGAGGCTATCGACGCCATCAACAAGGCTCTCGATGGCGTGGACAAGGCTAAGAACGGTTCCTTTGAGGAGTACGGCAAGGCCTTGGACGAGCTGGACAAGGCAGTGGAGGAGTACCGCTCGCTGCAGTCTCAGTAGTAGCTCCGCATAGTCCAGAAAAATGGCGCCTGCCCAGGGGATTTGGGTAGGCGCCATGGCGTCTGTATAGTTACATGAGTCGCCGGCACACGGGGTAACAATCCCAGTGATTAACCACAGTGTGCTGAAGCGCTTGATGTTCGGAAGTACATCTCGACGCGGGGTGGAGCAGCTCGGTAGCTCGCTGGGCTCATAACCCAGAGGTCGTAGGTTCGAATCCTGCCCCCGCTACCAACTTCCCGGAGGGATTCGCGGAACTGGTTAGTCCAGATTCGCGAAACTCCCCAGAAACAGAAAAAGCACCCTTCACCGGGTGCTTTTTCTGTTATTAAACCGTTCTCCCGCACGCCAAACCGGGATAATACGCGCATTCCACATACTACGTGCCCCCGCACCCGCACCACCCCAATTTCCACGCCCTCCCGATCTAAAACAGCGCCCGCGCCGGGTTCCCACACCCAACGCCTACGCGACCATTGGCGGATCGTTACCAGTCGCCACATCCGCCAACGGCGACGGTTTCACACGCTGCTTCGGCGGTTGTCCGGGACCGCGCCCAGTTGGCTTCTTCGCTGGGTCGCCCTCACCACGCAACCATGACTGAATCAAGCGCACGTTCACGCTCACCGCGCCAACAGTCAAAAGGAAAAACTGTTTTACCCAACCACGCAACAAACGAGTAGTGGACGCGCCCAGCCCCACGCCAGAACCACCATGATTTTTCAGCATGGAGTTACGAGTCTCAATGATGTTTCGCCCAGTGCCATACAACTCATGCCACGCCTTTGAGCCATGATGTGGTCCCTGCTGCTCCAACTTCGCGAACGTTCCCACCTTCGACGCTCCCGTGCCAATGTGGGTTACACCGCTCCCAGTACCGTCCTCACCAACCGTGACCTTGCGCGCACGAGTCTTCAAACGCGGACGGCGGGGAGTTGAACCTTCACCAGTACCTGCATCATCGCCAGGCGTATTCGTAGCGCTGTGTGGTTTCTGCTCAGCGTCTACCTTCTTTAAGTGTGCGAGCACATCCTCAACCGTGTCGAACGCGCCAGCCAGTGATTCATCTTCACCAGAAGCCACTCCCGCGCCCGCGCCCGTGTTCTCCTTCACCCCGCGCGAACTTGAACGCTTATCGGAAGCAGTTTTCTGCTCCCATTCCAACGGGATCGTGATCGTCCCCTGAGTGCAAATCTGTCCGGGGTTCGTCGGCTGGTGGACAGGCTGAATTGGCAATAACGCCTTCGGGCGCTTGCGCACATCCTTTTGCTTCGACGGAATCTTCTTCGCCAACGAACACGACACCGACGGGCATTTCCCCTTCGCAGGGCATGCAAAACGCTGGTTGCCGGTCGATTTATCAATCCCCTTGGACGCAAGTGCATACTGTTTGCGGTCTTCGACAATTGCGGTGTATTCTTCGTCGGTAATTTCCCCATTGTCGCGCTTTTCCCGCGCGTTAACATAATGCTCTTTCGCACTTATGGACGGACAAAACCAGACACCATCAAGCAACACCGCACCTGCGTGCGTTCCCTGGATGCCGTAATACTGCTGATTTCCACGCTTGTAATCGCCCACGAGTTTGTACCCATGTTGGCGAAGCGGAATTTGCAAGTTCTGAGGTGCAGCGTTCGGGAAATATGCGCGGTCGCCAACGAAGTGACCGGACGGGGTATCCGCCTTAATCACGTTATCCATCGCCCAAAGCGCTTTTTCGGAAATGCGCTTGCCAGGACGGTCAAAACCAATACCAGCGATCAGCGCCGGGTACGTGCTACCGAAGCCGGAGCCAAACATGGACACTAGTGTGGACTCATAGCCCCAAAACACGTTGCGCTTGTCATCGTAACCGTCCGATTTGTGATCACCCTCGCGCACGTACCAGCCCGCGTCAGCGTCAGCAGCGGTACGGGTGGAATGTTTCGTGTTGCCCTTGCGAGAAATCACCGTGGACGTTCCATCAACACACACGTCGCCCTTCCACTCGGACAATCGATCTTGCCCAAACGTGGCACGGCTTGCTTCAATGAGCGCATTCATAAGAACGTGCGCACGCTTTTTGCGCGTAATCACTAAGGCTTTGTTGCGAGATTTCTTTAATCGCTCGTACTCATCCTTATCCTTGCGCTTGTAATTGGAAGTCTCCGGGTAGGGGTCAACGACGGAAAATATCGTTTCCAACGTTCGGCGCAAGCGGTGATACCAGACACGTCGCTCATCTTCGGTGAAACGGTCGTATTTTTTGAAGTCTTTCGGGGCGAGCCCAATTTCTTCCCATGCTTGTTCGGACAAGCGCCCGCAAATCAGACGCGAGCCTTCGGTGATTAGTAGCGGGGACGCTTCCACGCCGAGCGCGAGCATGATCATCAGTGCCGTGCGGATGGAAATGTATGGTTTCGCGCCACCTGGGTGTTTGTCTGCGCGGGATTCGTCTACCCATGCAGTGATCATTTCGACCGCGCCGGAAGTGTCCACGATTTGTGCCACCGCCTGAATCTGGCTGACATGGATCGTGGATGAGTAGATCGTAATGGGTTGAGGTTGTGGCATCTCGCGGACACCTCCTTTCTTGGTATTAATTCGTTGGTATGTTCGATAATGAAGTTGTGGTTAGGTAAGGGAGTGTGCCGGGTGGGGGAGGGGGTGGTGTGAGTCAAAATGAATCACGAGCACGCACCCGCGCCCAACGCACGCGCCTAGATCGCACGCAATGCTGGGGGCGTGTCCGTACCCGCGTAGCGGATCTGATTTTCAAAGGCTCGCGCACTTACCGCCCCTACACGCTCGCGATACTTCACGTAATGCTGAAGATCGCGCAAACCTGACGCTTCACAAATCGCTGCTTCCGGAATATGCGCTTTCATCAATCGCACAATCCAGGTGGTACGCATTCTCGATAACGTGACCGGAACGTGCGCTAAGCGCACCCGTCGCACGAAATCAGACGCGCACGAGCGCCCAGTAACACGATCTCCCGGCAGAAAGACAAACTCATCCTGCGCGCGTCCTGCTATCGCATCACAGAGCGTGTCAGCGTAATCAGCCGACACGGGAACATAACGTTTCCCCGCCCCGCGATAGCCGTGTGGATACACCACCACACCCGCGCGAGTAATCTCCACGTCCTTAACCGTGAGCGAATCGACCTCACAGTTACGCAGTCCCGCGCCCAGTCCAAGCGCAAGCAGAACGTGAGCGTTCTCGCGAGCGCGATCCGTCGCTAACGCGCTCGCCCACTGGTTCAAGTAAGCGACCTCGTTATCGTCATAAGGCTCGTTGGCAAGGCTGGTGGGGTAGGAGACTTTATCATCTCTCCCGTTCCACGTCATCGAGACTGTGCGCCCAACCTTTTCCAACTTAGACTCCAACGAGGACAACGTATGCGTGGAAAGATTCAAATTCGAAACGTGAAAGGCTATGAAGTCCGCGTCAAACACCTGCTCGGGTACGAGATCGTAGCCGTGGTGAAGTGCGTCAATTGCAAGTCGTGCAACCCCGAGTGCAATCTTGCGTAACGTATCGCCGGATGCTTCGGGGTAGGTGGACACGACACACTCAGACACGAAGGTGCGAACCTGTTGCCAATCATGCATGTCGAGCACGGTTGGCTGGTAAGTGCTCATGTAAACGGATGCGGATAACAACTCGGACAGTGTGAAGGACTCCTTTAGCGCAAAACACGTTCCAAATGGAACGAAACTTACTAGAGTCTGCCATGCCACAATGGGATATGTCAAGGTCAGGAGCATTAATTGCGCCCTCCCTCGATTATTGTCAACTCCGTAGGTTGACACTTTTTGGTACTTGGCTCTTCCGGACGATGCACACGAGAGTCGGACACCACGTTTCTTCCGGTTAGCGTTAAATCCGTTGCAATCGCTGCAAACTCCACGAGAGCGCCTGTATCAAGTGGTGCAATCGCACGGGTGCGCTGGTAGATGTGCATGGACTTGCCTGTAAGAGCATGGAACGCTTCATATGAAATCCCGCTCTTGATTAGGTTGACACGCCATGTCGCGACGAGTCTTCGCACGTTGACTGGCGGAAGATTCGGTCCACGTTTGAATCGGTACATGTATTCGGACACCGCTTGTGGATCTCGCTTGCGAGAGGGGCAGAACACAAACTCATCGGGTTCACGTTCGTGGACGATCTGAAGAAAACGATCAGACAGTGACGGGGCAATCGCGTGTGTTCGCCCGTTCACGTCAACGGACACGATAAAACCGTCATGCACATCACGAGCGCGAATAAGAATGATTTCATCGGTTGTCACACCTGCAAGTCCAAGTGTGACCGCCACGCGCACGCACTCGCGCTTTAAGGGCGTTGATTGTGCATCGAGCGAACGGATTATCTCGGATACTTCATCGGGTGAGTACGGCTTGTACTGCTCATCAGTGTGACGAGCGTTCGTTTTCCAGGTACGTGTTCCGATAGCGGTAAGGACGTTGCCAATAGTGGTGAGGTGTCGTTTTCGTTCTTCTTTCGTCGCTTGCTTGAGATGTAGTTGATTCACGCTCCATGCAATGGTTTCCGGATCGAATAAGTCAACATCGTCAAGACTGCCGTGTTCTGCAAGGATGCGCGCGGTGTGTCCAGTGAGCACAGTGAGGAAGTTCGTCACGTTATCGCGCGTGAGTTTCACCGTGTGAGGGTTCTTGTCGGCGTAGGAGAACACGTCTATGACCATTTTCGTGATCGTGGGGCGCAATTGCTCCCAATCGTCAGGGGAGACCGTAGTGGGGGAGGGGACGTAAGCGCCTACCTGGTTGCGCGCGTCATCGAGTGTGTATTGCGTGCTCATGCTGCCACCCCCGTAGACTGGTGGGCATGTCCGGACGCGCTCCAACCACTCGTCCCCGCGATCTCGCGGGGTGTAATCAGGGGACGCGATTTAGCCAGGTCGAAGTTGATGACCCCGTGCTTGCTCGCGCCGTTGAGGTCGCAAGGAATATAGAGTGCATGCTGGAAACGCTGGAACGGGCGGGAGTGATTAATTCCATGCACGATTTCGCCCGCAGTTCCGGGATTTCTCACGCATCCATTGGGCGCGTCATCCGGGGTGAGCGCTGGATTAATGGGGAACTTCTGGCGCGACTTGAACACACCAGCGGTTTTCGTTTGTGGGGGCAGCACGCCGAGAAAATCAGCGAGCCACGGTTTGATGTTGAGCATAGATAAGCCTTTCTTTATGGATAGTTGTTGTGTGGAGATCACCTCCTGATGAGTGAGGTAGAACCGGGTAGCCCCGGACGTAAAAAGCGGATGCCGTTCGGAAAACGTCATCCGAACTGGATGCAGTTGACTGATGAGGAATTGGAAGAACAGTTCTCCCCGTCCCCGCTGGACTGGAAACTGATCACCCTTGCGCGCAACCTGGATCGGGAGATCCATGTCCAGATGGAGCGCGGGCGGATTACCCCGCCTACCTACAAGCGATTCGCTGAAATGGTCGGCGTGGATCTTCCGGTGATCATGGACATGATTCGTGCCAGGAGATGGGCGGATAGTGAAACTATTGCCCGGTTAGAGGTCGCTATGTCGCGCCCGTTATGGGCACCGGAGAAGGCGCGCCCGTATAAGGACGCGCCGGAGTTCTGGCGCGAGCATGAGCACAAGCGCTTGCAAGAGCGTGACCGGAAGCGCTGGGAGGAATACCGGAAGCGTTTTAGCCGGTAGTGGCATGTGGCGCGGGTGGGATTGGCGCAGGTATGGGGCGTAAGTCATTTTGAGATACACCTTCAGACTCGCGCCCCTCCTCTTCGTCTAAGCGAGCAGCCAAGTCAGCAAATGACTCACCGGGTAAGAAGTTCTCCCACCCGTTCATCACCGCGATCATGCAAAACTTCGCAAACCCAGATGCATCCGGCAGAACGATAAACCCACCACCTGCAATCGAGTGCAGCGCATAAGCCAATTGATGCCAAATGTCATCTAGTGTTCCGTCGTGATAGAGGAAGATCCCGCCGTTGTATTGCATCGAAGGCGATCCCGAGTAGATCACAGGACTGTTGAGCGAGGTGTTTCCCGATTCGGCATCTTTCCCGATCTTAAAAAGAAGTTCTGTTGGGTGAACGTTGGTGGTCCAATCGGTATAGATCAGTCCCTTCTTCCCTGTTGGCATAGGAGGAACGAGTTCGCATACCTGCTCGATGAGCGAGATTGGGTCATCTTCTAGGACCACAATCGGGTGATCAGGATTGTGGGTGGATTTCGGATTTCCACGGATGTTCCACTTTTCCGAGTGCGCCATTCGTACCTGCACGGGAAACACTGGTGGTTTCTTCGCTGCTCGTTGTTGCTGGGAGCGGTTGTTAGTTGTAGTCGTTTTCATCAGTACACAATTCCTTTACTTGTTCGTCGGTCCGCAACACTTCTCGACTGTCAAGAAGTTTGTGTGTCGTTGCGGTGACATGAACAACTCAACCGCAGGACAAAGGATTTAGATACGTCGAAATGTGCGGATCGTGCTTGTTGGTGCGCACTGGTGGATCGTTCGAGGTGGCACGGGTGTGACTACCTAGTAGGTGTTAATAAATATAAAGCGCAATTACCTAGTAGGTGCAGGTAGACGATTAATTACACGTCTGTTTCGGTTCGCAAGTGTGCGTTGGTGCAGGATGGGGTTGGTGGTGAGGTGGTATTAATCAACCAGCGAGCGCCGGAGCGTGAAACTGGCGATATCGCATTATTGCGTTTTGCAAGTGCGCGAGAACGTAGGAAAACAGCGTGTGAGCAGGGAGAAAAATTTCTTGAAAAATCTTTTCGTGCGCGTTTGTGTCTTCGGGCGCGAGTTGAAGTGGTTTGAGAGTGATGCGATTTGGTAGGCGCGGAGTGTGTTCAGTGGCGCGTGAGTCAATATGACACGCGCTCAAGGAGTGGGCGCGGGCACGAACAATGCCCACCCCTCAGTTGATAGCGTGCTGTTGTTCCTCCATCAGAACGTCACTGAAGCGCCGATTGAAACTCTCTAGCAATCGACGGGCTTGGGCCTGACCCCCGGAAAGTAGACACGTCGGGGGTTAGCTATGCTGCTCGGGTCAGTGTAGCTGATGTGAGTGCTTC